>VGIF01000127.1 GCA_016868015.1 Betaproteobacteria bacterium
TGAACATTTACAAATGGGATAGGCCGCTCACGGGATAAGTGCGTGCAGCGGAAGCCTAAAACGGCGAAAAACACCGAATTAAACATCGAAAGCGCCTTCGGCCTGATGAAATCAGCATTCATTTCGCCTAATCGGCATCATCGCTTTCCTCGGGCGCACCTTTTACCTACTTGATCAGCGTATCCTTAATCGTCTTGTTGTCCGGCACCGGCAATTTTGATGCGGCTTCGGCGACTTCGCCGTAACGCAGTTTGCGGCCGCTGGGGTTGTGCGTGATCACGCTATTGGCGGCGCTTAACTCGGCGGTCGGTACTTTCCATTGATTCGCCGCCGCCTGGATCAACATCATGCGCGCGGCGGCGCCGCCCTGGCGCACGTAAAGATGCGACTCGCGGATGCCGCGGCTGCCGCCGGTGGAGTAGTCACCCCAGGCACGTTTGCGTTTCACGCTCTCGCCCGGCGTCGGGTATTCGGTGGTGACTTTGTTCCAATCGCACTCCAGTTCTTCGGTCACCAATTGGGCGAGGCCGGTGAGCGTGCCCTGGCCTATTTCCGAGCGCGCGATGCGGATCACCACGGTGTCGTCGGGTTTGATCACCACCCAGTGTGTGACTTCCACGCCGGGGGCGGCGGTACCCTCCGAGGTGGCGCAGCCGGGCAGGCTTAAGCCCAGCGCCAAGCCGCCGCCAGCGGTGGTAATCAAAAACGAACGGCGGCTGAATTTAGGCATTGTGTTCATATCCATGTTCGCTTCTCCTTATGCCTTGGCCGCGGCGTGAATCGCCTCGCGCACTTGTTGGAAGGTGCCGCAACGGCAAATATTGGTGATCGCGGCATCGATGTCGGCATCGGTGGGCTTGGGCTTGCTGTTAAGCAGCGCTGTCACCGCCATGATCATGCCCGATTGGCAATAGCCGCATTGCGGCACCTCGTGATCGACCCACGCTTGTTGCACTTTGGTCAGCATGTTGCCGCTGGCGAGACCTTCAATGGTGGTGATCTTTTTGCCTTCGGCCGCAGACACCGGCATCACGCACGAGCGCACCGGCGCACCATCGATATGCACCGTGCACGAGCCGCATTGCGCGACGCCGCAGCCGTACTTGGTGCCGGTCAAGCCGATGTGCTCGCGGATCGCCCACAACAAAGGCATGCCGGGTTCAACATCGATGGTGTAATTTCTGCCGTTTACGTTGAGTCGTGCCATAAGGCCTCCTGAGTGAAATGCTGGGTAAAACCGGGACGTTTCGAGATGGCTGAAGCGGGCGGATCATTATTCGCGTTTACGTACGGGATAACAAGTGCCGCTTGTGTGCATGCGCCCGAAGGGCAAGGCGGGGGCATAAAGCCGGCATGTCATAATGCCGCTTGTCAGCGGTCAAATCTTGTCTGAAGGAGCCGTTATGTCGAGCCTTACCCCGATCCGCCGCGTGGTCACCGGCAAAGACCTACAGGGCCGCAGCAAAGTTCAATGGGACGGGCCCGCGCCCAATCAACATGAAGGCTCGCTCGGTACCGGCCGCGGCCACACCGACATTTGGGTGTGGCACGAGACGCCGCTGCCGATCAACGGCGCCAATGACGACGGCAACTTGCCGTATGTGTTCTCCGGCCCCATCGGTGGCGGCCATTTTCGCGTGGTGCAAGCGCGCGCGCTGCAGCCCGGCTACGATCGAGCGAAAGACCCGGAAGTGGTAGCACCCCACGCGCCCAAGCCGCGCGTGCCGGGCCAGGGCTTGTGGGATCGCGGCGGCAACTCGTTATATGAATCGGCGATGCACAAAACGCAGACGCTCGACTATGGCATCGTCATTCACAACGGCCGCGATCTGGTGCTCGACGATTGCACGCTGCCGATGACGGTGGGCGACATCGTGGTGCAAGTCGGCGCTTGGCATTTGTGGCGCTTCCCCGAGGGTGCGCGCATGGCGTTTGACATGATTTGGGGCGACTTCGGCGCTGATGGCAAGGGGCTTGCGGTGGGCAATGACAAACCGCTGCCTGCGCCCAAGCTGCCCGCGGGCGTTAAGCCCGCGCGGCGCATCGTTACCATCGATCGCACTGAAGGGCGCGGCGAGTTGGTCGCTGACACCGCCGCGCCGGACATTCGGCTGGACCCCGCGCGTCCCGGTTATGCCGCGCACCGCTTGTGGGTGGCCGATACCTATCCGCCGAAGATGGTCTATGAGACGCTGCACCTGCCGCACACCATCGAGCCGCCGAAAAACGGCAGCGTGTGCCGCGTCATCGACTATCCGCCAGACGCGAGTTGGAAAGGTAAAGTGGGTGAGGCCGAAGTGAAGGCGTTTTTTAAAGCGATGGGTTCGCCGGGTGCGTCAACTTATTCTATGAATGCGCCGCATCCGTACATGCAAAAAACCCGCACGGTGGATTTTGTGTGCGTGCTCGACGGCGAGATCACGCTGGTGCTCGACACGGAGGAGGTGGCGATGAAGCAAGGCGAAATCGCGGTGCTGCGCGGCGCCAATCACGCGTGGAGCAATCGCTCGAATAAAAATGCGCGCATTTCGGTGTGTACGCACGACGGCAAGGAATGAGTGTGTCGCGGTTGTTCAACTGCAAATTCAAAATCTTCGACGCAGATTTACGCGGATTAACCCCCGAAACAATCTGCGAAAATCTGCGTTAATCTGCGTCAACAAGTTTTTGACGTTGAATTAAGGCCGAGAGGAAAAACCATGAGTAACCCGGTGAAATCGATCGACGCGAAAACCCTGAAAGCCGCGCTGCACGACGGCGGCGAAATCGCGCTGCTCGATGCGCGCGAGGAAGTGCCGTTTGATGCACGCCATATGCTGATGGCGGCGTGCGTGCCGTTAAGCCGCTTGGAGTTGATCGTCGATGCCTCGGTGCCACGCCGTTCCGCGCGCGTGGTGTGGTGTGATGATGGTGAAGGTTTGGCGCAGCGCGCGGCGGCGCGCATGACGGCGTTGGAGTATGGCGATGTCGCCGTGCTCACCGGCGGCGTCAGCGCGTGGGAAAAGGCCGGCTACGCCATTTACAGCGGCGTGCATGTGCCCAGCAAAGCGTTCGCCGAAGTGGTAGAGCATGAAGCGGGCACGCCATGGATCACCGCCGAGGAGCTCAAAAAACTCATCGACGACAAAGCCGATATCGCGCTGTTCGATAGCCGCTCGTTCGAGGAGTTTCACGTGAACAGCATCCCCACCGCGATCAGCGTGCCGGGCGCGGAACTGGTGTATCGCTTTGCCGATATGGTGCCTTCCCCCAAGACGATGGTGATCGTCAACTGCGGCGGGCGCACGCGCAGCATCATCGGCGCGCAATCGCTGATCAACGCCGGCGTGCCCAATAAAGTGGTGTCTCTTAAAAACGGCACGCAAGCGTGGCATCTGTCGGGTTATCAGGTGTTGAAGGGCTCTAACGCCAAGGCGCCGAACGTCACGCCGGCGGGCCACGCGCAGGCCAAAGCGGCGGCCGATCGGGTTGCGCAAAAATTCGGCATCGCGCGCATCGACGCTGCAACACTCGCCGCGTGGCAGGCCGAAGCGCAACGCACGACTTACGTCATCGACGTGCGCGACGCCGATGAATACGCCGCGGGCCACCTCGCCGGCATGAAAAACGTCCCCGGCGGCCAACTGATACAAGAAACCGATCGCCATTGCGCCACCTGGGGCGCGCGCGTGGTGCTGGTGGACGACGACGGCGTGCGCGCGGTGATGACCGCGCATTGGATGAAACAAATGGGCTGGGACGCGGCCGCGATGACCATCGACCTGCGCGCGCACACACAACAGGGCGGCGCGTGGCAGCCGCGGGCGCTGGGCTTGCAAAACACCGTGGTGCCGACGATCAACGCGGCGGCGCTGCGCGAGCGTTTCGATGCCGGCAACGTCACCGTGCTCGACGTTGATTGGAGCCGCGATTATCTCGCCGGCCACATACCCGGCGCGTGGTTTGGCCTGCGCGCGCGGCTTGGTGAAATTTTGCCGCAGATGCCGGCCTCGCATTCGTTGGTGATCACCTCCGGCAACGGCATTCTGGCGAAACTCGCGGCGCTTGATGTGAAGGCGGCCGCATCGATCGCGGTGCAAGCGCTCGAGGGCGGCACCAACGCGTGGCGGCAGGCGGGTTTTCCGCTGGAGCAAGGCGCTACCCGCATGGCGTGCACGCCGGACGACATACGGCTGCGCGCGCGCGAGCAAAATCAGGGTGTCGAGGAAGCAATGAACGCGTATTTGACGTGGGAGATCAACCTCGCCAATCAAATGGCGGCGGACGACGATAAGCGGTTTCGTATACTGCGCGGGTAAACAGACCTTCAAGCGGAGGCCCCATGACCATCACACGCATCGGCAATTTCGAAGTGCATCGCGTGAGCGAGTATGAAGGGCCGTTTATCGAGCCCCACGTGTTTTTTCCCGACTACGATCCGGCAGTGTTGAAAGCGAACCCCGACATGGCGGGCCCGCGCTTGGTCGACCCGGCCACCGGCAAACTGGTGTTCAGCTTTCACAGCTTCGTGGTCAAGACCGGGCGCCATACGATTTTGATCGACTCGTGCATCGGCAACGACAAGCCGCGTCCGACGCGCCCGCAGTTTCATCAAATCAAGTCGCCGTTTCTCGCCGACCTCGCTGCGGTGGGTGTAAAGCCGGAGGAAGTCGACTTCGTGATGTGCACGCATTTGCATTGGGATCACGTCGGCTGGAACACGCGGCTCACTAACGGCCAGTGGGTGCCGACCTTTCCCAACGCGCGTTACATCATGGCACGGCGCGAATTCGAGCATTGGCAAGCATTTCAAAAACGCGGCGAAGAATCGCCGCACGCGCGCGCGTTTGAGGACAGCGTGCTGCCGGTGGTGGCGAGCGGGCAATCGGTGCTGGTGAACGACGATTACGCGTTCGAGGATGGCCTGTGGTTCGAACCCGCGCCGGGGCACACGCCGGGCAACGTGGTAATTCACGCGCGTTCTGGTGAGAATCGCGCGGTGTTTTTAGGCGATGTGATACACCACCAATTTCAGTTGATGCAGCCGGCGTGGTCTACGCTTGCGTGCACCGATCGCGAGTTGTCGAAAAAAACGCGCACGCGGCTGATTGAAGAGTATGCCGAGAGCGGCATGCGTTTGCTGCCGGGGCATTTTCCGGCACCTACGGCGGGGAAGATTGTGCGCAAGGGTGACGCGTTTCGTTATGCGTTTGAGTAGCTTCGGCCGCGCTCCACACGCTGCGCCTCAGCAAAAAGCAATCGCCTAACCACCTTGTTGTTCCCGCCTGCGCGGGAACGACACCAGGGGTTTTGCGCTGTTACTTTGCTATCGCGGATTGAGCGAGCAGCTGAGAGCGCGTAACAAAATGAGAAAAAGTGCGTTCATGCTTCGACAAGCTCAGCACGAACGGGTTTCAAAATGGCCGTTCGCCCTGATGCTGAGCAGCGTCGAAGCATCGAAGGGTGAACGGCCATTTTGTTGCGCACGCTTAGTAATAAACGTTCTTACCCGCCCCACCCGTAGCCACCACCAGCTCCCCGCAAATCGCCCAAGATTTTTCCGAAGCCAAAAACAACGTCACAAAGGCAATTTCGGAAGCATCAACCATGCGGCAAATCGCGTTGCTGCGCGGCGCGTCTGGGGCGAAGGTGCGCTTTTCGACTTCCTCGGCGCTGATGCCCTGCTCGGCGGCTTGCTTGGCGAGCAGGCTGGGCGTGCGCTCGGTGCGCGTGGTGCCGGGGTGCACGCAGTTCACCGTGATGCCGTAGCGGCCGTTTTGCACCGCCAGCGTTTTGGTCATGTGCACCATTGACGCGTTGCGCGCGCCGCCGCTCAAGTTGCCGGCATTACGCGCGTTGGTGCCGCTGATGTTGATAATGCGGCCCCACTTTTTGGCTTTCATGTGCGGCAGCACCGCGCGCGCGAAACGCACCGCGCCCAGATACTTGGTGTTGAAATCCATCAAAAGATCGTCGTCGTTCACGGTCTCGATTGGGCCGATGGCGCTGGCCGAGCCGCCAGGCGAGGAACCGCTGTTCACTAAGATATCCACACTGCCAAATTGCGACATCGCAGTGGCCACCGCTGCTTCGACTTGCGACTTGCTGGTGACGTCGCACGGTAGCGCGATGACGCGGCCCTTGGTTTCGGCGGAGAGTTGTTTCGCCGCGGCCTCGAGGCGCTCCTTGTTACGCGCGACGATGCCGACATCCACGCCTTCCAATGCCAGTTCGCGCGCGATGGCTCTGCCGATGCCGAGGCTGCCGCCAGTGACGATGGCTTTTTTGCCTTTGAGTCCTAGATCCATGTTGTTCTCCTGAAAGATTGGTTTGTTGGAAATTAGCGTTCGTCCTTCGACGGGCTCAGGACGAACGGGAAAAAATTACGCTGGCCGCTTCCACCCCAGCCACTCGACAAACGCGCGGCCCATCACCAACTCCAGATCGCGGCCTTTCAACCACGGCATTTCCTCGGTGAACATGGTGACGCACTGCCGATATGAAATCGGCATGCGCGTGATATCGGTGCCCCAAAAGCAACGCTCGGGGCCGAAGGCTTCGACGATTTGCCGCAGGTATTTGTGTATGTTGGTGTACGGATACTGCTCGCTCGATGTGCTCGGCGCGCCGGATAACTTGACCGCGACGTTGGGCAGCTTCGCCAGCGCCAGCATGTCGGGCAGATTGGCGTAGATCGCGTCGTCTTTTAAATCGGCGCGTCCGCCGCCGCGGCCGATGTGATCGATGTGCATTTTTAAACCGGGGTAACGCCGCGCGATGTTGCCGAAGGCGGCGATGTTCGCGCCGCTCGCCAGTAGGCCCACCCGCAAATCGTGTTTTTGACACGCCGCCCAAAACCAATCGAGCGAGCCATCCGTCCACCAGGATTTTTCTTCGGGCTTGGCGAAGGTGAAGCGAAACCCCAGCATGCCGGTGCGTTTTTTCCAATTCGCGACAATGTTCTCGCGATCGGGGCTTAATAAGTCCATGTGCCCCAAGATGCAAAACTTGTCGGGATGCCGCCGCACCGCTTCTTCGGCGTACACGTTAACCGCTTCGCCGAGCGAGCTCGGCGGATGGATCACCGCGCCATCGACGCCGGCAGATTTCATCTCCGCCAGCGCGTCGTCTATCGAGTAGGTCGGTATCTGGCGATGGTGCGCGCTCATCTTGCCGTTTTGCCAGATGTGAATTTGCGAATCGATGATCAGCATGTTCGCTCCGTTAACCGATATAGTTTCGAATCGAGAATATATTGTAAGTATTTGATTTTATTAAATATTTATTTTTTGCGCTTTAAATCCAACTTAAACCGGCAACACGTCCGCGCCGGCGCCGGTTTCTAATTCGGTTGCGTTCGCCGTCATGCACAGCATGGCGTAGTAGCCGATGCTGCCGGTTAATTCGACCAACTGAAAATTGCCGAAGCGTTTTTGCAGCGCGGCCATCGTCTCATTACTCACGCGATGCTTGCGGATCAGCTCGCGCGTAAAGTCGATGATCTGCGCGTCGTCCGCAGGCACGCCGCGTGAGTGCCCTTCGCGCACCGCGGTGATGGTCGATTCCGCCGTGCCGAGCCGCCGCGAAGAGCCCGCTTGCGCGCCCCACACGTACATCGTATCGAACTCGCGCGCCACCACCATCGCGGCCAGCGCGCGAATGCGTTTGTCGAGCTCGCCTTCGAGGCGCACGTAGCCGCCCAGCGTCACAAAGTGCGCGGCGAGCGGCGGGCAATGCATCAGCATAGAAAACGGCCCATGCACGCCGCCGCGGCTGGCAGACACGGCATCGTAGACGTGGTGATATTGCGCGGGCACTTGATCTTTTTGGGTAATGGAAGGCAGTCGGGCCATGGTGAACTCCATCGTTTGAAAGTGAGTGGGAGGTGCTGCGAAGAGCTGGGCGAGAAAATTCAGCCGCGCCGTTAGTGTGCGCCGATCAGGCGTGTACGCAAGCGGTTGACCCACAAGCATACGAGGCATACATTGCTTTGAACTACTAGTACGGAGATTCACACATCATGGACGACATAAAAATTCTCGCCACCGGATTGGGCTTCCCCGAAGGGCCGGTGGTGTGTGCCGACGGCTCCATCATGGTGGTGGAGCTGCGCAACCAAGTGATCTCGCGCGTCGCGCCCGACGGCAAGGTAACGCTGTTCTGCAAGGCCGGCGGCGGGCCGAACGGTTTGGCGATCGGCCCCGACGGATTTTTTTATCACACCAACAACGGCGGCAATCGCTATATCGAAGGCCATCCGCTTGGCATGGGGCCGCATCCTGATTATCAGTTTGGTTACGTGCAGCGCATCGATCCGAAAACGGGCGAAGCCAAGTTGCTCTACAAAGAATGCAACGGCCGCATGCTCTCCGCGCCCAACGATTTGGTGTTCGACAAGGCAGGCGGTTTTTATTTCACTGATTTGGGCAAACGCATGCCCACGCACAAAGTGCTCGGCGGTTTGTATTATGCGCTGCCCGACGGCTCGAAAATTGTCGAAGTGGCGTATCCGATATTGAGTCCGAACGGCTGCGGCCTCTCGCCCGACGGCAAAACCCTTTACGCCGCCGAAACCGACACCGCGCGGCTGTGGGCGTTCGACATCGTCGGCCTTGGCAAGATCGCGCCGCCGCCGAAATATTCGCCGCACAGCGGCCGCATCATCGGCGGCTTGGGCGGCAAGGCCAAGTTCGACAGCCTGAAAGTGCTCGCCAACGGCAACATCGTCGTGGCCACGCTGATTGAAGGCTGCTTGACTGAATTTAACCCCGCGGGCGAAGTGGTGCGCTCGGTGAAAATGCCCGACGGGCATGTCACCAACTTATGCTTCGGCGGCGCGGATATGCGCACGGCTTACGTGACGTTGTCGGCCACCGGCTGCTTGGGCGTGATGCAATGGCCGACGGCGGGGTTGAAGCTTAACTTCAACTAGGCTTCCTCCAAGGCCGCGCTACTCGCTGCGCAATCCGGCCTGCTTAACGATGGGTGCCCACTTCGCCACCTCGGCGCGGATCGCCTGGGTGAATTGCTCCGGCGTGTCGGCGATGATGTGATAGGCCTCGTTGCGCAGGCGCTGTTGCACGTCGGGTAGTTTCAGGATGCGCGTGAGTTCCGTGTGCAAACGCTCGACGATGGGCCGCGGCGTGGCGGCTGGCGCGAGCATGCCGTACCACGCGCCGGCCTCGAAACCCGGCGCGCCGGATTCGGAGACGGTCGGCACCTCCGGCATCACCGGCGAGCGCTCTAGACTGCCGACGCCGATCGCGCGCAACCGCCCCGCTTTGACCTGCGGCGCCGATTGCGCGACGTTGGCGAACAACACCGATACCTCGCCGCTAATCGTCGCGGTCACTGCCGGCCCGTTGCCTTTGTAGGACACGACGATGAAGCTCGCGCCGGTGGTTTTTTTGAAGAGCTCCGCCGCGAGCTGCGTCGGGCTGCCGCCGCTGCCCCAGGTGATTTCACCGGGCCGCGCGCGTGCCAGCGCGATCAATTCCTTGACGTTGCGCACCGGCAATGACGGATGGGTGACGAACAAAAACGGCGCCATGCCGATGCGCGTGATCGGCGCGAAATCCTTCACGCTGTCGAACGGCTGTTTGGGAAACAAACTCGCGTTGATGCCGTGGGTGCCGTTGGTGGCAAGCGACAGCGTATAACCGTCGGGCGCGGCGCGCGTAAGCAGTTCGGTGCCGACCATGCCATTGGCACCCGCGCGATAGTCGACGATCCACTGCTGGCCCGTCGCTTCGGCGAATTTCGCGCCGAGGGTTCGCGTTAAAAAATCACCCGGGCCACCGGGGCCGAAGGGAACGATGGCGCGGATGGGCTTCGATGGGTAAGTTTGTGCCATGACGGCGCCGGCGCATAAGGTCAACGCTAGCGCCGATGCCGCATAAAGGCCCAAATATGAGGTCATAAATTATTCAATAAATTCAAATACTTACTATATAGCATCAAAACCCATTTAGCCACAGAGGACACAGTAAGTAGGGTGCGCATCGCGCACGCGTATCGGTACATAACGCGTGCACGATGCGCACCCTACCGCTACTCAAATCCGACACACATCATCCCCACACCCCAAATCTCGATCCGCTTGCGTCAACAATTGCTCGAACGTTTCCGGCACGCGGATTTCCTTGCCGATCACGCGCGGGCTGTAGCCTTGCAGCCAGAAGCTATTCGTCGGATGGCCGCCGCCGCACACCAGCACGATAAAGTTTTCCGGCTTCGAAGTGATCGGCCATGGATCGAGTTTCAAACTTTCACGCGTGATCGGGCTTGCATCGATTTCGATCCAAGCGGTGCCGCCGTTGCGTTTGATTTCGCTCTGCGGGATGCGCGAGTGCTGATAAAAAAATTCGCGCATCTTCGGCTTGGTCCAGCCGAGCTTGGCCATGTTGTTGGCGACCACGCCGGGAATCAAAATCGCGCCCGGCGTGCCTTGTTCGTAGCCCGACAAGTTGGTGTAGTTGGGCACGCGCATGAATTCCGCCAAACGATACATGCCTTGCGTGGCGTCTTCTTCCGGCGTTTCTTTTTTGGCACCGCGGCGGCGCGCGTTGGTGGCGCCGTTGCAAAAAAACACCGACACCGAGTTGGTCTCGCGCGCGAAACCGTGGTGCTCAGTGCCGTGCGGGGGCCAGCCTTCCGGGATGTTGTCTTCGTCCTCGGCGAACACCAGATTGACATTGCGCATGCCGCCGTAATTCGCCATCGCGCCGATACCCGGCAGCGCGCCGCCTACGTTTTGCTGAATCAAGCGCAGCGCGCGGCCGATACTCGCGCCCGCGGGACGCTGCGGATCGGGGCCCAAGCAACCGAAACCGGAGTTCAACCGAATCTGCTTGGCAATCGGCCCGTTTACCACCACCACCGGAAACGCGCTGCCCGACGCCGCTTGCAACTGCTCGGCATTGGTCTCGGGATGCAAAAACGCCTCCACCGCGGCGATCAGCACCGGTAAATATTCCGCCCGCCCGCCGGCCATTGCCAGCGCGATCGCGCAAGTTTCCACCGTGGTGATGCCGCCGCGCGGCGGGAATTTGCCGATCACGTGAGTACGCGGCAACGGCGTGCCGCGCAGCATGCGGTTCACCCGCTCGCGCGTCGCCGGCCACAGCGGCAGGCCGTCGCCCCACAGGTTGGTGATGGCGAGATCGTTGGCACGTTGCAGCGCTTCTTCGTAACTGTTGGCTTCGACTTTGAGCATGCGCGATGCGCCCGCGCTTTTGGCGTGCGACGATTGCCAGTGCAGCAGGCCATCGTAGAACTCTTGCTTGCGTGCTTCGATGCCGGCGATATCGCTGCCCGGTAAAAACAAGCCGATCGGAAACGTGATCATCGCCGCGTCGGGCGCGAGCCCCAAGCCGGAAATGGCATTGGTCATCACGCCCTTGAAGTCGGCGCGCGTCAAGGTGACGGTGGGTATGCCCAGCGCTTCGATTCTAGCGGCTGCACGGCCGCATGCTGTGGCGCAGGAGCCTCAAGCCGCGTTGCCGATGATCACCGCGTCGACGCCGGCATCCTTCACCATCATCGCGGTTTTTTCCTCGCCGATCAGCGCGTTGCCCTGCGGAAAGGCGTCAATGGGCAGCATTTGCACATCGGGAAAATCTTTTTCGAACAAGCTTTTGATTAGCGGCAGCGTGCGAAACGCCTGCCATTGTTCGTTGCTGACAAAACCGATCTTTTTACCGGCCAACGTGGTTAACCGCGGCGCGTGCGGCTGGGTGACTTCCAGCGCGCCCGCGGGGTCGTGAAATTCGAGTTCAATCATGGTGGCTCCTTTGAAAACGACGGGGATCGTAGCATGCGTGGCTGGCAGGCGTAACGTGATACGCTACAAAAAAACTGCTTCACCGCAGAGGCGCGAAGGCGCAGAGGACACGCAGAGAAAAGCAAATTTGGGTTTGATGTTCTCTGCGAAAACTCTGCGCCTCCGCGCTCCTGCGGTGAAGATTTTGAAGTTAAAACCATGGACCACCTACTCACCGACACCCAACGCGCCTGGCAACAAAAAGCCCGCGAATTCGCCGACGCCGAAATCCGCCCGCGCTCGCTGGCGCGCGACCAAATCGCCGAGCCCGCCGGCACCTTCGATTGGGCGCTCATGCGCAAAGGCTCGCAACTGGGCATCCGCACCGCGGCGGTGCCGGTCGAATACGGTGGCCACGGCATCGATTTCACCACGCAAGCGCTGATGATCACGGAGATGGCCAAGGCCGATAGCGCGATGGCCAAGACCTTCAGCCAAAGTTGGAAGTGGAGCCATCTCATCGTCGACCAAGGCAACGCCGAGCAAAAAAGGCGCTTCTTCGATGCGTTTGTGAAAGACGATCAGTTCGTGATGGGCGGCGGCATTACCGAACCGAACGCCGGCTCGGACAACCGCTTGCCGCCGGGCGACGACCCCAAAGCCGGCTTGCAACTGAAGGCGCAACTCGACGGCGACACCTGGGTGTTAAACGGTTCGAAGTGCTACATCGCCAACGCCAATATCGGCAAACTGATTTTCGCGTTTGCGCGCACCGACCCCAACGCGCCGGTGCACGAGGGGACGACCATATTCGCGGTGGAGCCGGGCACGCCGGGGCTCAAGGTCGGCAAGGTGTTCAACAAGCACGGCTGGCGCTTTTACCAAAACGCCGAGTTGTTTTTTGAGAACGTGCGCGTGGCCGACAGCAACCGCTTGGGCGCCATCAACGGCGCGCACAAAAAACACGGCGGCAAAAACAGCCGCTTCGGTGAAATGGAATATTCAGCCAATGCGCTGGGCATTTGCGACGCCGCGATTGAAATGGCCGCCGCGCACGGCCGCGCGCATCGGCAGGCAGGCAAACGCTTGAACGAACATCAGTTGTTTCAGTTAAAGCTTTCCGAAATGCACATGCTCACCGAAGCGCTGCGCTCGTTTGTGATGCGCGTGGCGATGGAGGCCGACGTCACCGCGCCGATTTCGCGCAAACACAACGGCTTCTTGATGAATTTCTCCACCGATGCGATGCAGCGCGTGTGTTATCTCAATCTCGATATTCATCGTGCCGCAAATAAAGGCGAGATCAGCGCGCAAGCGGAGAAACTCGTGCGCGACGCGATCATCTGGACGCATATCGCGGGCGATTCGGTGACGCGCTTGAAGGCGGTGAAGGCGCTGTTATAGTCCAAAAAATATTGAATAAAATCAAATACTTATACAAGTGCCCTTAATCACGCTGCGCACCTCCAACAGCACCCGCCCGGTGCTCGATTTGTTGTTACCGTCTTTCAGTAGTGTCCGGACGTTAATCGAATAAATTCAATTGGTTAGCGGACATGTCCGGAATTTCGTCGGCGACGATTTTGTTAAGTAGTTGATCCAATG
>VGIF01000128.1 GCA_016868015.1 Betaproteobacteria bacterium
TAGCGCGCCACGCAACGACGAAACGTCGTCAACGGAATGTGCTGCGTGAGTTGCGCGAACACGAGTTTGCCCAGGTTCATCGATATCTCCTGCGAGTGAGTTGCTCGCAGGATCGCAAATCGAGAAAACGCTGTTCAAATCGAGACCAGAAAAAATCATCTGTTATTTATTTACAATCAACCAATTAGCACGTTTCGGGCACTCAACGTCCGGACACTACTGTCTTCAAAAGTTGAAACAAGGCGCGATAACTTTTGGGCGGCTGATTGTGCTCACGCTCGCGCCGCGCGTTGCGGATCAGCGTGCGTACTTGTTGCAAATCGGCTTGCGGGAAGTCGCCGGCGAATGCCTCGATCGCGGTGGTTTCGTCGAGCAAGCGGTCGCGCCAACGCTCGATCAAATGCAATTGTCGGGTGACCTCGACCGACACCGATTTCCAGGCGTCGATTTTGGCGCGTATCGGGGCGGCGTCGACGTTGCGCATGAGCTTGCCGATGTATTGCAACTGGCGACGCCGGCCTTCATGCGATTTGATGCGCTGCGCGTCTGTCACCGCGTCGCGCAGTGACTCCGGCAGGTCGACTTGCGCGAGCTGCTCGCGGTTTAGCATCACCAGTTCCGCGCCCAGGGCTTGCAGCGCTTGCGCTTCGGCCTTGCGGCGCGATTTGCTGGGCGTATCACTTGCGTCAACGGGTTCTTGCGGCGCGGCGTTTTCAACGATGGTCATGACACATTATCGAGCGAATCAACCTGTTATGATATCGCCCTTTTCCTGCCTTTTCTTGACAGCGTCGCGCGGCTCGCGCCAAACATCATGCCCAACACCGGATTTTCCCACGATAGCGAGACCCTGAAGTCGCTCACGCGCGATGCGCTTGATTACGCGCGCGCGCGCGGCGCCAGCGCCGCGGAGGTTGAAGTGAGCGAGGGTTACGGGCAGACGGTGACGGTGCGCCGCGGCGAGGTGGAAACCATCGAGTACAACCGCGACAAGGGCATGGGCGTGTCGGTGTATATCGGCCAACAGCGCGGGCATGCCAGCACGTCGGATTTTTCCGCCAAGGCGTTGCGCGACGCGGTGGATGCTGCGCTGTCGATCGCGCGGTTTACCGCGGCGGACGATTGTGCGGGGCTTGCCGATCCCGATTTGCTGGCGCGCGAGTTTCCCGATTTGCAGTTGTGGCATTCGTGGGGCCTGCCGGTGGAGCGCGCCATCGAGCTTGCGCGCGCTTGCGAGGAGGCGGGCTTTAATACCGATAAACGCATCGGTAATTCCGAAGGCGCCTCGGTGTCCACGCAGGAGTCGCATTTCATCTACGGCAATTCGCGTGGCTTTCTCGCCGGCTATCCCAGTTCGCGCCACAGCTTGAGTTGTTCGATGATCGCGGGCCGCGGCGAGGACGACCATGACGGCATGCAGCGCGACGATTGGTGCGACGTAGCGCGTGATGCGGATGATTTGGTCACGCCGGAGTCCGTCGGCCGCCGCGCCGCCGAACGCGCGGTGCGCCGTTTGAATGCGCGCAAGATCGAAACCACGCAAGCGCCGGTGTTGTTCGAGGCGCCGGTCGCGGCGAGCTTGTTGGGGCATTTCGTCGCGGCGGTGAGCGGCGGCAGCCTGTATCGCAAGTCGTCGTTCCTGCTGGATAGTCTGGGCAAACAAATTTTTGCGCCGCAGGTCCACATCAGCGATTTGCCGAATATTCCCAAGGGGCTGGGCAGCGGTAATTTCGATGCGGAAGGCGTGGCTACGCAATCGCGCGAGGTGGTGAAAGCAGGCGTGTTGCAGGGCTATTTCCTGGGTAGTTATTCCGCGCGCAAACTGGGCATGCGTTCCACCGGCAATGCGGGCGGCAACCACAATCTGATTTTGCGCGACACGGGTGAGGACTTCGCCGCGCTGCTTAAAAAAATGCACCGTGGTTTGCTGGTGACGGAACTAATGGGTCAAGGCGTCAACCAAGTAACCGGAGACTATTCGCGCGGCGCGGCCGGTTACTGGGTGCACAACGGCGAGATCGCCTACCCCGTGCAGGAAATCACCATCGCCGGCAACTTGCAAGACATGTTCCAAAACATCGTGGCCATCGGCAACGATGCGCTGCGGCGCAGTTCGCGCGTTTGCGGTTCCGTGCTGCTGTCGCGGATGACCATTGCGGGGAATTAGCGTGGCATTAGTGATGTACGTAAGATATTGATTTAATTTAGTTTTTTAAAATAGCGCGAATGCCTCATTACGCTCGTGAGCGTATCCTGCTGCGCCAGCGGGGGCTGGAATGGATGCTTGCTCCGGTGAGCGGGCTGATCGCGGTTTGGGTTCGGCGGCGCGAGCGGCAAATCCTCGCAAGCGGTGTGCCGCTCAGCGCGGCACAAGCGCGAGTGGCGTGCGCGCTCGGGGTGATACGCGTCGAGCGCGTGCGTCTGGTTTACACAACGCCGTTACCGTTGCCGCTGCCGGGAGTGGTGCGGTGCGCGGCACAACGCGCGGGCCTGATCTCGCCGCATATCGCCGGTATGACGCTGGGTTACGGCATTGCGTTGCGGGGCGATTGCCTCGGCGATACGCGCCTGTTGGCGCATGAGCTAGCGCACGTTGCGCAGCATGAGCGCATGGACTTGAACGGTTTTTTACGCCAATACGTGCGCGAATGTGTTTTGCCGGGGTATCCGCGTGGCGCGCTGGAAGCCGAGGCGCGCGCCGCCGAGGCAAAATTTTCTTGAGGGTTCTACCACGCACCCAGATGTGTTACCGTACGTAGTTTTATGGTACGCGCAACCCATGCTGCGTTTTCCGTTGGTCAATTGGTGAAGTGAATAGCGATAAACAATGAAATATTGGATCGGTGGTATTGCGTTGATGTTCAGCGTGTTGGCGCAGCAGGTGTGGGCGCAGGTGCAAATCGGCTATGTCGACGGCATCCGCATCGAGAACGACACGCGCCGCGCTTATGACATCAGTGAAAGCCTGCGCAAGGAATTCAGCGCGCGCGAGGCCGAAGTGCGCGGCATGGAGGCCAAAGTCAAGGCGTTGCAAGCGCAACTGCCGAATGCGCCGGCGGGGCGCGAACGGGAGTTAAAAGAGCGCGAGTTTCAAACCATGGCGCAGCGCCTGGAGCAACTGGGCCGCGCGTTTTTGGATGATGTCGAACGGCGCAAATCCGAGGAACGCCGCAAGTATTTCAGCGAGGTGACCACGATCGTGAGCAAAATCGCCGAGGCGCGCAAACTCGATCTGGTGGTGCAGGAAGCGGTGTTTGCTTCCAAATCGGTGGATATTACCGAGCAGGTGGTGAAGGCGCTCGGCGGCCCCGCGCCACGACCCGCCGGCAAGTAACGGCGCAGGCACGGCCGCGCCGCGCCCTGGCCTGCGGCGCGGCCGGGAATTCTGGTAAAATCAACTCGTTATCGCATGGCGGCGGTGCGGGCTATGCTCCTGCGAAATGCGCTGCGTGAAGCACTTTGCATCCCGTTGTCGAACTTGCGCCCCTTCAATTCGATCGAGGCTGTTCATGTTTTCCTCATCCAAAGACACCATCGCCGGCATCGATGCGCAATTGTGGCAAGCGCTTGAAAGCGAACGTCAGCGGCAAGAAGACCATATCGAACTGATCGCCTCGGAAAATTACGCCAGCCCGCGCGTGCTGGCGGCGCAAGGCTCGGTGCTCACCAATAAATACGCCGAAGGTTATCCGGGCAAGCGTTATTACGGCGGCTGCGAGTTTGTCGACGTGGCCGAGCAACTCGCCATCGAGCGCGCCAAAAAGCTGTTTCACGCGGGTTATGCCAACGTGCAGCCGCATTCGGGCGCGCAGGCGAACTTCGCGGTGTTCAAGGCGGTGCTGCATCCGGGCGACGTGATCCTCGGCATGGCGCTCGATAGCGGCGGGCATTTGACGCACGGCTCGCCGGCCAACGTGAGCGGGCGTTATTTCGACGCGGTAACGTACGGGCTAAATCCCGAAACCGAGGAAATCGACTACGAGGAAGTCGAGGAACTTGCCATGGTGCGCAAGCCCAAAATGATCGTCGCCGGCGCATCGGCTTATTCACTGCGGTTCAACTGGAAACGTTTTCGCCAGATCGCCGATCAATGCGGCGCGCTGCTGATGGCGGATGTGGCGCATTACGCGGGCTTGATCGCGGCCGGGTTTTATCCGAGCCCGGTGGGCATTGCCGATTTTGTCACCAGTACCACGCATAAAACGCTGCGCGGTCCGCGCGGGGGCTTGATCCTCGCCGATCAAAAACACGAAAAAATCCTGAATAGCGCGGTGTTCCCCGGCACGCAAGGCGGGCCGCTGATGCACGTGATCGCCGCCAAGGCGGTGGCGTTTCAAGAGGCGCTCACGCGCGAATTTCGCGATTACCAGGAGCAGGTGCTGGATAACGCCCGCGTGATGGCCAAGGTGTTGCACGAGCGCGGTTTGCGCATCGTGTCCGGGCGCACCGAGTGCCACATGTTCCTGGTCGATCTGCGCAGCAAACAGGTGACGGGCGCCGCAGCCGAAACCGCACTCGGCAAGGCCCGCATGACCATCAACAAAAACGCCATTCCCAGGGATCCGCAGCGACCAACCGTGACCAGCGGCATCCGCGTCGGCTCTCCCGCGATGACTACGCGCGGCTTTAAAGAGCTGGAGGCGGAAAAAGTCGCGCACTTGATCGCCGATGTGCTTGATGCGCCCAACGACGAGAGCAACCTTAAACGCGTGGCGGGCGAAGTCAAAACACTGTGTGACCAGTTTCCGGTGTATGGGGCCTAGGGTTATCAAGCGCTCATGAAATGCCCGTTTTGCAAGCATGATTCAACGCAGGTGATCGACTCGCGCGTAAGCGACGCGGGCGACAGCATCCGCCGCCGCCGCCGCTGTGAGTCGTGCAACAAGCGCTTTACCACCTACGAAACGGTGGAGCTGCGCATGCCTCAGGTGGCCAAGCAGGACGGCAGCCGCACCGAATTCGACATGCAAAAGCTGCGCACCGGTTTTATGCGCGCATTGCATAAGCGCCCGGTGCCCACGGCGCTGGTGGAAGAGGCGATTTCCGCCATCACGCAAAACCTGCTGGCGATGGGCGAGCGCGAAGTGCCGGCGCGGCGCATTGGTGAAATGGTGATGCGCGAGCTGTATCGCCTGGACGAGGTGGCGTACATCCGTTTCGCATCGGTGTATCGCAGCTTTCAGGGCGTGGACGATTTTCAAGACGCCATCAAGGAAGTGCAAAAGCCCGTGCAAAACTCGGCGAAAGGGCTCGCGCCGAGCGCCGCGAAAGCGCCCGCTTCCGCCAAAAAGCAGTAGGTGCGCGCTGCTGTTTTGACGCTGTTTCGACACCACGCGATGTGTTGGGCCTCACCATGACCTCCACCCCATTTACTGACAGCGACCGGCGCCACATGGCGCGCGCGCTGGAGTTGGCGCGGCTGGGCCTTTACACCACCACGCCCAATCCGCGCGTGGGGTGCGTGATCGTGCGCGACGATGTGGTGATCGGCGAGGGCTGGCACGCGCGTGCCGGCGAGCCGCACGCCGAGGTGCTGGCGCTGCGGGCCGCGGGCGAACGCGGCGAGCGCACCAGGGGCGCCACCGCGTATGTGACGCTGGAGCCGTGCGCGCATCACGGTCGCACGCCGCCGTGTTGCGAGGCGCTGATCGCCGCGGGCGTGGCGCGCGTGGTGGCCGCCATGCAAGACCCCAATCCGCTGGTGGCGGGCGAGGGCTTGGCCAGGCTGCGTGCGGCGAATATCGCGCTTGACTGCGGGTTAATGAGCGAGCAGGCACGGGAACTTAACTTAGGGTTTGTGTCGCGCATGACGCGCGGCCGTCCGTGGGTGCGCTTGAAAGTCGCGGCCAGCCTCGATGGCAAGACCGCGCTGCACAATGGACTGAGCCAGTGGATCACCAGCAGCGAAGCGCGCCGCGACGGGCACGCCTGGCGTGCGCAAGCGTGCGCGGTGCTGACCGGCATCGGCACGGTGAAAGACGACGACCCGCGGCTCACCGTGCGCGATGTGCAAACGCCGCGCCAGCCGCTACGCGTGGTGGTCGACAGCCGCCTGGAAACACCGCCGCGGGCGCAAGTGATCGGCGAGGGCACGCTGATCGCGACCGCCGCCGACGCCCCGGATCGCGCGCAAGCCTTGCGTGCGCGCGGCGCCACGATTGTGGTGCTGCCCAACGCCGGCGGCAAGGTCGAGTTGCCGCAGCTCATGCTCGAATTGGGCACACGTGGCATCAATGAGTTGCATGTCGAGGCAGGGTTTAAATTAAACGGTTCACTGATGAACGAGGGGCTGGTGGACGAAGTGCTGCTGTATCTTGCGCCCTCGCTGATGGGCGACAAAGCGCGGGGCATGTTTCATTTGCCCGAATTACACGCCTTGTCGAATCAGCGCAAACTTGATTTTTTTGAGGTGTGCCGGATCGGGCCCGATCTGCGCATCCGTGCCAAGGTGGTGCCGGTATAATGTTTACGGGTATTGTGACGGCGGTGGGCAGCATTGCCACGGTGAGGCCAACGCAAGGTGGTGTGCGTCTACATGTCAACGCACCGGGCCTGGGTTTGGCCGATGGGCAAATCGGCGAGAGCATCGCGGTGAACGGCGTGTGTTTGACGGCGATTGCGTTCTCGCACGATGGGTTTGACGCCGATGTGTCGCGCGAAACGCGGCGCTGCACGGCCGGTTTCGAGCAAGGTGCGCGAGTGAATTTGGAGCGCGCGCTGCGGCTGTCGGATCGCCTGGGCGGCCACCTGGTGAGCGGGCACGTCGATGGCGTGGGGCGCGTGGTGAGCGTGGCGAACGCGGGTGACAACCGGGTGTTCTGGTTTGACGCGCCGCCGGAAGTGGCGCGTTATGTCGCGGTGAAAGGCTCGATCGCGATCAACGGGGTGAGTTTGACGGTGAACGACGTGAAGGCAACGCAATTTTCAGTGAATATTATTCCGCACACGCTGGCGGCGACCAATTTGGGCGCCTTGGCGGCGGGCGCGCGTGTGAACCTCGAAGCCGATACCGTGGCGCGTTATGTCGAGCGGCTTAATCAATTTGGTCAATCGGGGAGAGCATCATGAATTCGCCGCAAGCCGCGGTGTCGATCAGCTCGCCGGCGGAAATCATCGCCGAAATTCGCGCCGGGCGCATGGTGATTCTGGTCGACGAGGAAGACCGTGAAAATGAAGGTGATTTGCTGATCGCCGCTGAGCACGCCACCGCGGAAGTCATCAATTTTATGGCGCGTTTCGGGCGCGGTCTGATTTGCCTGACGCTGACCGAGGAGCGCTGCCAGCAACTGAATTTGACGCGCATGGTGTCGAACAATCGCTCGCCCTTGGGCACCAACTTTACCGTGTCGATCGAGGCCGCCGAAGGCGTTACCACCGGCATCTCCGCTGCCGATCGCGCCACCACCGTGCGCGCGGCGATCCGCGCCGACGCGAGCCCCAGCGATCTGGTGCAGCCGGGCCATATTTTCCCGCTGATGGCCAAAGAGGGCGGCGTGCTGGTGCGCGCGGGGCACACAGAAGCGGGTTGCGATCTTGCGCGTCTTGCCGGGCTTACCCCTGCGGCGGTGATTTGCGAAATCTTGAAAGACGACGGCGAAATGGCGCGGCTGCCGGATTTGATTCCGTTCGCCGCGCAGCATGGCCTGAAAATCGGCACCATCACCGATTTGATTCAACATCGCGGCCGCACCGAATCGCTGGTTACGCGCGCGGCCGAGCGCCCGATTGAAACCGTGCACGGCGAGTTTCAGTTGATTGCGTATAGCGACCGCATCGGCGGCGAAACCCATCTTGCGCTGGTCAAGGGAAAAATCGAGCCCGCCAAAGAGGCCTTGGTGCGCGTGCACGAGCCGGTGTCGGTGATCGATTTGCTGGACGCCGGCAGCACCACGCACTCGTGGAATGTGCACGATGCGTTGGCCGCCATCGCCGAATCGGGCTGCGGCGTGCTGCTGTTATTGCATCGGCAAGAAACCGCGGCGGAATTGCTGGCGCGCGTGCAACCGCCGGGCGCGGATCGCGCGCCGACCAAAATGGCGTTTCTGAATTATGGTATTGGCGCGCAAATCCTGCGCGATCTCGGCGTGAAAAAAATGCGGCTGATGGCCGTGCCGCGGCGCATGCCGAGCATGGCGGGGTTTGATTTGGAAGTGATGGGGTATGCGCAGCCGCCCAAAAACGGTAAATGGTGAACGGTAAACGGTGAACAGTGAGTGGTGCTCGGTGAGCGGTGTTGCGCGGTTCACTGTTCACCATTTGCTGTTCACTTAAGAAAACATGGCACGCTCCAACACATACGACGGCATTGAAGAATTTGAACCTGACCACAAGGGCGAGGGCCTGCGCATCGGCATTGTGGTGGGGCGTTTTAACAACGACATCGGCGAAGGCTTGTTATCCAGTTGCACCGCGCAGCTCGCCAAGTTCGGCGTCAAACCTCGGGATATGCGTATCGCCACCGTGCCTGGAGCGCTGGAAATTGCACTGGTGCTGCAAAAAATGGCGCAAAGCGGCGGCTACGACGCGCTGATCGCGCTGGGCGCGGTGATCCGAGGCGAGACCTATCACTTCGAAATCGTGTCCAACGAATCATGCGCCGGCATCACGCGCGTGCAACTCGATACCGGCATCCCCATCGCCAACGGCATTTTGACCACCGAAGACGACGATCAGGCGCTCGCCCGAATGGCGCAAAAAGGCGCGGATTGCGCGCTGGCGGCGGTGGAAATGGCGAATTTACTTCGAAAAATAAAGTGAATAAAATTAAATACTTACGATTTTCCTTCGAGCAGAGGATGCGGCCATGAAAGCGGCGCGTTCCCGTTCGCGTGAATTCGCGTTGCAGGGTCTTTACCGCTGGCTGCTCGCCAGGGCGAGCGCGGCGGAAATCGCGCGCGACATTGAATTATTTCGCGGTTTCGATAAGTGCGACGCGTTGTATTTTCGCGATGTGCTGGAAGGCGCGATTCACGATGCCGCCGCGATTGAAGTTGAACTCGCACCGTGCGTGGACCGGCCATTGGATAAAATTTCGCCGATCGAGCGCGCGATTTTATTGATTGCCGGCTGCGAATTCTTGCGCCATCCCGAGGTGCCCTACCGCGTGGTGATCAACGAAGCCGTGGAGCTCGCCAAGGTATACGGCGGCAACGACGGCCACAAGTACGTAAACGGCGTGCTGGATAAACTCGCGGCGGCGCTGCGCGAGCCCGAAGTGCGCGAACAGCGCGCGTCGATGACTTGATTGTTCTTGTGTAAGGATGTGAAGCATGGAAATCCCTCCGATGCCCCAGCGGCTGCAAAAACGCATTTTCTTGTTTTACATCGCGGCGGTGATCAATTTTTTGATGGCGGGCGCGGTGTTGTTGTTCGGCCGCGGCGTGGTGCCCGACGACAAGTTGACCTGGATCATGCTGTTTTTTCTGGGCTTTGGCGCGCTTGATCTTTGGATGCCCGCGGTGATGAAAAAGAAATGGGAAAATGACGTGCGCCAGTATCACGAGCAACAAAGCGCGCCCAAGCAGTAGCGCGCCGTCAATTGCCGAGTGTGCCGAGCGTAACCCCCGTGCCGCGCCGCCCTGGGCTAAGCGAATTTAGCCTGATCGACCGGTTTTTCACTCACCGCACGCGCCACACCGTGCTTGGCGTGGGCGACGACTGCGCGCTGATCCGCCCGCGCCCGGGCCACCTGCTGGCGATATCGGTGGACATGCTGGTCGAAGGCCGGCATTTTTCCAAAGGGACGGACCCCGAAGCGCTGGGGCATAAAACGCTGGCGGTCAATCTTTCCGACATGGCGGCGATGGGCGCAACCCCGCGCTGGGCTACGCTCGCGCTCGCCTTGCCGCGCGCAGATGCGAAATGGCTCGCCGCGTACTCGCGCGGTTTCATGCGCCTGGCGCGCGCGCACGGCGTCGATTTGATCGGCGGCGACACCACGCGCGGGCCGTTGAACTTGTGCGTGCAAATCATCGGCGAGGCGCCCGCCGGCCAGGCGTTGCGGCGCGATGGCGCGCGCGCGGGCGATGAAGTGTGGGTATCGGGCACGCTGGGCGATGCGGCGCTGGCGGTGGCGGCAGGCCAGCAGAGCATCAAACTCACCACGCGGCAGCGGCTCGCCGCAACGCGGCGCTTGGATTGCCCCACGCCACGCGTGGCGTTGGGCATCGCGCTGCGCGGCATTGCCAATAGCGCCATCGATATTTCCGACGGCTTGCTCGCCGATCTGGGCCACATTTGCGAACGTTCGCGACTCGCGGCGCAAATCGAGTTCGAGACGTTGCCGAAATCCGCGCTGCTCAATACGTATGCCGCCACGCCATTCGGCCAGCAAGCGCTGCTTGCCGGCGGCGACGACTACGAGCTGTGCTTCACCGCGCCGCGCGCGCGCCGCGCGGCGGTGTTACGCACCGGTTCGCGCACAGGGGTACGGGTGACGCGCATTGGGCGCATGATCCGCGCGCCCGCGGGTGCGATCGGCGTGGCGGTGATCGATGGCGATGGCTTGCCGCTCGCGCCGGCGCAGCGGGGCTTTGATCATTTTGGCTAAAGCCGCTGTTCCCAATCGGCGCTGGGTGTACGCGCACCCCGCGCACGCCATAGCGTTTTCGGGTGGCGCGGGGCTTGCGCCTTTCGCCCCCGGCACCTTTGGCACCCTGGTGGCGTTTCCGTTGTTTGCGTTGCTCACGCTTTATACCGGGCCCGTCACGCAAGTAGCCGTTTTTGTTTTGCTTTTTGCAATCGGGGTATGGGCCTGCCAAGTCACCGGCCGCGCCCTCGGCGTGGCCGATCACGGCGGCATGGTGTGGGATGAAACCGTAGCGTTTTTGATGGTGTTGTTTTTTACACCGGCGGGGTGGGCGTGGCAGTTGGCGGCGTTTGTGTTGTTTCGCTTTTTTGATATCGTCAAGCCGCCGCCGATACGGCACTTCGATCGCACGCTCAAAAACGGTTTTGGCGTGATGTTCGACGATCTGATCGCGGCGGGGTATACCCTGCTCGTGCTCGCTTGCGCAAAAACGGTGATCGATTAACGCCATGGCTGTACCGCAAATCTCCACGCCCCACGCTGACAGCGAAAAAGTTTTCGCCGAGCAGGTGCGGCTGGTGTATCAAGCGGGCCCCGCCGGCGCGATCGCGGTGATGGTGGTGGCGTGGCTTTATGGCGTTGTAGTATGGAACGTGGCGCCGCGGCGAGAGTTGTTGTTGTGGGAGGTGCTGATTACCTTGGTGAGTACAACACGCATTGTGCTTGCTTACATCCGCCAGCGTTACGCCATCGATAGCCACGTGCGGGAGTGGAGTTGGGCGTTGCTCGCGCTTGCCACCGCCACCGGCGTATTGTGGGCGTACGGTGGCACCGCGCTGTTTCCGCTCAATAACCCCAACTTGCAGTTGATAGCGGCCTTCATGCTGGTGGGCATACCGGCGGGTGCGGTGGCCTCGTTTGGGCCTTATGCGCTCTCCTACGTGTGTTACCTCGCCGGCACCATCGTGCCGTTCGCGCTGGTGACCTATTGGCGTGGCGGTGACTACATGGGGTGGTTATTGTTTGCGTCGGCGGTGTTCATGGCGTTTTTGATTCGCGTGGCGTTATGGATCGAGAAAACGTTGAAGGACAACATCCTGCAGAGGCTCGCGTTGGAGCACATGGCCGATGGCCTGGCGCAATCGCGTGATGCGGCGCAGGCGGCGGATCGCGCCAAAACGAGTTTTCTTGCCAACATGAATCACGAAGTGCGTACGCCGTTAAACGCCATGATCGGCATGAACGAGCTCTTGCTGATGTCGCCGCTTAGCGCCGAGCAGCGCCAGCAAGCGCAAGCCGTGCACGACGCTTCGTATTCGCTGCTCGGCATGTTCGATTCGGTGCTCGACATGAGCCGCATCGAGGCGGGCGCGCTCGATTTGCATGAGGAACGCTTCGATCCGCACGCCGTGGTGCAACGCCTGGAACACCTTTACCGCCCGGTGGCGCGGCGCAAAAACCTCGATTTCACGGTGGCGATGGCGCCCGATGCGCCGCATGCAGTGATCGGCGACCCGGTGCGCTGGCGCCAGGTGCTGGGCATATTGCTCGATAACGCGCTAAAGTTTACCGATAGTGGTTCGGTGTCGGTGGTGATCGAAGTGCGCATGGATAGCGCCGCCAACCTGTGTGCGCTGCGCGCCGAGGTGATCGACACCGGCATCGGCATTTCACGCGAAGATCAGTACCGGTTGTTTCAGCGCTTCAGCCAAATCGACGCTTCCAACACGCGCCGCCATGGCGGTATGGGCGCTGGGCTGGGCATAGCTTCCGATCTTGCCAAGCTGATGGGCGGCGCAGTGGGGGTGACCAGCGAGCCGGGCAAGGGCTCGCGCTTTTGGTTTAATGCGCGTATGAAAACTGGCGATGTTATGTAAGCATATGATTTTAAATGGGATTATGTTTTAACTCAAAATAGCTGTATTTTTATACAGCTATCTGCCATAATGCGCTTCATGCGGGTCAACGCAGGTTTTTACGGACACCAACGGAGGCGCAAACATGGATCAAAATACCGAGCTGGTCATTCAGCAATCTAGGAACGCAAAGATGGACGAAAACAAATCCAAGGCGCTATCGGCCGCGCTATCGCAAATCGAAAAGCAGTTCGGCAAAGGTTCAATCATGCGGCTGGGCGACGATGTGTCGAAAGATATCCAGGTGGTGTCGACCGGCTCGTTAGGGCTAGACATTGCGCTGGGCATCGGCGGCCTGCCGCGCGGGCGCGTGGTGGAAATTTACGGGCCGGAATCGTCGGGTAAAACCACGCTGACGCTCTCCGTGATCGCGCAAATGCAAAAAATGGGCGGCACCGCGGCGTTTATCGACGCCGAACACGCACTCGATCCGCAGTACGCTGCCAAGTTGGGCGTGAAAGTCGAAGACCTGTTGATCTCGCAGCCGGACAACGGCGAGCAAGCGCTGGAAATCGCCGACATGCTGGTGCGTTCCGGCTCGGTGGACGTGGTGGTGATCGACTCGGTGGCGGCGCTGGTGCCGCGCGCGGAAATCGAGGGCGAAATGGGCGAGCCGCAAATGGGTTTGCAAGCGCGCTTGATGTCGCAGGCGCTGCGTAAACTGACGGCCAACATCAAGCGCTCCAACACGCTGGTGATTTTCATCAATCAGATCCGCATGAAAATCGGCGTCATGTTCGGTAACCCTGAGACGACCACCGGCGGCAACGCGTTGAAGTTCTACGCCTCGGTGCGCATCGACA
>VGIF01000129.1 GCA_016868015.1 Betaproteobacteria bacterium
CGGTCTGGCCGAAGCCGGTGATCGAGCAATACACCAGCCGCGGGTTTAGCTTCGCCAGCGTTTCATAGTCCAGCTCGCGCCGCGCGAGATCGCCGACTTTGTAGTTTTCGATCAGCACATCGGCTTTGCCCGCCAGCCGGCGCGTCAACGCCGCGCCCGCCTCGTTGGCTAGATCGATTGCGATCGAGCGCTTGTTGCGATTGGCGCTGGCGAAGTACGTCGAATCCCGGGTGGGCTCGCCGCGGGCATCGGGCAGCCACGGCGGCCCCCACGGGCGCGTGTCATCACCCATGCCGGGACGCTCGATTTTCACCACATCGGCGCCCAGATCGGCGAGATTCTGCGCGCAGGTCGGGCCGGCGAGCACGCGCGCGAGGTCGATTACGCGCAGGCCCGACAAGGGGGCGCGGCGCGGTGGTGTCGGGGCATGCGAAGACATGATGATGCGGGTGGCGCTGAAACTTAAACGTGTCGAGGGAGAGTGTAACGTTGCGCTGGAGGTAATACGCAACTTTTTGATTTTATTATATTTTTCGTTTGAGCGATAAGGCAGGTGCAATCGTCCGGCACGCGCATCGGCAGATTGTTCGGCAACACCTTGGCGTGACGGCGGTGTTAGCATTGAATGCCGTGCGCTATGACGACAACCATGAGACGTGTAATGATACTCAAGGCGATGACATTGACATTTGCGGGATTGACGATCACGGTGAATGCTTGGGCGCAAGCCGCCGCCGCGGGCTATCCCACGCGCCCGGTGCGCTTGATCGTGCCGGTGCCGCCCGGGGGCAGCAGTGATGGCATGGCGCGCATACTGGGCCAAGGGTTATCCGAGCGGCTGGGCCATCAAGTGCTGGTCGACAATCGTCCGGGCGCGGCGGAGGTGATTGGCACCGATCTCGCGGCCAAGGCCAACCCCGACGGGCACACCATGGTGTTGGTATCGATCCGCCATTCGGTCAACGTGAGTTTGCTCAAGTTGCCGTACGACCCGGTGCGGGATTTCGAGCCGGTCACCATGACCGCGGCGGTGGGCAATGTGCTGGTGGTCAATGCCAAGTCGCCGATCCGCTCGGTGAAGGCGTTGATTGCCGCGGCCAAAGAAAAACCCGGCGCGCTGACGTTCGCTTCGTCCGGCATCGGCGGTGCGCCGCATCTCACCGGTGAATTTTTTGCGTTGAATACCGGCGTGAAGTTGACGCACGTTCCGTTTAAAGGCGGCGGGCCGGCGATCGCCGATTTGTTGAGCGGCTCGGTCAACATGAGTTTTGCGTCGATGACCTCGTCGCTGGCCTTCATCCGCGCGGGGCGGCTGCGGCCGCTGGCGGTTTCCTCGCGGGAGCGTTCGGCGCAATTGCCCGATGTGCCTACCATGATGGAGGCCGGTGTGGCCAACATCGTGGTGCGCGATTGGCAAGGCATCCTCGCGCCGCGGCAAACACCCAAACCCATCATCGATAAGCTGCACGCCGAAATCACCCGCATCCTGCGCGAGCCCGCCAATCAAGAGCGCTTCGCCACGCTGGGGCTGGAAATCATCGCCAGCACGCCGCGCGAGTTTGGCGATAGCCTCAACGCGGAGATCAAGCGCTGGGCCAAGGTGGTGAAAGAGGCGAATATCAAGGCCGAGTAGTGCTCACGCCGCGATCGGCCGGGCAACCATTGCGGTGGCGGCGGCGCGATGACCTGCCAAAACGCCACATGTTTGCGCCTTGGCCGCGAACGTGATTGTTGGCGCCCGTGCGCGCGGCTTAAATCGAACGCCCGATCAAAAAACGGGCGCTTTGGCGAGCGCCGCCCAAATCTTGCAGCCAAACGAGGCGACCAACAAGCCGATTGCGGCACACAAGCGGATTTGATCGCGCGTGTCCCACTGCGCGGCGAGTTTTTTCGCTTTTTCCTGCATCGCGGCATAGGTTTTGTTTTCCAGGCCCGATTTGCTTTCGATCAGCATCTCGCCCAGTTCCCACGCCTCGCGCAGCAGCCTGTTTATCCGCACCGCGGACCAGCCGAGCAATAACCCGCTGAGCACGCCCAGCGCATCTGCCGTGATCGACCCAATATCGCTGGGGCTCACGGGGGCACGCTACAGGATCACTTTGGCCAGTGCGGCCTGACCGTTTAACTCGATCTCGATCTTATCGGGGCCGACCTTTTCCACCACCGCTTCATCGACCAGCACCATCACCACGCGGGCGTGCTGCGCGTGCGCGAGCTTTGCCAGTTGGGAGATCGTCGTGCCGCGCGTGCCGGGGCCGGTTTCGATGCGGCTGATCTCCGCCTGATTCACGCCCGACAATCGTTGCACGTCGCGTTGTGTCAAGCCCCGGGCTTCGCGCAAGGTGCGCATCATGGCGCCGATCCGCACCAAATCGTCATCGCTGGTGGCGAGCGCGTTGACCTCGCTGTCCTGCGCGAGCCGCTCTTCGAGTTCACGCAATTTTGATCGCATGCTTGCTTCCTTTCAAATTTCGTCGATGCGGCGCACCGCTTCGCCAAGCGCCTGGAAGTACGCTTTCTCGGACGCATCCGTTGCCGCGAACCAGCTCGCTTCGTAACCCACCACGCTCAATAGATAAAAGACTTCGTCTTTAATGCACAAGAAAGCGATTAGACCAGCGTTGTAACCGGCTTGTTCGAACTGATAAATCACCCGGCCATTCGCGAGCGTGTGTGCAATCGCATCGGCATCCATCACGCCGGTGTCGATGACTCTTCTGCGCCGCCGCAACAACGCTCGGGCAAGTTGCCGAACTTCGGCGGCATCGGACGTGGCGTAGGTTTCGAGCGCCTCCCCCGCCTTGGGATGAAAATCATGCTTGACATCGCGCATGCCGGAAATGATGGGGTTTTCCCCATCAAAAGTCAAGCTGCGTCGTGTCGGCTGCCGCCGCGGCCGGCACCGTTGATTGCCACGGAGTATATCTATAAATAATTGATTTTAAAGTAATTATTTTAGAACTACCGCAGCAGCTCCCGCGCAATCAGCAGGCGATGCACCTCCGAGGGGCCTAAGCCGATGCGGTAATGCCGCACGTCGCGGTAAAAGCGCTCAATCGGAAAGCCGCTGATCAGCCCCTGCCCGCCGAACACTTCACCGCCACTTCCGGCACCACGCAATCATCGAAGGTGAGTTCGGCGAGTTTGCACGCTTCGCTGCCGATGGTGGTATCGACGCGCGTGACGGTGAAACCCGGCGTGCCTTTTTCCACCAGCAGCGCGGTGATGCCGCTGCGCGCGCGTTTTTGCGCATCGGTCAGCGCCATCACCATGATCGCGTCGGCGACATGACCGCCGCTGATGAAATGCTTGCGGCCGTTGATTTTCCAGCCGCCGGGGACTTTTTCCGCGCGCGTGCTGATCGCCGCCGAGTCGGAACCCGCGCCCGCTTCGGTCAAGCCGAACGCCGCGGGCATTTCACCGGTGGCGAGTTTGCGCACGCATTTCTCGCGCTACTCGCGGCTGCCGTGGCGCACGAAGGCGCTGGGCGTGAGCCCGCTGGTGGCGTCGATCAGGCCGGTCAACACGCGGTGCACGCGGCTGAATTCTTCGAGCACGATGCACATTTGCGATAACGTCGCCGAGCTGCCGCCGTATTGCGCCGGCAAGCGCATGCCGAGATAGCCCGCTTCGCGCATCACCTCCCAGGCTTTTCGCGAGATCTCGCCGTGCTCGTCGATTTCGCGCGCCAGTGGCTCGAGTTCGCGCTGCGTGAAGCGGCGCACTGGCGCGCGCAGGCCCTCAAGTTCGGGAGTCAGTTCGATGTTCATGGCTATTAAATAAAAAACACAATAAAATCAATGAGTTACAAAATAGTGATCAGGCCACGCGATAATTGCCCGCCAAGTCCAAGCCATTGCAGGGAGTGTAGGTCATGTCAAACCCATCAGCCAAAGCGGGCAACTATTACGCCAGCGCGCCGTACCAAAACGCGTTTGATATCGAGTATCCGCAGGAGAACCTCGACGGCCAGATGTACCAGTATCGCTGCAAGCACTGCAAAAAACTTACCACCGAGATCAACGGCTTGCTGCAAAACCACGCGATGGATTGCGCCTATCGGCTGGCGCGCGAAGGCCGGCGCGCTTAAGCGCGGTGAGTCGCGATGTGCGTCGGGGTTTGCGCGGGCTCTTCGCCCGCTGCTGCCCGCGTCCATCGCAAGAGTTTTGTAAGTATTTGATTTAATTGAATATTTTTTAAGGACCCTGCAGGCAACAACCGTTCACAGGGAGGTGCACCGCATGCCGTACATCCAATCCGATGGCGCACGTTTGTATTACGAAGAAGCCGGCCGTGGCATACCGATCGTGTTCGCGCACGAATTCTCCGGCGATTTGTATAGCTGGGAAAAACAAATTCAGCATTTCAGCCGCCGCTACCGCTGCATCGCGTTTAACGCGCGCGGCTATCCGCCTTCGGAAGTGCCGAGCGCATTGTCGCGTTATTCGCACCAACTCGCGGTGGATGATGTGGCGGTGGTGATGCGCCACTGCGGTGTGAAACAAGCGCACATCATCGGCTGCTCGATGGGCTCGCGCACCACGCTGGATTTTGGCTTGACCTACCCGCGCATGGCGCTCTCGCTCACCATGATCGGCATCGGCAGCGGTGGCGACCCGCGCAACGCCGCGCAGTTCGCGCGCGACGCCGAAAAGCGCGCGCGCTTGTACGAAGAAGCCGGCTTGGCCGAAGTGTTAAAGGGGCTGCGCCAGGCATCCAACCGCATCCGGCTCAAAACCAAAAATCCGCGCGCGTGGGACGATTTCGCGCGGCGCTTCATGCAACACTCCGCGCAAGGCTGCGCCCACATTACGCGCCGCGTGATGGCCAAGCGCGTATCGCTTTTCCGCATGGAAAAACAACTACGCGCCTTGAAAGTGCCCTCGCACGTGATCGTCGGCGACGAAGACCCCGGCGCGATCGATGCGGGACTGTTCATGAAAAAAGTCAGCCCCGCAGTCAGGCTATCCGTGGTGGCCGACACCGGGCATCTGGTCAATCTCGAAGAGCCCGATCTGATGCACCGTATGACGGAAGACTTTTTTGCGCTGGTGGAAAGCGCGCAGTGGCGAGCGCGCGCGGGGTGAGCGCCGGCCATCCGATGCCATTTGCGTAAAATTAGTAAAATTCAGTAGTGTCCGGACGTTGAGCGTCCAAAGCGCGCTAAGTGGTTGATTGCGAATAAATAACCGATGATTTTTCTGGTCTCGATTTGAACGGAGTTTTATCGATTTGCGATCCTGCGAGCAATTCACTCGCGGGAACAAACGACATTATCAGGTCTCCACTTTTGCCTTAGCCCTCCAATCCGTGCGCAGGCGCTCCAGGTTGTCATAGGTGCGGTTGGTGATGACGTTGTTGCCCGCGCGCTCGCGGGTGACTTTGCCGCTGGCGTTTAGCGCGAGGGTATTGGCGCCGCGAGCGACGGGTGATCTCGTATACGCGCCTCTTAAGGCCTGGCAACCGCAACGGCAGCAACGGGTCGATTGCGCAAACATCGCCGCGCAAGCTACGCGCGATTCGCTTTTGAATGCCGATGTCAACACCGAATCGCATGGTGCCAGCCGCGCTTAAACGGTGGGCGTGGGCTTGCGTTACCGGTGACAACGGGGTGAATCTCGCGCGGTGAGGTAAACTTTGTGCGTCATTGATACGCACAGACGCTGCCGCGCGCCATGGCCGAACCGCTCAAAAATTCCTACGGCCCCGAAATCCCGCAAGCCATCGCGCGCATGATCGCGGCGGTGCATCGGCGCTTCGATGCGAAAGCGTTCGTGCGCGACGCGGTAAAGGGCTACGACGCGCTCGAACTCATGCAACGCGGCGAGCGCATCGCCGATGCCCTGCACGCGCATTTACCGCGCGACTACGCGCAAGCGGTCGAAATTTTGCTCGCCTCGCTCGATCAGCCGACGGGCCTAGCCGGCAAAAATGCCATGAGTTCGTTTTTGTTTTTGCCGCACACGCTGTTTGTGGCGAAGCACGGGCTCGATGGTTTCAACACCTCGATGCGCGCGCAGCACGCGCTCACGCAGCGTTTTACCGCTGAGTTCAGCCTTAGAAAATTTATTCAAATAAATCAAATACTTGCGTTAAATCGCCTACAAGTGTGGGCGCGTGACCCAAGCGAGCATGTGCGCCGCGCGGTGTCCGAAAGCACGCGAACCCGCTTGCCGTGGGCGTCGCGGCTGCGTGAATTCATGCGTGATCCGCGGCCGGTGCTGGATCTGCTTGAGTTGTTGAAAGATGACCCGTCGCTCTACGTGCGCCGCTCGGTGGCGAACAACTTGAACGACATCAGCAAGGATCATCCACGGTTGTTGATTGAAACCGCGCAGCGCTGGTGGCAAGGCGCCGATGAAAATCGCCGCTGGGTGATTCGCCATGCGCTGCGCTCGGCGGTGAAGCGTGGTGATGCGGCGGCGCTGCGGGTGTTGGGGTTTGAGGGCGCGGTGAAGGCGGCGGTGAAAAACGCCAGCGTTGCGCCTGCGCGGGTGAAAAAAGGCGGCGTTGTTAGCGTGACGTTTGAGGTGGTCAACGCGGCTAGCCGCGAGCAGCGGCTAGTCGTCGATCTCGCGGTGGTTTATGTGAAGGCCAACGGCGCCACCAGCCGCAAGGTGTTCAAGTTGCGCACGTTGACGCTTGCTGCAAAAGCGCGCGCGGCGTTCGCCAAACGTTTGTCGCTCGCGGATTTGACGACGCGTAAGCATTATCCGGGCGCGCACCGGGTTGAAGCGGTGTTTAATGGTAAGGTTGCACCGTTGGGCGTGTTTGAATTATTGGAACGATAAATGCCGGCAGTAGGGTGCGCATCACGCATGTGTCGCCGTCGTTAACACGTGCGCGATGCGCACCCTACCGGTTAAGGCAACACGTTCAAGCCGCCTTGGCAAACTGCGCCATCACGCGCTGTTCATGCGCGACAAGCTTCCGTGCACTGGCCCGCGCATTCACGCGATCGTGATGCGCCATGCAGTTTTTAAACGCCGATAAATCGAGCTTGAACGAAATCGCACGCCGGAAACACCAGAAAAAATACGCGTCCGGTGCGGTGAAGTGATCGAAGAACCACTCTCGCCCCGCGAGTAGATTTTCCACCACGGTGAAATCCTCGAACAACAGTTTTTGCGCCACGCGCTTCACGCTCTGCGCGCTGCCGGGTAGGTCGCAGTAGTTCTCAGGCCGCGCGTTGGGGGTGAGATGCGGGTGTATGCCGGAGCCGAAAAACGACATCAACGACACCGCCTTCACGTACGCTAGCGGGGTGGCGGGCAACAATTTTGCCGCGGGATATTCGCGCGCGATCCACACTTGTATCGCCAGGTTTTCGGTCAACGGTTCGCCGTCGATCAGCAGCACCGGCACTTTGTGTTTGGGGTTCATGCGCAAAAATTCCGGCGAGCGCAGCGCGCCGGAGCGCGAGTTTAAATCCATCACTTCAAAATCGGCGCCGGCTTCGGTCAAGGTGATAAACGGCACGGTGGCGCAGGTTCGGGGGGCGTAGCACAGGGTGAGTTTCATGACGTTTCTCGATTAATCGTTTTTGATGTTGGCAATCTTGGCTGCTTTCGACCACTGCTCGCGCTCGCTTTTCAAAAACGCGGCGAATTGTTCGGGCGAGCTGGCGACCACCTCGGTGCCGTCGAGCGCGAGCCGCGAGGCGACGTCCGAGCGCTGCGTGGCTTTCACCACTTCGCGATGCAAACGATCGACGATCGGCCGAGGCACGCCGCGCGGCGCGGCCAGCCCATGCCATTGCGTCACCGCGTAACCGGGCACGCCGGCTTCGATCAGCGTCGGCAAATCGGGCGCGGCTTTGACGCGCGCGGTGCTGGCGACGCCCATGGCGCGCAGTTTGCCGCTGCGCACTTGGCCCAGGATCGAGCCGCCGCTCAATAAACTGAAATGAATTTGACCGGACAACAAATCCGACAACGCCGCGCCCACGCCTTTATACGGCACGTGAGTGGCCGGCATGCCGGTCAAGCTCGCGAACAGCGCGGTGGCGAGATGGCCGAGCGAGGCGTTGCCGGTGGAGGCGTAACTTAATTTCGCGGGGTTCGCTTTGGCATAAGCGATCAAATCCTTGACCGTCTTTGGCGGCAGGGATGGATGCACCGTCAAAAAATACGGGCTCGCTGAAATTTGCGATATCGCATCGAAATCGCGATACAAGTCGTAGCGGGTTTTGTTGATGATGCCGTAGACCACCAGGCTCGCCGAGAGCGTCATCACCGTGTAGCCATCGGCGGGCGCGAGCGCGGTAATGTCCGCGGCGATGCTGCCGCTGGCGCCGGCGCGATTATCGACCACCACGTTGTGGCCCAGCGATTCGGACAGTGCGCTGGCGGTAAGCCGCGACACAAAATCGAGCCCGCCGCCCGCACCCGATGAGACGACCAGGCGGATCGGCTTATTCGGGTAAGCCGCAGGTTGCGCGATGGCAAACGTTGTTGCGCAGGTGAGCGCGAGGGTGCTTACGAACGTGGTGATGGTTTGGATGGGTTGCAAATGGCTGCGAGTGCGTTTGACGGTTAACAGGGTTAGTTTCATAAGTATCTGATTTATTGGACATTTTCTAAACTGATCCAAGGCCGACTCGTGCCGTGAAAGGTCTCCTGTAACATCGCAGTCAACGACATTGCAGTCAACGAACAAACGCGCGCGCTGCGGCCTTCCTCCAACGCTGACCATACCATGCGGCAGACGATCTGATGAAGCCGGTGTTACGCGACTCGAAACTGAAAATCGACTGAGGAACGCCTCAATGGCTGAAGTTCCCGTATTCCAAGCCGGCGGTTATCGCTACATCAAAGCGGTGTTTCAGTATTCCGGCGGCGTCGCCGCCGAGCCCGGTTTTGAAATCGAGCGTGCGCGTTTTTTTAAGCCGCTGCCGTTGAACGAGGCCTACGCCGCGGTCGAGGCGCATCTTAAACGCATCGGCCGGCCCACCACTGCGTTTGCCGCGTGCGAACTGCGCTCGGCGGCGCCGTTCACCGAGCAGGGGTTTATCGAATTTAACAAGGTGTATGTGCAAACGCTCGCGCGCTGGGGCCTTTATCAAGGCGCGCCGGGCGATGCCAGCGCGGTGAACCCGGTGGCGCGCACCAACGTGTGCCCGATGTACGGCGCGCCGCAAGCCTCGGTGATGGCGGCGTTTTCGTACACCGTGCCGGCGCCAAACGCGCCGCGCAAAACGTTTATCCTCTCCGGCGGTGGTGAAGCGCGTGGCGGGCCGGGCTCGTTTCAGAGCCGCATCGTGCGTTTCAACGACACCGGCGCCGAGGGCATGCGCGACAAAGTGGAATTCGTGGCGAAGGAAATGGAGCGGCGTTTGGGCCTGCTTGGGTTTGGCTGGGCTGACGCGGTTTGCACCAACGCCTACACGGTGCAAAATATCGGGCATCTGGTGGGCGAGGCGTTGGCGGCGCGTGGCGCGTGCGCAGCCGGGCTCACCTGGCATTATGCGCGGCCGCCGGTGCAGGGGCTGGAGTACGAAATGGATGTGCATGGCGCGGCGCGCGAGATTATTTTGTAATTTCATCGGGAGGAACTCATGCAGCAAATCAGCAAAAACGTTTATGTCGAAACCTGCATCCGCGGCTGCAACCACGGTTTTGTCACCACCAGCGACGGCGTGGTGCTGATCGATACGCCGCACAAGCCGAGCGATGCGGTCAAGCTCAAAACCGAAATCGCCAAGCACGGCAAGTTGCGCTACATCATCAACACCGAGCCGCACGGCGACCATTGGACAGGCAACGCGTATTTCGACGTGCCGGTGATCGCGCATGAAGGCGTGCGCAAACGCATACTCGGCACCGACATGGCGCAGCACGTCGCGCGCGTGGCCACCTTCGGGCCGGAGGAGCCGAAGCTGCTCGAAGGCTACAAGGCCAACGCGCCGATCATCACCTTTAAAAACGGCATGACCATCCACGTGGGCAATCACACGTTTGAAATGATCCACATGCCCGGCCATACCATGTATCAAGCGGCGATTTGCATCAAGGAAGAAGGCGTGGTGTTCACCAGCGACAACATCTTCCACAAAGTGCAGACTTGGCTGCAGGAAGCTAACCCCGATCTGTGGCTGGTGGCGCTGGAAAGCTTGCGTAAACTGCCGGAAGAAATTTTCGTGCCGGGCCATGGCGATGTGTGCGGCAAGGCGTATTTGACCGAGCAGGGCGCCTTTATCGAGGAGTGGAAAGATTACGTGAAAAAAGGCATCGAGTGGGGCATGACCAAGGACGAAGCCGTCGCGCAATTGACCGCGATGACCGACCGCTACCCGATGGATGTTGGCCAGGACGGCATGTCGCCGATGGTGATGAAAATGAATGTGGCGAATTTGTATAGCTATTTCACGGGCACGCAAGTGATTGCGTGATGTCGTGGAGCCACTAATTTTTTTCGTTCCGTTCGGGCTGAGCTTGTCGAAGCCCATCTAAATTTCTTCGCCCTTCGACAAGCTCAGGGCGAACGGTGGAAAACCGTACGCCCGTGAATATCGTCTCGACCAACCGCATTCTCTGGGGCGTAGGCACCTCCCGCACCCTGCGCGCGTTATGGACGCTGCTCGAACTCGATCTGCCGTTCGAGCACCAGCGCATCACCTCGCGCTCGGGCGAGACGCTTACACCCGAATACACGCAGCTTAACCCCAGCCAAAAAATCCCCACGCTGCAAGAAGGCGATTTCATCCTCGCCGAGAGCGCGGCGATCGTGAATTACCTGCTAACGACGCATGGCGCCGCGAAAAATCTGGCGCCGCCCAGCGAGCCGCGGCTACGCGCGCGCTACGATCAGTGGTGCTTTTTTTGCATGATGGAGTTGGATGCGAATACGCTTTACGTCATTCGCAAGCACGATGATCTGCACAAGCTCTACGGCGAAGCGCCGCACGCGCTGCAAGCGGCACGCGATGGCTTCGCGCGCCAAGCCAACGCCGCCGCGCAGCGCCTGGCCGACGGCCGGCCTTATGTGTTGGGAGAAAACTTTAGCGGCGCGGATATTTTGTTCACCACCTGCTTGACCGGCGCGATCCGCCGCGACATCGCGTTGCCGGAAACGCTGCACGAGTACTTAAAGCGCATCACGGCGCGCGCTGCGTACCAAAGCGCGGCGCAGCGCAATCAAGTCGTAGCGCCAAAATAAAAATATTAATAAAATCAAATACTTACGTTTAATCCACAAGTAATCGCTGTGGGCAACGCGTATGCGTGCTCGAGACAGGCGTGCGCGCCACGCCGAATATTTCCAGCGCTAGCGCTTATCCGGATGATCCGCGCTCATGATGCCGCGGAACACCAACACCGGTATCGACACCCGATGCAGCACGCGTGTCGCTTCGCTGCCCATGATCAACGCGCCCAGTCCCTTGCGATAACGCGACGTCATCACAATCAAATCGCAGCCCTGCGCGTTGGCGGTGTCGACGATCGCATCGTAGGCGTGATGGCCTTTGACTACGATCGTTTCGCAGGCGACGCCGGCATCCGCCGCCGCTTGTTGCACAAACGCGAGAAAGCTCTCCGCTTGATCGCGCGCCTGTTTATCCATCTGCTCTTCCATGCCCGGCGGCACCATGCCTTCAGAGGCCATCATCATCTGGTAATCCTGCATCACATGGATGCCGGTGACGCGCGCGCCGCACAGCCTGGCCAACTCGATGCCGCGTTTGATCGCGCCTTCGGAATGCGCCGAGCCGTCGGTGGGCATCAAAATATGTTTAAACATGGCTGCTCCTCCTTGATCCTTGAGTAATCCTTGAGCAACTGACCGCGTTAACACACTGCTATTAGAGAACTACCTTACCAGTAATTCCACTTTTTGGCATTAGCGATGACGACTGACGCGCTCGAGCATACGCAAGCACTCGCTCGCAGGAGGCTACCTGCTTGAAAAATATCGTTTTTTGAGGCAGTGGTCCGCGCGATCGTGGGCCACCTGGGGCTACTGCGCCTGTGTCAAAAACTCCGCCCCCGACATCGGCATCAAAAAATCCTTGGTGATTTCCTTGGGGTTGTTAAGACCTAGCTGCGCCATGTTGCGGTCGATTTCGTCCATCAGCAGCGACACCGCGTGGGTGACGCCAGGCGCGCCGGCGCAGGCGGCCGCGCACAAAAACGGGCGGCCGACGAAGCAAAAATCCGCGCCCAGTGCGAGTGCTTTCAAAATGTCGGTGCCGCGGCGAAAACCGCTATCCATGATCACCGTCATTTCCTTGCCCGCGGCTTCGCGGATGCCGGGCAGCGCGCGCGCGGGCGCGATGGTGCCGTCGAGCTGACGCCCGCCGTGATTCGACACCATCACGCCGTTCAAACCATGTTCGCGCGCGATGCGCACCGACTCTTTGTCGACCACGCCTTTGATCAGCAGGTTGCCCTTCCAAATTTTGCGCATGAACTCGATGTGCTTCCACGACAGCCGATCGCGCCGGCCGTAATCGCGGCTGGAATGCGAGGCGAGCATGGGCACGCGCGGGCCCATGTTTTCGACGTGCGGCATGCCATCGGTCATCAGCGTTTTCAGGAACATGCCGAACAGCCACTTCGGGCGCACCGCCACGTCCCACGCCAGCCTGAGCGACGGGCGCAGCGGCGTGCTGTACCCGTTACGCACATTGTTTTCACGATTGGCGGGCACTTGCACGTCCACCGTTACCGCGATGGTGTCAAAGCCCGCCTTCTCGCAGCGCTCAAAGGTTTTTTGGATGCGCTCCTCATCCCCCGGCAGATACGCCTGGAACATCGCGGTGCGGCCGGCGGCCTTGACGTCTTCCATTTTCATCAGCGAGGCGCCGCTCATCATCATTGGGATGTTGGCTTCGGCCGCCACACTTGCCAGCACCGTGTCGCCGCGATAACACGCGGTGGAGGTGCCGCCCATCGGCGCAAAGCCGAACGGCGCGTTATAGGTGCGGCCGAAGAGCTGCGTTTTTTGCGTGCGCGCGGTGGTATCGACCAACACCTTGGGCACAAAGCCCACTTCGTCGAACACGTTGCGATTGCCGCGCAGCGACACATTGTCTTCCACGCCGCCGGTGACATAGCCGTATATCGGCCGCGGCAGGACGCCGCGCGCGTGATCGATGAAATCCTGCAACGCCAAAAACTTGGCCAGGTTACGCGGCAGCGCGCGCTTATCGACGATGGCGAGCGCGCCGGTGCTATCGACTTTGTGCGTGATCTCTTTGGCTTGCG
>VGIF01000130.1 GCA_016868015.1 Betaproteobacteria bacterium
CGGTGATGGCGGCGGGCGTGAAACGCATCTTGTCGCTCATGTCGACGTTAATGGTGCGCGTGGCTTTTTTCGGATCGCCTTCGCGCCCGAACGGATGTTCTTCCGTGCTGATTTTGCGGTTGGGGTCTTTTTTGCCGTGCGCCTCGCCGTGCCCCCACGCGAGGGCTGGCGCCAGCAATAACAGAGTGATCGTAAGTATTTGATTTAAAAGGAGTTTTTTCATGACATTTGATTCCAGTTGAGATTAGTGTTTATGCTGTATGGGTTTGCGCGCGCGCAGTTCCACCGCGGCGGGTTTGGCGCTCGCGGGTTTTGCGGAGGCGGCGGGTGTGGCCGGCACCGCCGGCGTCGCGGGTGTGGCTGGCGGGCCTTGAGCGGCAGGCGTCGCACCCTTCCATTCGTAGGCGACCGTGCCCGGCGGATGTTTAAACCAGCCGGGGTCGTTGTAGTCGTTGCGCGCAAGCCCCTCGCGCACTTTGACCACGGTGAACATGCCGCCCATTTCCAGCGGACCAAACGGGCCGCCGCCGGTCATCATCGGCAGCGTGTTATCGGGCAGTGCCATTTCCATCTCGCCCATGTCGGCCATGCCACGCTCGCCCATCACCATGTAATCGGGAATGAGCTTTAAGATTTTTTCCGCCACGCCGCGATGATCGACGCCGATCATCGTCGGCACGTTATGGCCCATCGGGTTCATGACGTGATGCGATTTGTGGCAGTGGATCGCCCAGTCGCCTGGCACATCGGCGACGAATTCGAACGCGCGCATCTGCCCCACCGCGACATCGATCGACACCTCCGGCCAGCGCGCGGATTTCGGCACCCAGCCGCCGTCGGTGCAGGTGACTTCGAAATCGTAACCGTGCATGTGGATCGGGTGATTGGTCATGGTGAGATTACCGAAGCGGATACGCACGCGGTCGCCCTTGCGCACCACAAACGGCGAGATGCCGGGGAACACGCGCGAGTTCCAACACCACAGGTTGAAGTCGAGCATGGTGTTGACCTTGGGCGTGGCTGCGCCGGGCTCGATGTCGAACGCGTTGATTAAAAATACAAAGTCGCGGTCCACGCGATGCAGCGCCGGGTTTTTCGGGTGCACCACGAAAAACCCCATCATGCCCATCGCCATTTGCACCATTTCATCGGCGTGCGGGTGATACATGAAGGTGCCGGATTTTTTCATTTCGAATTCGTAGACGAAGGTCTTGCCCACGGGAATGTGCGGCTGCGTCAAGCCGCCCACGCCGTCCATGCCGTTGGGCAGCAAAATGCCGTGCCAGTGGATGGTGGTGTGTTCCGGCAATTTGTTGGTGACGAAAATGCGCACCTTGTCACCTTCGACACACTCGATGGTCGGCCCCGGCGATTGGCCGTTGTAGCCCCACAGGTGCGCCGTCATGCCGGGCGCCATCTGGCGGCGCACCGGCTCGGCGATGAGATGAAATTCCTTCCAGCCGTTGTTCATGCGCCACGGCAGCGTCCAGCCGTTGAGCGTGAGCACCGGGTTGTAGGGGCGGCCATCCGGCGGGGTGAGCGGCGGCATGGTATCGGGCTTGGTCTGCAGCGGCGCTTCGGGCACCGTGCCCATGGCGGCCTTGCTGACGGTGGCGGCGGTGAGCAGCGCCGCGCCGGCGCCTAAAAAATTGCGTCGTGAATTCATCGCGGCACCTATTGCGGAAACGCGCTCGGCGCGGCGGCATTGCCGCCGTAGCCGCGCAGTTGTACATAACGATCGATTTGTGCTTCGGACAACAGCGTGCGCATGCGGCGGTGCGTGTCCAGGTGCGACAGCCGATAGTCGCCCTGGATCGCCGCTACCTTGCGCACCTGCTCCGCCAGCGCCGCTTCATCGGCGGTGGCCTGGGCGAACAATTGATCCAACGCGCGCTCGGCATCCACTAATTTGGCGCCAATGGCGCGCGCTTCAGCCTTGTGGGCGTCCATCAGTTTTTGCGTGGCGCTGCGTTGTTCGGGTGTTAACGCGAGGCGGTCGGCAAGTTCCAGCACATGCATCGGGCCGGGGTAGCGGTTTAACTCCGCCGCGCGTGCGTAGCCCATGCCGGCGCCGGCGTGGTATTGCTTGACCTCTTGCGGCGACAGCGCTTTGATGTCGCGCGCTTGCTGGCCGGCGTAGGGGGTGTTCTGCGCGTGGGTGAATGTCGTTAGAGAGGAGAGGAGCGCTATCGATAGAAATTTTAGTGTGTTCATGATTGTCCTGTTCGAACTACGAGAATTTAAGAGAACGAATGCCGTGACAAACCGCGCATGTCGTTCCCGCGCAGGCGGGAACCCATAACACCGCGGCATAGGGCACGCCGCCCCCCCTCCCAGCCTCCCCCCGCTTCGCAAGGGGAGGAGCGAGTGTCCGACACGGTGGTGATAAGAGATTTAATGCGCATCGGCTGGTGCCTCCGCCGCGCGCGGCGCGCCGCCGCTTAACATCATCGCCCCCGGCGATTTGCCGGTGAGTGCCATATCAAGATTGGTCTGCGCAATCCAGAAATCGCGCTGCGCATCGATATACGCCGACACCGCGGCGATCTGCTGGCGCGCATCGGCCAGCAATTCGAACACGCTCATCAGCATGCCGTTGTATCGCAACAGCACTTCCTCGGAGATGTGCTTACGCAGCGGCACGATTTCATCGCGGTAGTGGCGGGCGAGGTCGTAGGCGGTGCGGTACGCCGCGTAAGCCTCGCGCACTTCCGAGCGCGCACGCACGGCGGTGTCGGCGGCGCGGTTCACTGCTTGCATGTAGGTGTGTTGCGCGCGCGCCACCTTGGCGCCGCCCCAGTCGAAAATCGGCAGCCGCAATTCGATTTCGTAACCGGTTTGGCGCGGATGCCCGGTTTCGCTGTTGTGCGCGTAGCCGACTTCGAGCACGTTGATAAAACCGGTGGCGCGGGTCAAGCCCATCGACGCCGCGAGGCTTTCCGCCTCTTGCATCGCGCCTTGCACATCCAGGCGCATTTTGATCGCCTGCGCTTCGAGGTCGCGCGCTTCTCGTGTAGTCTTGGGCAACGCCGGCAGGCGCGCGGGCAGCTTGAATTGCGCATCGTCGCCCCACAAGCCCATCAGGCGCGTGAGCTTCTCGCGCTCGGCCAGCGCGGTTTGCCGCGCGCGCGCCAGTTGCGCCGCGGCCTCGGCGTAAAACACTTGCTCGCGCGCGTGGTCGAGCTTGCTGAAATTGCCCACCGCCGCCATGCGCCGCGCGAGCTCGGCGCTGGCTTCGGCGGCTTCCCGCACTTGCCCGGCATAAACGGCGGCTTCCTGCGCGGCGACCGCCGAGTACCAGGCGCGGCGCGTGTCGGCGGCGACTTGCAGCACCTCGCCGGCGACGCGGCCTTGGGTTAACGCGAAGCGGCGTTGTTCCAACTCGGTGCGAATCGGCATGGTGATCAGGCCCAGCACGTCGAACATAAACATGCGCTCGTATTCGACTTCATCCGCGCGCCGCATGCGCGCGAACGAAAAGCCCGGGTTGCGCAAGCGGCCCGCTTGCACCACGTCGGCCTCGGCGATACCCAGATCGGCGTAGGCGGCCTGCAACCCGCGGTTGTTGAGCAGCGCGACTTTGACGGCATCATCCGGGCCGAGCGGCTTGGCGATGAGTTCGCGCGTGACTTTGCGCGCCGCCGATTGGTCCTGCTCGGTTTTGAGCCACGTCGCGTTTTGCTGAATGCGGCTTTGCGTGAACTCGCTGACCTTGCCGATGCCGCCGTCGGGCGTAAACGTGGTGCAGCCGGCGAGTGCCGCGGCGGCCAGCAGTGCAATCAGTGTTTTCATTTTTTGTGCCCCGGTGGATGTTGCGCCGCGGGTTTGCCCGCCGCGCCGCCGAATATTCCAATATGGCCACCGGCTCGGTGCACCTCGTCGTTTGCCTCGCGCCACGGCGCTAACTTTTGCTCGCGGTGCGATTGATAGCCGCTAAACGCGGAGTCGTAGTGGATTGGCGGCACGCGCGCGCCGGCCTCGGTGGGCGCGGTGGCGGGTGCTGCTGGCGCCGGTTGCGCGGCGTGCGCCATGGGGGCGGCCCACGCCGCGGCACACAGCGCGATGATTGATGGATAACGCATGAAGATCCTCGTGATTGGACGTGCGCGCGCGTGACGCGTGTGCACCGATTTCGCATGCGCAAAACGCGCATGCGAGCCGAATCAAACTACGCGAGGATCAGCCGCGGGGAGGGCGGTCGGGCGAATCGGGGATGTAAAGCGTTGCCAGCGGCAACACAAAGCGCGGCACGTCGCTGAACTTGCGGGCGGCGGGCGCCAGATACATCGACGGCGCGGTGTTGAAAACCTGATGGCAACACGCGTGCGCCATGATATCGGCAACGGGTGTTTCGCCCTCAGGCGCATGGCCACCAGCTGCTTCATCATGCGTGGGCGCGTGCTGCGCGCCGGGCGGCGCCTTGTGTTCATGACACGGCATGGCCGCCATTGCGTGCGCGCCGTGCGTGTTGTCCGCGTTCAGCGCGCGGTGCAACGGCGCAAACGCCGCCGCCAGACCCTGAATCGGCAGGATCAGCGCGAGCAGCAAAACCAACAGTGCGCGTGTGCGGGGCATGAATTGTTGTTGTTAAACCAGGAGCGAGCGAAGTCTAGCAGAAGACCGTGACTGCCGCGTTTAGTTTCTTGCCAGGATAAAAAATAAAAAAATCAATAAAATCAAATACTTACGATAGTATGATGCCAGGGCATCCAACTTGCTGCGCACGCCCGCGCCGCCGACCTTGAGCACATGCGTGTAAATCATGGTGGTTTTTACGTCGGCATGCCCCAACAGCTCTTGCACCGTGCGTATGTCATAGCCCGACTGCAGTACCTGCGTTGCGAACGAATGGCGCAGCGTATGCGGCGTGGCGGGTTGATGCACTTGCGCCATGTGCAAAGCGCACTTGAACGCACGCTGAAACGCCGTCTCGTGCGCATGATGCCGGCGCTCGACACCGCTGCGCGGATCAGTTGACACCGATTCCTGTGGAAACACCCAATGCCACGCCCAGGACTGCCCTGCGCGGGGATACTTGCGCTCGAGCGCATGCGGCAAATACACGCCGGGACGATTGGCGGCACGGTCCTGCGCCCATAACACATTAGCGCGCGCAAGCTGCGCACGCAATGGCTCAACGAGCGTGGCAGGCAGCATCACTGCGCGATCCTTGTTGCCTTTCGCTTCACGCACAATAATCGTGTTGCGTGTGAAGTCGATATCTTTCACGCGCAAACGCATGGCCTCCATGATGCGCAGGCCTGTTCCATACAGAAGCTTGGCGAGCAGCAAATGTTCGCCTTCCAGAAACCGCAAGATGCGCTTGACTTCATCAGCCGAGAGCACCACCGGCAGGCGCTTGACCTGCCGAGGGCGGCCAATTTCATCGAGCCACGGCAATGCAACGCCCAGCACTTCGCCATAGAGGAACAACAGGGCCGACAATGCCTGCCGGTGCGTCGAAGCCGACACCTGGCGCTCGGCAGCCAACCACGTCAGAAACGCCTCGAGCTCAGGTTTGCCCATTTCGCGCGGGTGGCGTAGATTGTGAAAATGGACAAACGCCCTGATCCAGTGAACATAGATGCGCTCGGTGCTAAGGCTGAAATGCTTATAGCGAATACGCTCACGCACCTGGTCGAGCAGGCGCGTGGCTTTCAGCGGCGGATAGTTGGTTTTGCGTCGAATTTTAAAACTGTTCATTTTTACAGTATAATGCGGGAGCCGCCTTAATTGCAAGGCGTATCAGGCTATACTGACTGGAGTGTTAACAGGCGCCCTGGGTTGTTAACAGGCGTTTTTGGTTGTTAAAACAAGTTAGAACCCATGTCGGTACACTATCCCGCCACGGTAGCCGCGCTTGTAATGCACAGCACCCACCGCGAAGCCAACCGGGAACTTGAGGCTGCTCCCCGGCCCGACATGCACTATTTCGGCTATGCCGCCCCACTCGTAGGTGTCCGCCAGCATCGTGCTACTGTTGAATGCCTTGTTTATCGGTATCAAATACACGATGTTGTCGGCCACCTCGAAGGAATGGTGCAGCCACTCCGAATAAACCGAATAGGGCGGGTTGCTCACGATCCAATCAACCCGCTCCGTCCAGTCAAAAAAATCCATCCCTTCCTGCAGTTCGCAATACTCCGCGCCGGGCATCTGGCGAAGGAAAACCCCGTCGCCCTTGCAAGGGTCAAGCACCCGACCGCTCGGCGCGAAGTGCCTCACCATTGCCAGCGCCACATGCTCAGGGGTAAACACCACGTCCTTGTGGGCGTGGCTAAATTCCCCGGTTGGCTCAAGCTGCAGGCTCCGTTGCATATTGGTTCTAACCCGGCAGTCCAGCGGACGCCGTGCCGGCGCCGCTGACTTCTGCGTTAGGCCGCACAACGAACGCCGTTCCAGCGCACAGCCCCAAATGCAAGTCGAACACCGAATCACCGTAAGCGCGCCTGCCGAGTCCATTTTCCGCATCTACCAGGACGTGAAGAACTGGCACACCTGGGACCCAGACACAAAACAAGCCTCGCTTGAAGGTCCGTTCGCCGTAGGCAGCAAAGGGCGGCTCACGCCCACCAAGGGAAACGCGGTCCCGATGGTTGTCACCAAGGTCGAGCCAGGCCGCTGCTTCACGGTCGAGTCCAAGATTCCGTTGTTTCGCATGGTCTTCGAGCACGAGCTTGCCCAGTCTGCAGGGTCTACCGAAGTAGTCCACCGGGTTACTTTCTCAGGGCTTCTCTCGTTGGTCCTCGGCCCCATGCTCTCGAAGCAACTGAACACCGGTCTTCCGGTCACCCTCGGCAAGCTCAAAGCTCTCGCCGAAGCACGCAGTGCGGCCAACAATCCCCCTACGCTGTTTCCTCCACGTAGCGGCTTCGTCCAACAAATCGTTCGAGCGGACGCGTGAGGGATAAAGTGCCAAGCTCAGACTGCGGCATGCGCGCCCCTCAGATCGAACGTTGGACCGCAATATAGAGGGGCGCGGGGCTACTGACCGTTTACAATACTAACCTTACCCGTTAGTATTCGTCATGGCGATCCGGTCCTTCAAATGTGCCGACACCGGCAGCTTGTTCAAAGGCGCGCGAGTCAAGCGCTTCGTCAATATCGAAGCCGTGGCAATGCGTAAATTGGCCATGCTTAACCGTGCTGGCAGGCTTGATGACCTCCGAGTACCTCCTGGAAACAAATTGGAGGCCCTGAAGGGCAATCTGGCTGGGCGGCACAGCATTCGCGTCAATGACCAATTTCGCGTGTGCTTTCGGTGGACGTCCGAAGGTCCGGAAGACGTCGAAATAGTTGACTACCACTAATTGATCACTGTCATGCGCAAAGTCCCCTACCCTCACCCTGGCGAAATTCTCCTCGAAGAGCTTCTGAAGCCCATGGGCATCACGCAGTACCGACTGGCCAAGGAAATCGGAGTGCCGCAGCGCCGGATTGGAGAGATAGTCGCGGGCACTCGCGGGGTCACGGTCGATACCGGTCTGCGGCTTGCCCGCTTCTTCGGAATGTCCGAGGACTTCTGGATTGGGTTGCAGGTGGATTACGAAGCCGCACGCGCAAAGGATGCGCTATCCAAAACACTCTCCAAGATCACGCCTTGGCGAGTTGGGGCCCAACGACGGCTTTCAGCGGACGGTTCTCGCGCTGCGCGCTCGGCCCGCCGCTGATTCCGAGCGTTAGGCCCCGCAAGAAACCCCTTGGCTTGAAGCCTGCCCACGCTTTCCATGCAATGTATGCATGCGATTCGAATGGGATCTGGCGAAGGCAGCGGCGAACCTGCGTAAACACAAGGTGTCTTTCGAGACAGCGCAGTCCATCTTTTTGGTGAGTTTGCGGTTCAGTTCTTCGACGAGGAAACTTCGCGCACAGAAGACCGGTTTCTCATGCTGGGTTTGAGTTCGGACGGAAGGCTGCTGCTCGTTTGTCACTGTGAGCAGGATCGCGCCGAGGTCATCCGCTTTATCTCGGCCCGCAGAGCAACCGCGAGTGAAGCCAAGTTCTATCCAAGGTAACCGAAATGAAAGCTCAATACGATCTGTCGAAAATGAAGTCGCGTCGTAATCCGTATGCGGCGAAGCTCAAGAAATCGGTGACGATGCGTCTGTCCGAAGATGTGGTTGTCTATTTCAAGGGCATGGCCGCAGAGGCAGGTGTGCCGTACCAGAGCTTGATCAACCTTTATCTGCGGGATTGTCTGGCAACTGGGCGGACATCGACATCAAGTGGCCACCGGCTGCCTGACAACGTCAATCAACCGCGAGCGCCTTCGGCGGCGCGGGTATCTCCAGCGGTCGTTATGCCCCGCCCACGCCGAGTCGCAAGATAGCGGTAAACCGCTTGTAATATATATTATCGTATGTATAATCAAGTCCATGAAATTCACGTGGACGGCAACCAAGCGCACGGCCAACCTGAAGAAGCACGGTTTTGATTTCGCGGATGCCGAACAGGTATTCAACGGGCCGACTTTTACCGTGGAAGATGGCCGCGATTACAACGGCGAGCAGCGTTTCAATTCCACCGGCTTTCTTAACATGGCCATCGTGACGATCTGCCACACGGAATCCGAAGACGAAATTCACATCATTTCCATGCGAAAGGCGCAACCCCATGAAATCGAAACCCTCTCCCGTTACCTCTAAACCACCGCGCCTGCGCGTTGGCCTGAGGGATGTCAGTCCAGAACAATTCTCCGCTGCGGTCAATCAGCGACTAGGCAAGCAGCGCGTTTCAATCATGCTCGATGGCGCAATCATTGCTTTCTTCAAGGCCAAGGCCGGGGAGCGCGGATACCAGACACTCATTAATCAGGCGCTTCACCAGGCCATGACGGGCGAGCAGATAGAGTCCACGCTTCGCCGGGTGATCCGCGAGGAACTGCGCGCGGCGTGAGGTATCGACGCGGGTCATCGTTTCATCCGTCGTGGCCAACGGGCGTTCCAACCGGGACGCACAAAAAGCCGCGGCCTTTTAAGCTGAGCGTTGGATTGAAGTTCTATCGCGGGCCTCGATTCCGATCGCTCTTGATGGGGGCCGCGCTCAAGGACTGCCATGGATGGGCAGCGCCGATCGTCGCGCCTTTTGCCGGGACTGTCGTCACTGCGGTGGATGGTGTGCCGGAGCGCAACCCGGTTCACCTCGCGCGCGATCTGGCTGTCGCGCTCAAGAACGCCGTCCGGTTCAATCCCAACGCAAGCAGCGCCGATCGTCGCGCCTTTTGCCGGGACTGTCGTCACTGCGGTGGATGGTGTGCCGGAGCGCAACCCGGTTCACCTCGCGCGCGATCTGGCTGTCGCGCTCAAGAACGCCGTCCGGTTCAATCCCAACGCAAGCAGCGCCGCCTTGCATGCCGTGCTTGGAAACCATATCATTCTTCGCAAAGGCAATGAGGAAATCTATGCCTTCCTCGCGCATGCTCGCCAGGGTTCAATCCAGGTGACGGTTGGACAGCCGGTCCTCATCGGGCAGCAACTCGCTCAGGTCGGCCACTCGGGTAACTCCACGGCACCCCATCTACACTTTCAGTTGATGGACGGCGCCGACATCCTGACAGCCCAGGGTCTGCCCTGCTGCTTTGAAGCTTATGAATCCTGGCGGGAGGGCGCTTGGGTTCGCGTCCGAAATGGAATGCCGGGTAAACGAGCGTTCGTGCGCTATGCTGCCTGATCCAACCCCATCACCGTTCATGACCGACACCCAATTGACATTCCGCCGCGCGACCCGCGCCGATCTGGACGCCATCGTCGCCTTGCTCGCCGACGATAAGCTTGGCGCGCAGCGTGAGCGTAACGTTTCGCCATTGCCGCAGGCCTATGCCGATGCCTTCGCCGCGATCGATGAGGACCGCAACAACGAGTTGGTGGTGGCCGAAACCGCGGCGCGTGGCGTGATCGGCGTGCTGCAGCTTACGTTCATGCCGTCGCTTACTTACCAAGGCGCCTGGCGCGCGCAGATCGAGGGTGTGCGCATTGCCGCCGAGTTTCGCGCCGGCGGCGTGGGCAAGCAGATGTTGCAATGGGCGATTGCGCGGGCGCGTGAGCGCGGCTGCCGCATGGTGCAGCTTACCTCGGACAAAGCGCGCGCGCAGGCGATACGGTTTTACGAAGGGCTGGGGTTTGTCGCCACGCATGAGGGGTTGAAGTTGCAGCTTGAAGGCTAAAATGACCTGCTTGTAGTTATGCGTGCAAAGCCACGTCGAATGTGGGAAGCTATAATGTGTTGTGCAATTTGATTTCGAGGTAAACCATGGCCGTGACGATCGAGTCCCTACAAGCTGAAATGTTGGGCCTTTCATCGGCGGATCGCGCGCGTCTGCTCGACCGATTGATTGCAAGCCTTGACCAAGATGCCGATGCCGAAGCGGCTTGGGATGCCGAGGCGGATCGGCGTGATGCCGAGCTTGACAGCCGCGCAGTCAAGGCAACGCCTTTTTCGGAAACGATTACAAGATTGGAAGCGCGCTTTCCGGGATGAGGTTGACTGTCCATCCCGAAGCTTAACGCGATTTGTTTGAAGCCGCCGCGTTCTAGGAGCGGGAAGGGTCGTCTGCGCTTGCGGCGCGGTTTGTGAAAGCGTTCAGGCGCGCGTGTGAGTTTTTACTGGAACGTCCGGAAATCGGCGCAACGCGCACGCGCGGCAAACGCGGTTTTTCGATGAACGGCTTTCCGTACACCATACTCTACCGCGTTGTCGCCGATGAAGTGCGCATCCTCGTGGTGAAGCACGGCAGACGCCGCCCCAGCTTTGGTAACAGACGAACGTAGGCATGCGGTCGGGCTACTGACTTCACCCTTCAATCCGCAAATTCAACATCATCCCCTGATCCTCATGCTCGAGGTTGTGGCAGTGGATCATGTAAACCTGGTTGCCGTAGAACGGGTGCGAAAAATCGATGACGATGCACACCGATTCGCCGGGCCAGACCAGCACGGTGTCTTTCCAACCGAGATCGCTCGCGGCCAAGCCCTTGTCGTTGATGGCGAGCGCTTTTTGCTGCTCGGGGCTGTGTTTGCGTTCGAGCACTTGAAACTGAAAACCGTGGATGTGAAACGGATGCGGCATGCTCGCCGGCACGTTTTTGATTTCCCACACTTCAACCGCGCCGCGCTTCACCGTGATCGGCGTGGTTTCGTGGGCGTAGGTGTGGCCGTTGATGCGCCACACCATCTTGACGTGATCGAGCGTAATGATGCGCGCGGTGCCGCAGTTGGCGGCGATCGGCATGATGCGTGAGAGTTTTTCCGGCACGGCGCGGTTAAACGCCACTTTGCGCCGCACATGGATGCGCATGAGTTCCATTGCCACGCCCAACGCGGGAACGGCGCGGGTGACAGGCGCGGGCGCGGGCGCAACGGCGGTGGCCACGGGCGCCGCTGCATTTTGGTCTGCCGGCGGGCCCGCGCCATATGACGCGTGCGCGCCGTGACCCGCGTGCGCGCTTGGGCGCGCGGCCGCTGTGGGTGTGTCCGCGGCGGGCGGGCCGCCTTGATGCTCCATCGCGTCAAACGCGAGACTGTGTAAGGTGATTGCGCTGCCCGGCGGCTGCGCGCGCAGATCGAGCAGCACATCGATGCGCTCGGCTGGCGACACAAACAGCTCGCGCACTTCACGCGGCGCTTCGAGCAAGCCGCCGTCGTTGCCGATCAACTGATGGGGCAGGGTGTGCTCGCCGCTTTTGAAGGCGAGTTTGTAGACGCGCGCGTTGGAGGCATTCAACACGCGGAATCGATAAATGCGCGTGGTGGCTTCCAGGTAAGGCTTTGGCGTCCAGTTCACCAGCACCTGCTCGCCCAGAAAGCCGTCGGCTTTTTCGTCGTCGGTGGGCGCGAACACCAATTCGCCTTTTTCGTTGATGCGCCGATCGTGCAGCACCAGCGGGATGTCGGTAACACCCAGCGCGAGGTCGAGCGCTTTTTGCAGCGCGAGTTCTTCGTCATCCTCGACGATGAACACGCCGCCCAAGCCGAGGTAAACCTGCTTGCCGGTCAAGTGATGCGGATGCGGGTGATACCAATAGGTCGCCGCGCGGTTGGGCACCGGGAAATCGTATTCGTAGATTTCGCCGCCGCCCACGGCGTAGTGCGGGTGGCCGTCGTTGTTGCTGTCGACGATGAGCCCGTGCCAGTGAATGATGCTGGTTTCTTCCAATGCGTTCCAAAACTTTGCGCGCACCATGCCGCCGGTTTTCATGCGCAGCAGCGGGTTGCGGTAGCGTTTGCCGTCGGCCTCGATTTCGTAGGCGAGCAGAGTGACCGGTTTGCCGGGCACGATGGCTTCGGTGACTGGTTTGCCGACGATGGTGAAGTGGTTGCCGATGTCAAAGATGCCGTAAAGGCCATCGCCGCCGGGCAGGCGCAGCGGGTTGGGGAAGGCGGCGTCGGGCGTAAACGGCGGCTCGTGCGCGCTTGGCGGCGCGCGCCACCAGCCGATGCCGCCGGCAAGGGCGGCGGCGCCGGCCGCGCCGGCGATCAATACGGTTCTGCGGGAAGTCATGACTTACGCGGGATTTTAGCTTGCGCGTGGCGTTCGACACAGCGGTGCGCGCAAAGTGCCGCATGGTCGTGATGGCAGCCGCGAAATGTCAGCGGGCAATTGTGTTTCAGGCCGCAACGCTCGCCGCGCGCCATCATCACAGCGATGATGGCCTCGCACCATGCGCATGCGCGCTAGGCATCGCCCGCGAACGTGCTGGCAGGCGCTTTATTCGCACCCTCATTATTTTGTAAGTATTTAATTTTATTGACTATTTTTTAAAGGGCTTGCGCTAATGGATTGACCGGCGAATGACGCGCCGATACATTCAAAAGATCCGCTTGATTTGCCGTGCGTAGCGCTTGTCATAAGCGCCAATGGAGCCGCCGTGACGAACCTTCCGCTGATTCCCACCACCATCATCGGCAGCATGCCCAAACCGAAGTGGTTGACCGATGAATGGTTCAGCATCAGCGAAAACTGGCGGCTCGCCGGGGCAGCACTCGAAGAGGGCTTTGACGACGCGACGCGGCTGGCGCTTGCCGATCAAGAACATGCCGGCATCGACATCGTGTGCGACGGGGAGCAGCGGCGGCCGACGCACTTTAGGGATACGCTGATCAAGTAGGTAAAAGGTGCGCCCGAGGAAAGCGATGATGCCGATTATGCGAAATGAATGCTGATTTCATCAGGCCGAAGGCGC
>VGIF01000131.1 GCA_016868015.1 Betaproteobacteria bacterium
CAGGTGATCACCTCCCAGGTGTTGCGTGCGGCCGGGTCGCGGTCGAACACGACGGCGATTTCTTCTTTGAGACGTGAGAACAAGGTCATGTATCGAAAAAAGAATTGAGCGAAGCGATATCAGCCCACCAGCGAACGATTATACGCTCACAAAAAGATTCAATAAAATCAAATATTTATGATTTTTTCGGTTGCCGCAACGTGCGGATGATCCCGCGCAAGATGTTGACCTCCTCGCGCTCCAACTCGGCGCGCGCGTACAAACGGCGCAAACGCTGCATGAGTTTTTTCGGCTGCTCCGGGTTGAGATAACCGGTTTCGGCGAGCGCGCTTTCGAGATGCGCGTAAAAGCCTTCGAGCTCGTCGTGGCCAGCAAGCTTGCGCGGTTTGCTCTCAGGCGCGCCGCTCATGGCCGCTTGCCGCAACTCATACGCAAACACTTGCACCGCCGCGGCGAGATTCAACGACGCGTAATCCGGGTTCGCCGGTATGGTGGCAAGGAGTTGGCACAAATTCACGTGCCCAGTGGTGAGCCCGTAAGTCTCGTTGCCAAACACCAGCGCCACCGGCTGTGTGTGCGCGATTTCGATCAAACGCGCCGCGGCGTGGCGTGCATCGGTTTGCGGCACCGCCAACTCGCGCGTGCGCGCGGAGCAGGCGAGCGCAAACGCGGCACCCGACAACGCATCGCTCAGCGTTTCGCAAACGATGGCCGCATCGAGAATGTCGGTGGCACGCGAAGCACGGCGCGACGCCTCATCACTTGGAAAATCCCTGGGGGTCACCAGCGCCAGCCGCGACAAGCCCATCGTTTTCATCGCCCGCGCGGCCGCGCCGATGTTGCCTGCGTGATGCGGCTCGCACAGCACGATGCGCACGTTCGCCAATGATTTTTTGAGTGCGTCGCTCATATCACGTAAAATCCGCCGCTAGCCGCTTGTTTCCCACGCCTCACCCCTCACGCCCCACGACAATCATGCACCCCATGCTCACCATCGCGATCAAGGCCGCGCGCCGCGCCGGCGGCGTGATCAATCGCGCCGCGCGCAATCTAGATGTGCTGGCGGTGCGCGAAAAAGCGACCAATGATTTTGTCACCGAAGTCGACAAGGAAGCCGAACAGGTCATCATCCGCACGCTGCTCGAAGCGTATCCCAAGCATTCCATTTTAGCAGAGGAGTCCGGCGCGCTTAATCAGCAAGCCAAGTCGGAATACCAGTGGATCATCGATCCGCTGGATGGCACCACCAATTTTGTGCACGGCTTTCCGCAATACGCGGTGGCGATCGCGCTGATGCACCGCGGCGTGATAACGCAAGCCGTGGTCTACGACCCGGCGAAAAACGATCTTTTCACCGCCACGCGCGGCGGCGGCGCTTTTTTGAACGACACGCGCATTCGCGTCTCCAAACGCCTGCTGTTAAAAAGCGCGCTGGTGGGCACCGGCTTTCCGTTCAAGCAACACGTGCACATCGACGCTTACCTCGCGATGCTGCGCGACATCATGCAAAACGCTTCCGCGATACGCCGCGCGGGCTCCGCCGCGCTCGATCTCGCTTATGTCGCATCGGGGCGCATGGATGTGTTTTGGGAAATCGGCTTAGCACCTTGGGACATCGCCGCCGGCGCGCTGTTGATCACCGAAGCCGGCGGTGTAATCAGCGATTTGCAAGGCAAGGATGGCTACATGAATTCGGGCAACATCGTCGGCGGCAATCTGGCGTTGCATGAAGCGCTGGTGAAAAAGATCGCGCCGTATCTCACGCCGGCGCTGAAGAACGCCTAAAGCCCCGCCGGCGATGCGCGCGCACGGTTTTGCGCTGCGCGGTGCCGCCGTATTTTTGTAAGTATTTGATTTTATTGAATATTTTTTGCTGTTCTAATTTCGTCGCGAATTGCCGCCGCGAACTGCGGATTGGATGCCTCGGCCGCGCGCGCAATGCTTTCGGCATCCGCGTAGCGGCCGATTTTGATGTAAGCGCGCGCGAGCCCCGCCCACGCCGGCGTTAGCCCGCCGTCCAAATCCAACGCCTGCTGATACGCGCGCGCGGCGAGTTCGAAGCGGCCCAAGTCGCTGTAACTCTCGCCGAGCAGCAAATACGTCACCGGCACATCGCGCAGTACCGGTTGCGCGCGCGCGAGGATGTCCACCGCGCGTTGCGGCTCACCCATCGCGCGATCTTCTTGCGCCAGAAAATTCCAGCCGTCGGCCGCATGCGGCTCCAGCCGCACCATCTCCTGAAAGCACTGAATCGCGCGCGGGTGATTTTTTTGCCGCGAATTCGCATAACCGGCCACCAGCCACCAGCTCACATTGTTCGGCTGCAGGGCGAGGTTTTCCTCGGCCAAATTCACCAACCCCTGCCAATCGCCTTTTTGCTCGAGTTCCGCCACACGGCGGCGATTGGTGTCGGACTCGCGCTGCAGATGGCTCAACAACATGGGGATAGTACCGTCGGGCAACAGCGAAAACAGAATTTGCCCCGCCGGCGTGCACCCGGCAATCGCAACACACGCCGCCACGGCGGTCAAAAACCGGCGCGCGGCGCTCCCACGCTTCACGGGTTTGGCGCCTCCGCTTTCATTTCCTCGATCGCTTCCAGCATGCAGGTGACGCCATAGGTCAACACCTTCGCCCCGCACGGATTCACGCACACCATCAGCGCTTCGGCAATTTCCTCCGGGTGAAGCCCGAGCTTTAACGCGCGCTTGATGTGCTGTTTCAGATGCGGCTGATTGGGCGGGTTGGACATTTCCACCGCCAGCGCGACGATGTGAAACAGCTCGTGCATTTTTTCGTCAAAGCGCCGCGGTTTCACGCGGATCACTTCGTCGAGCTCCACCAGCACCTTGACGTAGTCGGGAAACTTTTCCGCGATCCAGGTGTGCGCCGGGTAAACTTTGCCGCGCCGGCGCGCCATTTCTTGCGCCAGCGCCGTGCCTGCATTCTGTTGCGTCATGGTTGCTCCGATTGAAAATCTGCGTTCATCTGCGTAAATCTGCGTCAAAGGTTTTTCGATTTTTTTATTCGACACGCCCACCCAGCCGCTCCGCCAGCCAATCGGCCACCAAATTAACGCCGACCTGGCGATTGTCCTCCTGGCAATGATCGCTGCCGCCGTCATGCGCGCCTAAAATTTTCAGCGTTTTATCTTGTGCGCCCACACACTCGTACAAACGCTGCGCGAATTCCAGCGGCACGATGTTGTCGTTTTCGCCGTGGATGCAATAAAACGGGCAGCGGATTTTTTCCGCCACGCCGGCGAGCCGATAGTTTTCCAGCTTTTTCATGCACGCCGCCATGTCCGGCATGCCCAGCACCCACGGCAGTTGGAAAGACGGCGCGGAAATTTTGGTGCCGCCCGACTCCATGATTTTGCGGCGCCGCACCCACGCTTCGTGGTAATCAAAATGCCCGCCCCACGCCACGCATGCAGCAAAGCGCGGCTCCATCGCCGCCGCGCGCGGCGCGTAGTAACCGCCCATGCTAAAACCCATCACCGCCATGCGCTGGGCATCGATGTCGCTACGCTTGGCGAGATGCTCGTACGCGGCGCGCGCCGGCACTTCGTAGTCGTAGCGGCTGGGAATATCCTGCAAGCGCAGCGCCTCGCCCTGCCCCGGCCCGTCGATCGCCAGCACGTGGATGCCGCGGCGCGCGATTTCCGCGCCGCCAAACAGCACGCTCATCTCCTTGGCGTTATCGAGGCCGTCGAACATCACCACTGCCGGTGCCGGACCTTCGACGTCAGCTTCGAAAAACCACGCCGGCAAAGTGGTGCCTTCATACGCCACCAGCACACGACTGATTTGCGGATAACGCCGCGCGATGCCTTTTTCAAAACAGCGCAAACACGCGCGATAGGTATCGCGCTTGCGATCCGAGGGCGCGATAAACCGCTCGCCGCAAAAATAATAAATCGCCGCGCGCAGGTAATAGCTACCGGCGGTGAGTTGGTGCCCAGCCGCGGCTTCACCATCGGCGAAGCCCTCGATGCGTTGCGCCATCGCCGTCCACTCCTGCCACCAGCGCTCGTTATCACCGACGTGCGCCTTCAACTTCTGACCGATCTGATCGATCTCGCCGATCGCCGCCGCGCCCCAAGTTTGCATCTCGATGCCGAACATCATGCCCTGCGACCACATGTGGTGGCCGGGGAAATACTCGAACCAGTGACTCATGACACTCACTCGCAATTAACCAGCGCGCAAGTGTAACGCAGGCGGCCAACCGCAGCGCCGCCGGCTTCTGGCGCTGGGTCGATTTGTGCGAGCAAGGCGGCGTCGATTCGATTTGGCAAAACGACCGCTTGGTAAGCCGCGCGCCGGTGCTCGAATGCATGACGGAACTCGCCGCGATTGCCGGGCGCACGCGGCGCATCAAATTCGGTGTCAACGTGGTGGGCGCGGCGCTGCGTGAGCCGCTCTTGCTCGCCAAACAGTGCGCCACCATAGACGTGTTGTCCGAAGGCCGTCTGCTGCCCGGCTTTGGTATCGGCAGCCCGCGCGGGCCGGAGTGGGAGGCGATGCACCTCGACCCCGCCACGCGCGGACGCAAGACCGACGAGGCGCTGGAAATCATCGCGCGGCTGTGGAAAGGCGAAAAACTCACCTACGCCGGCAAACACTTCAGCTACACCAACGCCTCGATCTCGCCGCTGCCGGTGCAGGCCGAATTGCCGATGTGGATCGGCGGCTCGTCAGCCGCCGCGGTACGGCGCACGGCGCAGCACGGCACTGGCTGGCAAGCGGGCAGCGAAACGCCCGAAACCGTTGGTCAGGTCATTGCCGCGATCCGCGCCGCGAGCACCGCGGCCGGCCGCGCCATCGACGAAGATCACTACGGCGCCGCGTTTAGCTTTCGCTTCGGCAACGCGGACGATCCCGGCGTGGCCAAAGCCATCGCGCAATTTCAAGCGCGCACCGGCCACGATGCCAGTGTGCATTTTGTGTTCGGCGACGCGGAAGCAATCGTCGAGCGCATCGCGAGCTACGTCGAGCATGACGCCAGCAAGTTCATCCTGCGCCCGGTCGCGGATGGCGACGAGGACATGTACGCGCAGACCAGGCGCTTTGCGGAGGAAGTGCTGCCGCGCATGATGGAGCGCTGGCCGCGGCGCGGGAAATAATAGCGATGCGCTATGGTTTGTGGGAGCATAGGTTCGCCATCTCCCCCGCCCCCTCCGCCGCAAGCGGGAGAGGGGCGGCATTTGCATTCACGAACATTTCTAAAAACCAGAAAGCCCCCATGAATAGAACTTGGCAACACGCAACAGCAGCGTCCATCTTCGCGGCAATAACCGTTTTTACCGGCGCCCACGCCCAAGATTATCCCAACCGCTCCATCGCATTAATCATGCCCTTCCCCGCCGGCGGGCCGGGCGACGCCATGGCGCGCAATCTCGCCGCGGCGCTTGCCGGCGCGCTTAAGCAGCAGGTGGTGGTCGAGAACCCTTCCGGCGCCACCGGCACCATCGGTAGCAACCGCGTCGCCAAATCCAAACCCGACGGCTACACACTGCTCATCATGAACATCGGCATGGCGACGCAACCCGCGCTGTTTCGCTCGCTGCCCTACAACGTGCTCACCGATTTCGACCCCATTGGCCGCGTGTCGGATATGCCGATGACCATCGTCGCGCGCAACGGGTTGCCGCAGAACTCGTTAAAAGAACTCATCGCCTACGCCAAGGCGAACGGCAAAAAACTCACCTTCGCGCACGCCGGCGTGGGCTCGGCCGCGCACCTGTGCTCGCTGCTGTTCATGAACGTCACGCAAACCGCCTACACCGAGGTGCCCTACAAAGGCACCGCGCCGGCAATGACCGATTTGCTCGGTGGACACGTCGATTTGCTGTGCGATCAAACCAGCACCACTGCGCGGCAGATCAAATCCGGAGGCATCAAAACCTATGGCGTCACCTCGAAATCGCGCGTGGCCGCGTTGCCCTTTGTGCCGACGCTGCACGAGCAAGGTGTGGCCGGTTTCGAGGCCGTCTCCTGGTTCGGCCTGTGGGCGCCCAGAGGTTTGCCCAAACCGGTGTCGGACAGACTCGTCGCCGCGCTGCAAGCGGCCGTGGTGGACCCTACGTTTAAGTCGTGGCTCACCGAGCTGGGCGGCGCGCCAGTGCCGCCGTCACTCGCGAATCCCGAAGCACTGCGCTCGTTCGTGAAATCCGAAATCGATAAGTGGACGCCGATCATCAAAAAGGCGGGAATTTCCGCGGACTGAAGCGTCTTATGGCGCAGCGCCGCGGGCGACGCTAGCCGCTTGCAAGCGTATCGCCCACGGCGCGCAGCAATTGATCCGGCGTGCCGGGGTTGATCGAGCAGTCCGGGCCCAGCAAATGCCCGCGCCCACCCGTCTGCGCAATGGCGCCGTGCGCGCGCTCGACCAGCGCTTGCGCTTGCATGCCGCCGATTTGCGGCTTGCCCGGCAAGCCGCCGAGTACAGCGCGGCCGGTGCGCTTTTGCGCTTGTGTCAGCGTGGGATTGCCCGGCGTGGTTGCCCAGCTAAACACCGCAACCGGATAGTCGACAAATTCATCAAACCGCGTGTGATCGCCGCACACGTGCATGATGTTAAACGGCGCCGATGCCGCCGCATCGAGAATGGCGCGGTCGTGCGGCCGCTGAAATCGCCGGCATTCCTCGACGGACATTAACGGCTGTGTCGCCACCGTCGTCGCATAAAAAATGCCATCGATGCCCGCGGCGATGCAATCGCGCGCGTATTGCGCCAGTGTTTCGCCAATGGCGGCGAGCGCGTGATCGAGCTTAGCGGGCGCTTCGCGCATCAGCCGCAACACGTCCTCACGCCGGCCCGGCGTCATGTAAGTGGCCACCATCAGCGGCGCGAAAATGGTGGCGACGATCGGCACCTCGTCGCCCACCGCCGCACGCACCGCGCGCAGCGCCTGCAACTGTTCGGCGAGCGCGCCTTGGCGCGCATCCGCGGGCTTAAGGTTTGCGAACTCGGCGGCGGAGCGCAGCGCGTGGCGGCTGATCTTGGGCGGCGTCTCGCGCTGGTGGGTGAATTCAACCTGCTGCCCCCACATCTCGGCAAAACAGCTCGCGCGCGACTGCGGCTTTAGAAAATCCCAGTTGAAGGCTTGATGCAAGCGTATGGTCTCATCCGCCAGCGCTTGCGCCGTATGCTCCGCCGCATGGTTATGTAGCCAAAAACTGACCTGCACCCGGTCGACGGGCTCGCCGCGGATGGCGGCCATGACGCGTTGGCGTTTATTCATGTGAGGGACGATGGTGCGTTGATCAATGGGCCGATGGCGTCAGTAGCGTCTTTAGTCTCACAGGTGCCGCCCATTGGCGTTCGTATACACCATCCGGATGCAGCCCGGCGATCGCCACTTAACCGCGTCAGGCCGCAAAATGAACGAAAAAATTATCAATAAAATCAGATCCTTACGTTATTCCCTTACTCTACCACTCCCACCCCCAAATAATGCACCGAGAATAAGCGCTGCTCATCGCACCAGCTATGCTCGGGGGTGAAGCCGGCTTGCCGCGCGAGTTGTTGAAATTCCTCGATGGTGTATTTGCAGGAGTTTTCGGTGTGCAGGGTTTCGCCCGCGCGAAAGGTGAAGGCGCGCCCGGCGATGTTGACGGTTTGTTCGATGCGGCTTTTCAAGTGCATTTCGATGCGGCCTTTGCCCTGGTTGTAGAAGGCGTGGTGCTCGAAGGCGGCTAAATTAAAATCGCCGTTAAGCTCGCGGTTGATGCGCGCGAGCAGGTTCAGGTTAAACGCGGCGGTGATGCCTTGCGCGTCGTTGTACGCGGCGTGTAGCCGCGCCGGGTCTTTTTTGAGGTCTACGCCCACCAGCATGGCGCCGCCCTCGCCCGCCAGTGCGTGGGCGTGGCGCAAAAAAGCGAGAGCGTCGGCGCGAGTGAAGTTGCCGATGGTGGAGCCGGGGAAATAAATCACGCGCCGGCGTGGGCTAATGCCGTCGATCCGCGGCAGTTCGAGCGGGCGCGAGTAATCGGCGCACACGGCGGCGATTTTTACCGCGGGGTAGGCGGCCGCGAGCTGGGCGGCGCATTGCGTGAGCGCGCTGCGCGAGATGTCGATGGCGACGTAGGCCGCGGGCGCCAGCGCTTCGATCAGCACGCGGGTTTTGCGCCCGGAGCCCGCGCCGTATTCAATGAGCAGCGTTTCGGGGCCGAGCCTGTGCGCCATGTCGCGCGCATGGGCTTGCATCATCGCCAGTTCGGTGCGGGTGGGGTAATACTCGGGCAGTTCGCAAATCGCTTCGAAGAGTTCGCTGCCGCGTGCGTCGTAAAAGTATTTGGGGGCAAGCGCCTTGCGCGGCTGCGCCAGCCCCGCCAGAGCGTCGTCCAGAAAGTTTTCGCTGCCCGGGTGCAGGTCGTAAAAGTCGAACGGCGCGCGGCCGGCGTGCGGGTGCATGGCCATGGTGTTTAGGGTGCGACTTGCGCCTGAGCAACCTTCGGCGCGGGCGCAATTGGCGCCGGGTTTAACCCAACGTGTGGTTCGAGTGGTACTCGATCCACCGTTTAATGCGGTTGGCGTCGCCCACGCGGCTCATGGGCCCCCAGGCGTCGAGCAGCACGATCACGATGGGCGAGTTGGCGATGGTGGCGTGCATCACCACGCAGCGGCCCGCCGCGCGGATGTAACCGGTCTTTTGCAGGTTGATCTGCCAGTCGGGGCTCACCATCAGCGAATTGGAGTTGCCATATTGCAGGGTGCGCCCGCCCGGCGTGTAGACAGCATAACCCATGCCCGTCGAATATTGGCGTATCAGCGGGTACTGATACGCCGCCTTGACCAGCTTGGCGAGATCGCGTGCGGTGGAGACGTTGTCGCTCGATAGCCCGGTGCTATCGGCAAACGATGTTTGCATCATGTCCAGCGCCATCGCCTTCATATTCATTTCGCGTACGAAGGCTTCGATGCCGCCGGGATACGAGCGCGCCAGCGCCACGGCGACGCGGTTTTCCGAGGACATCAGCGTCAAGCGCAGCATTTCGTCGCGCGTCAGCGACATGCCCATGCTCAAGCGCGAGCCGGTGCCCCTGAGGTGTTCGAGATCCTCGCGGCTTAACTCGATGCTTTCGTCAAGCGGCAGCTTGGCATCGAGCACCACCATCGCCGTCATCAATTTGGTGATCGAGGCTATCGGCGCAACATTGCCGGTATTTTTTTCGTAGATCACTTGGCCATTGGTGGGGTTTATCACCAATGCCGCAGTGGATTGCACTTCCAGGAAATCGGGGTTAAACACTTCCGGTGGTGGCGGCGACGGCGCGAGCGCGGCGCGCCGGGCTGTCGCCCCGCAGCACGGCCGCTGAGCAGCCGCGCGTTGGGCTTGCTGTTGGGCGGCCGGTTTACGCGCCACGGGTTTATGCGCGATCGGCTTGGAGGCGGCCTTAGCTGCAGGCCGAGGCGCGGCCTTGGGTGCGGGCTTTGCTGCGGCTTTGGGCATGGCTTTGGCGCCAGCCGCCGCTTTGGGCGCGCTCTTGGCCTGCGGCTTGGCGGGGGTTTGGCTGGCAGCCGGGGCTATCGATAAACTAAGCGCGGCAAAAAGTGCTGTCAGCAGCGGGAAAAGGCGCAGCACGGAGCCTCCGTTTTTGTTCAAAATTTCCCGTGAAAATACAGGGTTAGAACGGCTTTTTCAAGTATATTTTGCGAATTGCAAATGTGCGGCCGGACGTTGTGCCCGCGCCGCGGCCACAGCGCTTGGCAGCGCAAAAAAAACCCCACCCGGCAGAACCCGGGCAGGGTTGAAAGAGGTCATACAATCACTTGCTCAGCACAAGCAATTGCAACTAACGACCTCCGAGGAGGATGTATGCGATCACTAATCCCGAAATTGCCAGGCCAACTAGCGGTTGACTAAGCATCTACGCATCTACAATTAGTACCGGCACCGTAGAACGGTGCGGGAATTAGCTTACGCAGCACTTACATTGTATACGTAATATCACTTATTTCCAGCAAATATTCATGCGTATTTTGATTGCGGAGGATGACCCCGTCTTAGCCGACGGCTTGACGCGTTCACTACGCGGCAGCGAGTACGCCGTGGACTGCGTTAACGATGGCGCGGCGGCGGATCACGCGCTGTCCACGCAGACTTACGATTTAGCGATTATCGATCTCGGATTACCGCGGATCGAGGGCTTTGAGGTGATTAAACGGTTGCGGCGGCGCTCGGCGACGCCGCCGGTTTTGATCCTCACCGCGCGCGACGCGCTGCAAGAGCGCGTGCGCGGGCTCGATCTGGGCGCCGACGATTATTTGACCAAGCCGTTCCAACTGCTCGAGCTCGAAGCCCGCGTGCGGGCGTTGATTCGGCGCGGCAGCGCCGGGGGCAACGCGTTGATTACCAACGGCAGGCTTAAGCTGGACAGCACCGGGCGGTGCGCCACCGTCGACGATCAAGCGCTAGACTTGTCCGCGCGCGAATTGGGCGTGCTGGAAGTGCTGATGACGCGCAGCGGGCGCGTGGTGAGCAAGGATCAACTGGCCGAAAAACTCTACGGCTGGGGTGACGAGGTGGGTGCCAATGCCATCGAAGTGTGCGTGCACCGGCTGCGCAAAAAGATCGAACCCTTTGGCGTGGTGATACGCACCGTGCGCGGGTTGGGCTATTTGATGGACAAGAGCGCCGCATGAGCGAGGGTGCAACGCCGGGCGCGCCGCGCGCCTTTGCGCTGCGCCGCCAGGTGCTGTTTTGGGTGTCGATTCCGCTTGCGGTCTTGTGGGCGATCAGCGGCTACAACGATTACGACATCGCCAAGCGTTATGTGACAGTCGCATACGACCGCGCGCTGCTGGAAGCCGCGCTCGACATCGGCCGCCAGGTGCGCGTGCTGCGCGGGCAAATTTATGTCGATCTGCCGGAGGTGGCGGTCAAAATGCTAAGCACGCGCGCAACCGGGCAGCTTTACTACCTGGTGACCGGCCCCGACGGCGAGTTCATTACCGGCGAACCCGAAATTAACCGCGCCAAACCCTCGCCCAGCGGCCAAGCACAGTTCTACGACGATACTTACCAGGGCAAGCAGATGCGCGCGGCAGTGATCCAATTGCGGATGGAAACCGAAGACGTTCGCGGCCTGATCACGGTGCAAGTGATCGAGCAGCGAAGCCCGCGCACCGATTTGTTGCGCAGCTTGCTGCTGGGCATTGCGCTGCCGCAAGTGTTGGCGGCGTTGTGCGCGTTCATGGTGATCTGGTTCGCGGTAACCCGCGCGCTTCGGCCGCTCACCCAACTGTGCCAGGAAGTCGAGCGGCGCTCGCACCGCGATCTGTCGCCGCTGCCCGCCGCGCACGTGCCCAGTGAAGTGCGGCCGCTGATCGAATCGATGAACGCACTGCTAAAACGCTTAAGCGATGTGCTGACTTCGCAGCAACGTTTTATCGCCGATGCCGCGCACCAGTTGCGCACGCCGATCGCGGGCCTGCGCACGCAAGCCGGGCTCGCGTTGCGCCAATCCGCGTCCGAGGAAGTGCGCGCCACGCTCACGCAGTTGCAAACCGCGGCGGATCACGCCACGCATTTAGTCAATCAGTTGCTGTCGCTCGCGCGCGCGGAGCCGGCAGCCGAACGCGCGCAAACGATGATGCCGCTTGACCTCGCGGCGTTAACGCGCGCCACCACCACCGCCTGGGTGCCGCGCGCGCTGGCGGCCGATATCGATCTCGGATACGAGGGCCCCGATGGCGAGGCGCCGGTGAATGGCGACGCTTTTTTGTTGCGCGAAATGCTCGGCAACCTGATCGACAACGCGATTCGCTACACACAGCGCGGCGGGCGCGTCACTGTCAAACTCAAGTCAACGGTGCACGCGGTGGAAATCGGAATCGAAGACAACGGCCCCGGCATCCCGGAAAACGAACGCAGCGCGGTGCTGGAACGGTTTCACCGCGTGCTGGGCACCGGCGTTGATGGTTGCGGGCTGGGGCTCGCCATCGTGCGCGAGATCGCGCAGCGACACGGCGGCAGCATCCGGCTGCTCGTGGGGAGCGGCAATTGCGGCACGCTGGCGCAGGTGACGTTGCCGGCGGCGGGGTGACGTAAAACCCCTTCCTCGCAGAGGCGCAAAGACGCGGAGATTCGCGGAGAAATACCGTCAAAGATTACTCCGCGACAACTGTGCGTCTCTGCGCCTCTGCGGTGAAGGGGTTTAATTGAAGCACCCGAGCATAGCGATAAGACCTAAGCCGTGGTCGTGTCGTCGCCACCGTTTTCTTCCTGCTGCAGCGCCCACATCTGCGCGTACGTCCCGTTTAGCTCCAGCAGTTCGCGGTGCGTGCCGCGTTCGATGATGCGGCCGTGATCCATCACCAGAATCTGATCGGCATCCATCACGGTGGACAGCCGGTGCGCGATCACCAGCGTGGTGTGGCCGCGCGCGATGCGTTCGAGTTCTTCCTGGATCGCTTTTTCCGATTTGGAATCGAGCGCCGAGGTCGCCTCGTCGAAAATCAATATGCGCGGGGCCTTCAAAATCGCGCGCGCAATCGCCACGCGTTGTTTTTCGCCGCCGGAAAGTTTAAGCCCGCGCTCGCCCACCGGCGATTCATACCCTTCGGGCAAGCTCACGATAAAGTCGTGGATGTGCGCCGCGCGCGCGGCCTGCAGCACTTCCTCGCTGGCGGCATCGGTGCGGCCGTAATGGATGTTGTAGTAGATGGTGTCGTTAAACAACACAGTATCTTGCGGCACGATGCCGATCGAGGCACGCAGGCTCGCTTGCTGCACGTCTTTAATGTCGGCTTGGTTAATCCGAATCGCGCCGCCGGTAACATCGTAAAAACGGTATAACAGCCGCGCCAGCGTCGACTTGCCCGAGCCGCTATGCCCCACCACCGCCACCTTGTGCCCGGCAGGGATATCGAAGCTTACATCGAATAAAATCTGCCGCTCGGGCTCGTAGCTAAAATTTACGCGCTCGAAACGCACCGCCGCCGGGCCGTCGGGCAAGGGTTGCGCGCCGGGTTTATCCTGGATCTCGCGGTTTTCCTCCAGCAGGCGAAACATGCGGTCCATGTCGATCAGCGATTGC
>VGIF01000132.1 GCA_016868015.1 Betaproteobacteria bacterium
GATCATCCCGCCGGCAATGGTGGAGGTCGGCAAACTGAACGCGACGCAACTCGTCATCGCCCACGGCGAAAAAGCCGCCGCCTACATGGCCGACGGTTACGCGCGCGCTTCCAACCGCCCCGGCGTATGCCTGTGCCAGGACATCGGCAGCACCAATCTCGCGGCTGGCGTGCGTGATGCGCATATGGCGGGCTCGCCGGTGATCGCGATTTCCGGCGGGCAAAACCACATGCCGCGTTATCGCCACGCCTATCAAAACGCCGAGGATCACACGGCGTGGGACGGCGTGACCAAGGCCAACTATGTGGTCGATGCCGCCTCGCGGTTTCCCGACCTGTTGCGGCAGGCGTTTCGCGAGGCCACCAGCGGCGCGCCCGGCCCGGTGCATTTGGAGCTGCGCGGCAACGCCGGGCAAGTGCTCGACGAGGAAGCCGAGTACGATACGCGCATCGAACAACGCTACACGCGTTACCCGCCGTTTCGCCCCTGCGCCGAAGACGCCGACATCAAGGCCGCGTTGAAAGAGTTGAAAGAAGCCGCCAAGCCCATCATCGTGGTCGGCGGCGGCGCGGTGAAGTCGCTCGCCGGGCCCGAAGTAGTGGCGCTCGCCGACAAACTGCAGATTCCCATCGCCACCAGCCTGCACGCGCGCGCACTGGTGCCCGACGATCACGCATTGGGCGTGGGTGTGCCCGGCACCTATTCGCGCTGGTGCGCGAACAAGGCGGTGGCCGCGGCCGACCTGGTGTTTTTCATCGGCAGCCACACCGGCGGGCAAGTCACCAACGGCTGGCAGATTCCGAAAATCGGCACACGCACCGTGCAACTGGACATCAATCCTCACGAGCTCGGCCGCAATTATCCGAACGCGGTGTCGCTGTGCGGTGACGTCAAGGCCACACTCACCGCGATGCTGGTGCAAGCGGGTGCGCCGACACCGCGCGCGGAATGGCTGGAGCAAGTGCGAGGTTACGTTGCCGATTATTGGGCCGAGAGCGACCCACTGCGCAACTCGAACGACTTACCGATGCGGCCGGAGCGCATCGCCAAGGAACTCGGCGAATGGCTGCCGTCCAACGCCGTGCTGGTGGTCGACACTTTTCATGCCGCGCTTTGGACCGCGCAAATGACGAGGATGAAAGCCGGCCAACGCTACATTCGCTGCGGCGGTTCACTGGGCTGGGGCTTCCCCGGCACGCTCGGCGTGCGCGCGGCGCTGCCGGCGAATGTGCCGGTGATCGGCTTTGCCGGCGACGCGGGCTTTTATTACCACATGGCCGAAATGGAAACCGCCGCGCGCAGCGGGCTTAACGCGGTGATGGTGGTCAACAACAATTACGCCGGCGGCGTCGCCGAAGCCGCGGCGTTTCAGAAGGAGGTCAATTTTGCCAAGGTCGCCGAGGCCATGGGCTGCGCCGGCTTTCGCGTGGAAAAACCCGACGCCATACGTGGCGCGCTGGACAAGGCGCTGGCGTGCGGCAAGCCGGCGATCGTCGAAATCATCAGCAACCCCTCCGTGCGCGCCAAGCGCGGGTGGGCGCCGGCGGGGAATAATCCGGAATAAACATCGGCAAGCGTATGCGTACCGATCTCGATGTAAAATGGGTTTGTTTCGTGTAAGGAGCGCGCATGACCACCTTGCTGAAGGAAATTGAGCAAAAAGCACGCACGCTGTCGACGGATGAGCGTGCAGAACTCGCTGAGGCGCTGCTCGAATCCCTGCGTGAGCCGCCGCTTGCGGAAATTGAAGCGGCGTGGGATCGGGAGATCGAGGAACGCGTCACCGCCTACGAGCGCGGCGAATTGCCAACAATTTCAGCCGAGGACGTGTTTGCCGAAGCGCGGCATCTGGCCCCATGAAACGCGCGCGGTTCATACCCGCGGCGCGCATTGAATTTCTTGCAGAAGGCATCGTTGTGTTCGCGGACGCTCATCACGCGCGCAAACCCTATTATTGGCGCGCGCGAGCGCGCGGCCGTTGACGGTACGCCACGCGCCTCGCATTTCACCCATCCATAAAGGAGTCAAAAACATGGCCACCACCGACATCCGCAACTACGCCATCGCCGCGCGTTCCACCGACACGCATGGGCGTGTGATGTGCAGCGTGCGCAATCACCATTTCATCATCGACGGCCCGGTGCAAAACGGCGCGCCGGGCGAGGAAGTCACGCCCGCCGAACTTTTTTTAACCGGCGTCGCCTCGTGCGGCGTGGAGCTGGTGCAGGCGTTCGCCAAGGCAGAGTCGATCCCGCTTGCCGGTATCAACGTCGATATCGCCGCGATGATGGATCGCGCCAACCCCGTGCGCCAGGACGTCACGGTGTTTAACAGCGTGAGCATCAACTTCAAACTAAAGGGCGTGTCGTCCGCGCAAGGCAACGCGCTGATCGAACGTTTTCGCGGCAGGTGACCGCTCTACGGCAGCGTCGCGGTCGCGACGCCCGATGTCAAAGTCAACGTCAGCGTTCAAGCGTAAGGTTAAGCTGGCCGGGTAACAGCGAAGCGCTAACGCCTCGTTCTTACGCGGCTTTGAACGCATCGATGATGTATCGTAAGTATTTGATTTAATTACATTTTTTAAATTAATGCGTGCGGGAAACGCGACCCCCTCCCGCTTGCGGCCCCCTCGCTTCGCTCTCCCCACCATTCTCCCGAAGGGCGAAGGGTTTTGAACCCTCTCGCGGCGGGAAGTCAGGGTGAGGGAAAACGCTGCATCGTTTGCGCGGCACTGAACGAACACCTATTTTTCCGGCCGCGCGACCCATGGCGCCCATGGTACTTAAGGCGTGCCGAACAGCGTCAGCGGCGGCGGTTCATATTCCACGACATAACCAAATCGCGCGGCGAATTGTGACGCGCTCATATTCGCCGCGCGCGCCAGCGCCGCGAGCTTCACCGAATTGTCGAAATCGTCGCGGCGCAGGCGCACCATATAACGGCGCGCGATGGCGTAGCGGGTGGAGCGGATGTCGACCGTGCGCACCCGTGTGCGCCCGGTGGCCGGATCGAGCAACGAAGCAAAGGGCAGCGCGACGAATTGCCCGCCTTGCAAGGTGATCATCGCATTCGATCCGCCTTCGAGCAGGAATTTGGCGGCGCAATAACCCAGATCTCGGGTGTATTCCATATCAAACGGGATCGGATCGGCGCAGCGCAGTTCGTAGCCGATGTCCTTGGACACCAGTGTGGTCTGCACGCCAAGCGCGGCCAGGCGCGCCTCGACTTGCTTTTTGATGCCGCGGCCCAATTCGACTTCGGCAATGCGTATGTGCCCATGGGGATCGCGCTCCATTGCGCCCAGCTGTTCGAGTTCGGCTTGCGGCACGCACTCGGCAAGCCCCTCGGCCAGCACCGCGACGCCGTCGCGCTGGCCTTCGGCCGCGCGTTTGATGATGGCGCCGCTCAGGATGTCGGCGATAATGGCGAGCGTGGTTTTACCGTCGGGAAACTCCTCGGGGATAACGCTTAACGTCGCGCCCGCGGCTTTGGCGATTCCCAGCGCGAGATGGCCGGCCTTGCGTCCCATGGCGACCACCAGGTACCAGCGCCCGGCGGAGCGCGCGTCGACCATCAGGTTCTTCACCAACTCGAAGCCCACATGGCGCGCGGTCTGAAAGCCGAAGGTGTCGATATGCGGCGGCAGCGCAAGGTCGTTGTCGATGGTCTTGGGCACGTGCGCGACGTGCAAGGCGTCACCGGCCCGCTGCGCGATTTTCATCGCCGAATACGCCGTGTCATCACCGCCGATGGTGATGAGCCGGGTGATGCCGGCATTCAACAAGGTGTTGACCGCGAGATCCAAACTTGCGGCGCTTTGGGTCGGGTTGGCGCGCGATGTGCCGATGACCGAACCGCCAAGAAAGTGGATGCGGCTGACCGCGTCGATATCGAGCGCGGCCGCGCCCTCGATCGAACCGCGCATGATGCCCGCGAATCCGTCGCGGATACCGAGCACCTCGGCCCCCTGCAACCGAGCGCGGATGGTCGCCGCGCCGATGACACTGTTAATCCCCGGGGCGGGACCGACCCCCACGAGAATGCCGAACTTGTGCGCCTGTGCCAATGCCATCCCATTTCTCCCGAATCGGCGGCCCCGCCGTGGCGCCGCGCGCGGCCGTGCTCAACCGCTATTGCCCGATACCAGCGCCGCGGCGGCAGCGCCGATCAAGCCGAGGCGTTCGTTGGTGACGATGTGCACCGGTATCCGGCGCGCTGCCCCCCGCGTAGAGACAAATTTCAAACACCCGATTTGCACCTGCCCCGATGTCTGCGCGCCCCATCGGGCAGTCAATTGGCGGGCTTGCGCAGACTACGGGCATCTACCATAAAAACGCCTGCCGCAGCCTTATTGAGCCGATATCGAATCGTAGCCGCTTTGATTCAGTTGCGTTCAACGTGTGCGGGGTTTCCACACGACGCGGTCAATGTCGAGATCGGGGAACTTCGCGGCGTCAAATACCGGGCGGTCGTTGCCGGCCGCGAGCTGCTCACGTTAGTCCTGGAGCACACGCATCGCGACCGGGAAGAGCATCAGCACCGCCATCAGGTTGACCAGTGCCAGCAGGCCCATCAGCGGGTCGGAGAAGAAGAACACGGCGGTCGCTCCGGGCGCGCTCGCGCCGAGCAGCACGACGACGATCACCGCCGCCCGCAGCGCATGGGTCGACAGGGTGCTTTTCGTCAGTTCGGCCAGCGCCGTCTCGCCGAGGTAGTAGTTGTACATGATCGAGCTGAACGCAAAAAGAAACACCGAGAAGGTCAGATAGTACTGCGCCCAGCTTCCCAAGTGTGAAACCAGCGACTGCTGGGTCAGCGCGATACCGCTGACGTCCTGCGCGCCGGGCACGTAGACATTGCCCAGCAGGATCACGAACGCGGTAGCCGAACAGATCAGGATGGTATCGATGAACACCGACAGCGACTGCGTGATGCCCTGGCTGATCGGGTGGTGCACGTCGGCCGTGGCGGCAACGTTGGGGGCCGAGCCCAGGCCGGCCTCGTTGGAAAATAGCCCGCGGCGCAGGCCCTGCGCAATGGCTGCCCCCATGCCGCCACCCACGGCCTCCTCCAACCCAAAGGCGTTCGCGACGATCATGCGCAACACACGCGGCAGTTCACCGATGTTCATCACGATGATCAGCAGCGCGACGGCGATGTAGGTCAGCGCCATCACCGGCACCACCACGTCGGCCACCTTGGCGATGCGGCGGATGCCGCCGTAGATGATGACACCGGTAACCGCGGCGAGGAAAATGCCGGTCCACAGGCGCTCGATGCCCAGGCTGTCGTTGACGGCACCGGCGATGGTGTTGCCCTGAAAGGCGTTAAAGCCGAACGCGAACGAGCCGATCAGGCACACGGCGTAGACCGCCGCCAGCCAACCGTAACGGGCGCCGAGCCCGCGCCGTATGTACGCAGCGGGCCCGCCGCGGAACGTGCCGTCGCCGGCGGTGGTCTTGTACACCTGCGCCAGCGTGCACTCGACCAAGCTGGTGCACATGCCCACCAGCGCGATGGCCCACATCCAGAACACCGCGCCGGGTCCGCCAAGGGTGATGGCCACGGCCACGCCGGCGATGTTGCCCCCGCCGACGCGCCCGCCTACCGAGACCAGCAGGGCTTCGCGCGCCGAGATCTGGTTCGGGTCGGCATTCGGGTCGCGCCCCAACAGCACACGGAACATGCGGCCGAAGTAGCGTATCTGAACGAAGCCGGTAACGATCGTCATGAACAGGCCGAAGATGACCAGGATCGGAATCAACGACCAGCCCCAGGTCAAGTTCTCAAGGACAGTGAAGACGCCCGTGATGAGTTCCATGGCGGTTCCCTTCGTTGGTTGTTGGACAGTCGCGACGTTCAGGCCAGCGCGCGGCTCAGATCCCGGTGCCTGCCTTGCGCCTGTTGCGCCGGGAGCACGCAAAAAGCACCTGCCGCAGCCTCATTAACATTAACCAGAAACTGAATCATGGCCCTTTTGATCTGGGCCGTGCGTGAGCACGCGCCGTCGCGACGCGTGGGTTACTCCCGCATCATCTTCGCGTCGCGAATGACCCTCGTGCGCTTCGCAATCTCGTCCACGACTTCCCTCTGAAGTGCTTCGGGCGTACTGCCCGCAAGTTCGATCCCGATCGCTTGGAGCAGGAAATTCAAACGCCCCACCTCCAACAGTCCCAATGTATCCGCACCGCGGCGACCGGTCAATTGCCGGGCTTGCACAGGCTACGCACACTGACCACAAAAAACACCCGCCGCTGGTGGCTCTTAACGCAGGCGGGTAGCGTATCGCAGGGCGGCGCAAATCCCGGCGATGAATTCAAATCCCGAACCAGTACGCTTACTTTTGTGCCGCGCGACCGCTTTGACGAATGCCTGGCGTTCGGCGATTCTCGGTTGCGCGCGTAGCCACAGGCCAGCATAAGATAAGACAAGGGAAGACAAGAGAAGACAAGATACCGGTGACGCCGATTAAGCGGTTTGCTCGATTGACCCGGGAACGAGGCGGGTATAAATTAGCTGCGCTGCAAAAATCAGCTTCTGAAATTGCTCACCCTAAACCTCTTTTCTTCGGAGTTGTTTCCATGAAATCACCGGTAATTCCTGGCGCAATTGCCGCGGCAGGCCTTGCCGCCGTCGCCGCTGCGGCTCAGGCGCAGACCTGGCCCGCAAAACCGATACGCTGGATCAGTCCGGCGGCCCCCGGTGGTGGCGCGGACTTCACTTCGCGCGCGATCGCGGGCAAGTTGGGGCCCGCGCTCGGCCAGCAAGTCTTGGTCGAAAATCGGGGGGGCGCAGGTGGCATCGTCGGTAACGAAATCGCGGCACGGGCGCCCGCCGACGGGTACACGATCACGCTCGGCACCATCGGCCCAATCGCGATCAGCCCGAGCTTGCAGCGCAAGATGCCGTATGACCCGGTGCGCGACTTCACCGCGATCACTCGTGCGGTGGTGGCGATCAATGTCCTGGTGGTGCATCCTTCGCTGCCGGTGAAGAGTGTGAAGGAGCTGATTACCCTTGCGACATCACGCCCCAGCCAGCTGAATTTCGGCTCCTCGGGCCCCGGTGCCGCGGATCACGTCGGCGGCGAGCTCTTCAACCTGCTGGCCGGTGTGAAGTTGGTGCATGTGCCTTACAAGGGGGGCGCACCGGCCATGCTGGATCTGATTTCCGGCAATCTGCAGCTCATTTTCTCCACCGTCTCGACTGCCAAGGCGGCGATAGACAGCAAACGGATCCGCCCGATTGCGATCGCCGGCAGCCAACGTTTCGAGCTCATGCCGGACCTGCCCACGGTCGCCGAGGCCGGGCTGTCCGGTTTCGCGACCGACAACTGGTACGGCGTGTTCGTCCCGACCGGCGCCCCGAACGAGATCGTGACGCGGCTATTCAACGAAATCGTGCGTGGGCTTTCGGCGCCGGACGTCAAGAGCGGATTGCTCAATCTTGGCATCATTACCGCGCCGAGCGCCTCGCCCGAGGATTTCTCGAAGTATGTGGTGGCCGAAATCGCCAAGTGGGCGAAAGTCGTCAAGGCTGCGGGCATTACCCCGAACTAAGCGTGGTGTAAACCGCCGGCGTTGCTCCGTCGGCCGCAAGGCCTGTTAGAAATTTTCCGCGCGGCCGCAGCCGGCGCCATGCCTTGGTTGCGCATTGATTTGTTCATCGCGCGCTACGTCGGCATAAATGCGCGTGTGCGTAGCACACGTTTGAATAAATGGTCGCGATGAACGCACCGATATGATTCATCGTAAGTATTTGATTTTATTAATATTTTTACAAACCATCACGTCTGCCTTGCATCACCATGTCCCACATGACACCGGCATCGGCAGCAATTTGCGGCAGATCTTCCTTTAACAACAACCGCTCTTTCACCAATGTGTTCGCTTCGCGCGCGATGCGTTCGAGATACGCATTGCGCGAGGTGTAACGCTCGGTGATCGCGGGGCGCTCGTCGCCCGGTATCGCCTCATCGCGCGTGCGCGCGAAGGGCCGCATGCCGCCGATGAGCTGCAGCAGTTCGCGCGGGCCGCCGATCGCGGGCGAACGCAAATTCCAACCGCTGTAAGTGGCGAGCGGCGCGGCCAGCGCCGGCATGCGGATACCGGGCAATTCGTTGCCGTCGTTATCGAGTTGCGGCAGCAGCACCGTATAAGGCTTGCCCACTTTGGGCGGCACGATGGCCGCTATGCCGGGCTCCTTTTCGCCGTTATCGAGGCGAAACACCGGCTGCGCGTTTTCCGGCACGTTGATGCCGGTGAGGCCCGCCGTGTTCAAAGCCGCGCGCGCCACCAGGCTGCGCTCGGCGATGCGCGGATAACGGCTTGCCGGCGGCGCGACGTTCTCTCGCGTCCATTGATCGAGTGCGACATACAGCGCGCGCAAGCTCGGCCGGTAATCGAGCGGGTTGTGCGCGAGCTGGCCGCGTGTTGTGGGCGCTTCCTTTAACGGCAGGCGCGCGGGCACGTGTTGCGTGCCGGCGAATGAATACACGCAGCTGGTGGCCGGGATGTCAATATCGCCACCGTTCATCGTGGTGTGCGTGGCGGAGGCGCCGCTGCCCCAGTATTCCCACGACGAATGGGTGTAAAAAATTTTCGGCGCCACTTTCGCGGCGCGCGCGCGCGTAAGCAAGCCGCCGGCTTCGCCAGTCTCGGCGTCTTTTTGCTCGTTGTCGGTGAACGGGAAAACGCGCGAGCCGGTGGTGCGCGAGGGCTGCGCGAAACGCTCGTTAAACCCGCGGCGGGCGCCGCCGGCGATGTGCACCATCATCGCGTCGAATACCGGCCGCCCGGCGAGATCCTCATTGAAACCTTCATACAAAAACTGCCGCAAAAAACGCCCGCTTTGCGAAATGCCAAACGCGTAGGCGTGCGTGCCGCGCACGATGGCCCCGGCATCGTGGCGTATCCACGACATCAAGTCACGCACGCCGGCCAGCGCCAGTCCCGCGATTTGCGGATCGCGTGTGTTGTAGGCAAATTGATAAATCGCGCCCGGCACGAAACCGCCTTCCACTTGTACCCGCAATGGATCGGGCACGCGCGTGCCCTTGTCCATGCGTGCGAACGCCCAGTGATGGTTGGGGATGGGTTTGGGCGCGAGCGCGCGCGACGGGCTTAACCCGAGCCAGCGCGTCGGCTCGTTCACATCCGCCACCGCGTACGGGATCGACAAGCGGTCGCCCAGCGACATATCCGCCACGCGGCTCGCCACGGTGAATTCACCCCACACACGGCCATTTAGCCCATTGATGCGCGGCCCCGCCATACGCAGATAACCGTCGAGCGGCGGCAAATCCTGCTGCCAGCCCAGCCACACCAGCGTCACGCCCTGTTTCAACAAAAAATCGTCGCCGACGAAAGCCTCGCTCCACGCCGGCGCGCTGCGATTGCCGCGATTCAAATACTCGAGGATGGTGTGGCGCCCGCGGTTCACCACATCGAACACCACCACGCCATTGGCGCGCGAGGCATCGCGCGGGCGCAGAATCGCGATATCCGCCGAATACGCCACCAAGCCTTGCGCGTTGCGCGGCGCGAGTTTGAGATCGACGATGGCGTCGTTTTTTGGGTTTAGCGGGTCGAGCGTAAAGTGCGCGCGGCCTTCGAGCCATTCATACGCGCCGATGTCGCCAAAGTGCTTCGCGTGTAACAACTCGCCGCGTTGGGTAATATCCACGCGCGCAACTTGCGCGCAGGCGGCTGTCGCCAGCACCGCGAGCGCCCCGGCGGCGCATTCGATGATGCACCGTAAGTATTTGATTTTATTAATATTTTTATTTTACCCCTGAATCCACTGCACGGCCTTGAACAATATTACATCGCCATTCGCAAGCGCGGCGCGGCCGCCGCGCAAAAGCCGCGCGACCGGCGCAATACGCGCAGGTGTTGCATGTTAAGCCTTCATTTAGCGGCGGGCGCACGCACGCTGGCGGGCCTCGCGGCGCTGTTGCTCGCCGGCGCGGCGTTCGGCGCGAGTTTGATCGAAGCGGGCATCGCCGCGTACCAATCGGGCGACTACCCGAGCGCCATCGAAAAATGGCAGGACTTGATCAAGGCAGAGCGCGCCGAAGGCTGGTTTTTCATGGGCGTGATGCATGCCGAGGGCAAGGGTGTCGCGCAAGATCACGCCAAGGCGCACGCGTTCTACCGCGAAGCCGCGCAAAAAAATCACGCCGCCGCGCAATACAACCTCGCCAATCAATACGCCAGCGGCGAAGGCGTCAAACTCGACTACGCCCAGGCTGAACATTGGTGGACGCGGGCCGCCGAGCAGGGCTTGGTGGACGCGCAGATCAACCTCGGCAATTTTTATTATTACGGCGTCGGCGGCGAACGCCAGCTCGATCTCGCGCGCAAGTGGCTGACGGCGGCGCTTAACCAAGGCAGCGCCGAGGCTAAAGAAACCCTGGGCAAGCTCGATGCGCACGAGGCCAAGCCGGCGGCGGCACGCCCTGCGGCCGACACCTTGCGGCGCGAAGCCTGGGTGCTCGCGCAACCGGCGGCGCGTTTCACCATCCAGATACTCGCCACGGCGGCGCAAGCGGTGGCGCGCGAGTTCATTGAGCAACACGGGTTAACGAGGAGCGCGGCTTATGTCGAGAGCCAACTGCAAGGCAATGCGGTGTTTCGCGTGGTCTACGGCAACTACGCCACGCGTGAGCAGGCCGACAAAGCGCTTGCGGGATTGCCGCGCGCGCTTAACGCGAATTCACCGTGGGTGCGTAGCTTTGCGGAAATGCACAAACTGGTGGATCGGCGCTATGCGCAGCGCGGCGCGCAATAATATCGAGGTGCTCGCTATCAGGAAGCGGCAATCGCCCCCTGCGGCAAGCTCGGGACAGGCTGCGACGGGCTCAGGGCGAACGGTTGTTTTGTAACCGTTCCAACCGTGCTACGCAGCAGCCGCCGCTTTGCCCAACGGCACATCGATGGTCGTCACCCGCCGCAGCTCGCGCACATATTTCGCGTCATCAAATATCGTTGCGCGGTGCATGGTGGCGAGGTTGTCCCAGATCACGAAGTCGCCGTCGCGCCACTGGTGACTGTAAATGAGATGCTGCTGGGTTGCGCGCAGCGTCAGTTCGTACAGCAGCAAGCGCCCTTCCGGCACCGGCATTTCCATGATGCGCTGCGCGTGCGAGGCGAGATAAACGGCCTTTCTGCCGGTGCGCGGATTCACCCGCACCAGCGGATGAATCGCGCCCTTGAGTATGTTTTGCTCGCCCTGCGAAAACTCGAATCCCAGCAGCGAACGCGAATACGCAATCGAGTGATGCACGGTGAGAGCGGCGATGCGTTGGCGCATGGCCTCATCAAGCTCGTCATAGGCCTGGCGCATATCGGCGAATTCGGTGTTGGCGTTGACCGGCGGGATCACCCGCGCGGACAACGTCGAGTAACGCCCCGCCGGGTTTTGAAACGAGGCATCGGTGTGCCACAACTGATTGCCGAGCGAATACTGGCGCTTGCGGTCCTCGGCGGGCAGGATCTTGCCGTTGTTGTCGACATTGGAAATATCGGCCAGCGCATCGTTGTTAAAACGGTTCGCGCCCATCGCCGCGGCGCCCGGCTTGGCGTGCAGCACGCCGTCAAAACGTTGCGCGAAGGCGAGTTGCTCGGCGTCGGTGAACGGTTGCTTGCGAAACACCAGCACGCCGTATTGGTCCATGCCGGCGCGCAGCTGCTCGAGTGTTGCGCCGTCGTGCACCGCGCGCAAATCGATGGGGCTAACCTCCGCGCCGACGTAAGGATGCAGTTTGCGAAACGTTATGCCCATCTCGGCACCTCAATATGCGTTAAAAAAATATTCAATTAAATCAAATACTTACGTAACTATGCCGTTTGCACCTGTTTAACCGGGATGCCGCCGCGCTGCACCCAGCCATAACGCGCCGTCAACGCATCCGCCAGCGGCCGGCGCTTGGCGTCATCGACCGCGATCCACATGCGCAGCAGATGGCGCTCGCGCCCCGGCTCGGGCCAATCCTCGTAGGCTTCGCGCGCGTGCAGCATGGTGTGATTGTTGATGAGTTGAATATCGCCTTCCTCGAAATGCATGGTGAGCATGAGTTCGGGACGATTGGCGATCTGCTGCACCATTTCCAATGCTTCGCGTTGCAACGCGCTGGGCGCGTATTGCCCGCCGTGGCGCGCGGCGGAATCGTAATACGGCAAGCTGACGATGCGCGAAGTGATTTTGCCCGCGCGCTCGCTAAACATCGGCAACGTGAACCACGGCGCTTCGCCGGCGGGCTCTTCGCCGCGCCAGTCGATGTGAAAATCGCCGTAGAGCGCCGCTAGCAGATCGGGGCGCTCCTCGCGCAACACGTTATGAATGGTGAGCGCGCTGGTCAATTTGCTCGCGCCGCCGCGCCTGGCGGTGCGTAAACAAAACAACCCCAACACATCGATCGGCAAAATGTCGGTGTGAAAATCCATGCGCTGATTGGTTTGATACGCGCGCGCGTTGGGGTCGGCCTGGGTGCGGCCTTCGTCGCGCACATGGCCCAGCAAATGCCCGCGCGCGTTTTGCGACACCGGCGTGCCGAAATGCGCGCCGAGGCCCCAATACAGCATTTCGCAATCGGCATCCGAATAACGCGCTCGCGGAATGCCGCGCAAAAGTTTGAACCCCATGCCATGCTCGATATCGCCCAGAATCGCATCGAGCGTGGCGCGCAACCGCGGCAGCGGAAACAACGCCGCATCAAACGGTATGCGCGCGGCGGCGCGTTTGGCGTGGCGCAGCGCGGCGTCGAGTTCGGCGATGGCGGCTTGGTCAAAGGTGTATACCCACGAAGCATCGTGCTGAATGTGGGGGCCGATCCAGGCAGCCGGGTCGCTAATCTTCACGTGTAATTGGGCTGGTGACATGACTCGAATTCTACAGGTGTGGCAGGTGGCAGCGCTTAAAGATGCCGCGACAGCCTGCGAGAAGCAATGATTAAAATTACGTAAGTATTTGATTTTATTGATATTTTTAAACGCCTTAGCGCG
>VGIF01000133.1 GCA_016868015.1 Betaproteobacteria bacterium
TGGGGGATATGACCAGCAGAAAATGGGGGTCGCCCGGATGCTGATTCAGGTAGACCGAGCCGATGGTGCCGGCGCCACCCGGCCGGTTACTCACGAGGACGCCTGGGAACACTGGGTCATTTTGCAGCAGCTTTTGCACCAGCCTGCCGGTGCGGTCCGGCGCGCCGCCGGCGGCCGAACTCACCACGATTTCAACGTTCTTCGAGGGCTTCCACTGCGCGGCGGCCGGATCACCCGTCAGCAACAGGGTGCCGGTAAAGAGCCCCAGTAGGCAACCGCGCAGCGTGGCCAAAGATGCTATCGCGTTCATTTGAACCTCCTCCATTTTTGCACGTTGGCCGATGTCATGGATACGGCTTGCGCTGTTTTTTGGCTGTGGCGCGCGCCATCTTATAATGGGGCGCGCGCTGTGTCACTTAAACGATTGCATGGCCGTACTTAGGGCCTGTTAACAATTAATTCGCAACGCATCTCACGAATCAATTGTTAACAGGCCCTAGCAGCCTGTCGGGCTTAACCCTGCCGGCTGCAAAATGAGCGGATGCGGTCCATATTTCCCCGGTTTCCTGCGCGAATAGTACGAACTATTCGCTTGAAAACCGTGAAAATCTGTCCTCGCACCTCTCATTTTTCGCTTCGACAAGTTAAGTCCGACAGGCTGCTAGTCTTGGCGGATGACGGCGATTGCGTTTATCCTTGGGCGGCGGCAGAACCTGCGAAGCGGCTTTATGATGAGGGAGTGCACCAAGTGAACGAGCGCTGGAATACCCTGGACACCGATGTCCTGGTGGTTGGCGGCGGTGTTGCCGGCAGCATGGCGGCGATCCCGGCGTTGGAGGCGGGCCTTAAGGTCGTGATTTGCGAGAAGGGCAAGGTACTCGATCACTGCGGTTCCATCGGCTGCGGGGTCGATCATTACCTGACGGTGATGGATTCGGGCCCGGCGTGGGATACGCCCGAATTTCTGATTCGGCATGTGCCCGAACTGACCGACTATATCGTCGACGTGGCGGTGGCGAGCCGCGTGATCGGCGAAATGCCGCGCATTTTTCGCAAGATCGAGTCCTTCGGTGTCGACTTCAGGGACCGCCAAACCGGCGACTATTACCGTGTGCGCTCGTTCGGGCTGCCGGGCACTTATCACATCAATTTCGACGGCACGGATTTCAAGAAGCACCTCGGCGAACGGGTGCGCAAAGGCAAAGCCACCGTGCTGATGCGCACGATGGTGGTGCAGTTGCTCACTCATGAGAACCGTGCCTACGGCGCGATTGCGTTTAATTTCCGCAGCGGCGAATGGTTTGTGGTGCGGGCGAAAGCGGTGATCCTGGCGGCGGGCGACGTCAACCGCATTTCGCGCAACGCCTCGGGCCTTGCTTTCGATAGCTGGCATATCCCCTACAACACCGGCGACGCGCAGGCGATGGGCTACGATGCCGGCGCCGCGCTCGCCAACATGGAGTCGGTCGAGGCGACGCTCACGCCCAAGGGCTTTTCGTGCCAGGGGCTGAATGCGCTGGTAAGCCTGGGCGCTTATTTTGTTAACAAGGCCGGCGAGCGCTTTATGTTCAAGTACGACGCCAAGGGCGAAAACGCGCGCCGGGCGGTGATAGCCGATGCGGTGATCAACGAATACCTGCTCGGCAATGGCCCGATTTACCTCGACTGCCGCCATCTGCCGCAGGAAATGCTCGACCGCATGGAATACACGCTGCAGGTCGACCGCTATACGTTGCCGGCGTTTTATCGCCAGAAGGGCGTTAATTTCCGCGAGGAGCCGGTCGAGGTATCGGTCTCGGAGTTGAGCATACGGCGCAGCGGCGTGTATTTTCGCGGCAGCGGCCTTGCCGTTGACACCAATGGCGAAACGTCGGTGCAAGCGCTATACGCCGCCGGCGACTGCGCCACGGTGAGCGGCGGCATTTCGGGTGCTGCGGTGCTGGGGCATATCGCGGGCGAGGGCGCGGTTGCCCGCGTGCGCGGCGACAAGGGGGCATTGCCCGCCGTCGATCATGCGGATGTGCGGGCCGTGCGCGAGCGCGCCGAGCAACACCTCGCGCAAAAAAACGGCCTCTCGTGGAAGGTGTTCGAGGACAGAACGCGCGGCATCGTGACCGATTTCGTCGGCGTGCGCCGCACCGATAAAGGCCTGCGGCTGGCGATCGATGCGTTGCGCGGGCTTGCGCGGCAGCAGGCCGAATTAAGGGCGGATGACCTGCATGGACTGATGCGGGTGCATGAATCGAAAAACATCCGCATGAATGCCGAGATCATGGCCACCGCGTCGCTCACGCGCCGCGAGACGCGCACCGGTTCCTCGCATTGGCGGATCGACTACCCCGCGCCTGACGAAGCCAACTGGCGCAAGTTCGTCATCGTCGAACGTGGCGAGCGGGGGCCGCTGACACGCACCCTGTCCACGCAGCAGGCGCTGGCCAGCGCTTTTGCCCGCAACGCGGCAGTGGTTTAGTTGGGGAGGGCTTGGACATGAACGATCACACCGCCGCCGCGCACAATCCAATCAAAATCGATGCCGATCGCTGCGTAAAGTGCGTTCTGTGCGACTGGATTTGCCCAGGCGATCTCATCTACAAGGATGAAAACGAAAAAACCACCCTGCCGGTGGTGCGCTACCCGGACGAGTGCTGGTATTGCGGGCTTTGCCAGTCGATATGCCCGACTGATGCGATAACCGTGGTGTTTCCCGAGAAGATGCTGCACAACCAAACCGATGTGGCGACGCTGCTCGGCAAGGTGGTCAAATAGCGCAGCGCGGGCAGACCACGGCGCGACGTAAACTGAATCCGGAGCGGTTTCAAAAAACCCTTTAAAAACAAATCCTTACGTTTTATAGCGGCGTGCGTATGAGCGGGGCTTAGCGGGCACGGCGCGTGCCCCGCGCTGCTAGCCGAAGCGCCCGGTGATGTAGTCGGAGGTCTGTGTCAGTTTCGGGTTGACGAATACGGTGTCGGTATCTCCGTATTCGATCAGCCGCCCGAGGTACATGAAGCCGACGTTGTCGGATACCCGCGCCGCTTGCTGCATGTTGTGGGTGACGATCACGATGGTGTAGTGGCCGCTTAACTGATGGATGAGATCCTCGATCTTGGCGGTGGCGATCGGATCCAGGGCGGAGCACGGCTCGTCCATCAGCAACACTTCGGGATCGGACGCAATGCCGCGCGCGATGCACAGCCGCTGTTGCTGACCGCCGGAAAGGCCCAGTGCACTGTCCTTTAATCGATCCTTGACTTCATCCCACAGCGCGGCGGCGCGTAGCGCGCGCTCGCAGGTTTCCTCCAGAATCGCCCTGTTGCCGATGCCATCCACGCGCAAGGGATAAACCACGTTGTCAAAGATCGACATGGCGAAGGGGTTGGGTTTTTGAAACACCATGCCCATGCGTTTGCGCAGCGCGATCACATCCACCCCGGGCCCGTAGATGTCGAATTGGGCGGTTCGAATCTCGCCCGCGATGCGCAACTCGTCGATGAGGTCGTTCATGCGATTAAGGCAGCGCAGCAGCGTTGACTTGCCGCAGCCGGAGGGGCCGATCAGCGCGGTTACCAGACCTTTCTGAACGGGCATGTTGATGTCGAACAACGCCTGGGACTTTCCATACCAGAGGTTAAAGTCACGGATATCCAACGCGATTCCCTCCGTGCCCGCCTTGATGTGATAGGCGGTCTCGGCGCTGCGGTGTTCTTGCGGGGCTGCGGTTGCGGTGCTCATTCGTTTGCCTCTTAAAATTGCGGGCCGGAATATTTGCGCTTTAGGCGATTGCGAATATAGATCGCGCCGGCGTTCATGGCCACGATCAGGGCCAGCAGCAACAACGTGGTGACGAACACCATCGGCTTGCCGGCTTCGGAATTACGCGACTGGAACCCGACATCGAAGATGTGAAAACCCAGGTGCATGAAGCTGCGTTCGAGGTGAAGGAAGGGGAAGAAACCGTCAACCGGTAACGCCGGCGCCAGTTTGACCACGCCCACCAGCATCAGCGGGGCGACTTCGCCCGCGCCGCGCGCCATTGCGAGGATCATGCCGGTCATGATGCCGGGCAAAGCCTTGGGCAGCACCACATTGCGTATGGTTTGCCACTTCGATGCCCCGCAGGCGAGCGAGCCTTCACGCATCGAACGTGGCACCGCCGCCAGGGCTTCCTCGGTGGCGACGATCACCACCGGCACGGTCAACAACGCCAGGGTGAGCGAGGCCCACAGCACTCCGCCGGTACCGAACGTGGGGTTGGGCAGACGCTCCGGGTAAAAGAGGGCGTCGATTCCGCCGCCGAGCGTATAGGCAAAAAAGCCCAGACCGAACACGCCGTAAACAATACTGGGAACGCCGGCCAGATTGTTAACCGATATGCGTACTATCGAAGTCAGGCGGCCTTGTCTCGCGTACTCGCGCAGATACAAAGCGGTGATGACGCCGAACGGCGCGACGAACACCACCATCAGCAGCGTCATCGCCACCGTGCCGAAGATCGCCGGCAGCACACCGCCCTGGGTGTTCGCTTCACGTGGTTCACTGGACAGAAACTCCCACCAGCGCGAAAGGTAAATGCCGATCTTGTCGATCATTGAAAGTTCGTTCGCCGGATAGAAGCGTACGATCTGGCTCAGTTCGAGATCAACGGTGCGTCCGCCAACCTCCTCGAGGGTGGCCTTGTAGCGTTGGTCGTGCGCGCGAATTTCTTTCAGCCGCTCTTGCAGACCCGCGAAGGTCTTGTTGAGCTCGGCGATCCGCGATTGGGCGCGCGCCGCCACCGCCTTCGCCTGCGGGCTGTCTTCGCCATGCCGCAAAACCGCCTTGCGGATCGCCAGACGCTGCTGATCGAGCTGGTAATTGACCGCACCGATATCGCCGCGCTCGATTTGCCGGATTTGCGCGAAGCGCTTGCGCGCCGCGGATTGCTCGCGCTGCATCAAGCGGTAGTCGAAGGCGGCTGGCTTGCCGTCGATGGCGAGGTGTTTGATGCGCCCGACAAAGGTGCCCCATTGCTGGCGCTCGAACAGATAAAAATCATTGGGCGCGGTGACGTTCTTGCGTTCGTAATCCGACACCCAGCGGAAATCATCTCCGTAGAGGTCGAAGTTCGCCGTCTTGTAGAGCGTTCTGTCGGCGTAGCCGTCTTGCGCCTGCACCATGGCGCGTTGTTCGCCGCTTAACTTGGCCAGCACGTCTTGGCCGACCCGATAGCGCCCGGCGCGGGTGGGCTCGCCGGCGATCACCTGGCCGCTCGCCAGCTCGACGCGCTCGATCGGCTTGGGCCAGAACGTGACGATGCCGTTGAGCGAAATCATGAACAAAAAGCCGGCGATCAAAATGACGCCGAAGGCCAGTGCGCCGCCGAGCGCCCACAGCGCGGGTTCTCCGGTCGCGGAGAGGTCGGCGGTGAGGCGGAGCAATCGCCGGCCGGATGTTGCCGGGGCTTGGGCGGCGGCGCCGCGGGCCGGTTGCAGAGGGGTGTCGTGCATGATGTTGGCCCTTAGAGCGCGAAGGCGCGCTTGCGAAAGCGCTGGCGAATGAGTTCCGCGCCGGTGTTGATGATGAAGGTCATGATGAACAGCGTGAGCGCCGCCAGGAACAACACGCGGTAGTTGGTGCCGTCCTTGACCGCTTCGGGCAACTCGATGGCAATGTTCGCGGATAACGTGCGCAGGCCGGAGAACACGTTCCACTCCATGACCGGCGTGTTGCCGGCCGCCATCACCACGATCATGGTTTCGCCCACCGCGCGCCCCATGCCCATCATGATGGCGGAGAAAACACCGGAAGCCGCCGTCGGCAAAATGATGAATGTGGCGGTTTGCCAGGGCGTGGCGCCGCACGCGAGGCTGCCCGCGCGCAGATGCCCCGGCACCGCGTTCAGTGCGTCCTCGGCCAGGGTGTAGATGTTGGGGATCACCGCAAAGGCCATGACAAAGCCGACCACCAGCGCGTTGCGCTGTTGATAGCTGTCAATCACATTGCCGCGCGGATCGTAGCCCAGCGCGGTCACCAGGCTTGCCACGAGATAAGCGAGCACACAGGCGCCGGCAAGCAATACGATCCAGCGCAGGATGTCGATGCGCCCGGCGCCGGCGCGGCCGCGGCCGTCGAGAAATGCGCGATAGTGGTGGCCGAAGTAGCGCCGAAAGCCGTAGGCGAGCGCAACATACGACAGCGGCAACAGCATCAGGAACATGAACGGCGTGCCGCTGCCGTGGTTGCCGGCCGTCCAGGCCTTGAAGTCGCCGTGGAACAGCACATGTTCGAACAGCGGCCCGAGCCGGTAGGCGATGTAGCCGGTGACGAAGATGCTCGCCGCCATGAGAAAAAACTTCGGAATGCCGTCGTAGCGCAGCACCACCGATTGCGGCAGGGCTTGCCAAATGAACGCGCCGAGCAACAGGCCCATCGGCAGCGCAAAGAAGCCCAGCAGCACCGCGCTGATCCATTCCTCGACCAGCGGCGCCAGCACCAGCGCGGCGACAAAGCCCAGCACCACGGTGGGCAGGCTTTCCATCATTTCCATCATCGGCTTGACCGTCGAGCGCACGGTCGGATGGACGAACTCCGAAGTGTAAATCGCGGCCGCCAGCGCGATGGGCGCGCCGAACAGCAGGGCATAAAAGGCTGCCTTGAGCGTGCCGAAAATCAATGGCATCAGCGAGTATTTGGCTTCCGCCGTGTCAACGCCGGCGGTCGATTGCCAAGTGTATCCCGGCGCGTCGTAGCCTTCGTACCAGACCTTGCCGAACAGCACCTTCGGCGTGATTTCCGGGTGCGGATCGGAATAGCGCCACTGGTTAACCGCGCCTTTGTCGCTCACCAGCAACACGCCGTCGCTGCGCGGGAAGATCATGGCGCGCGCGGGCACATCGATACCATCCGCGCGTTGGAAATTGAATAACACCTGGTCAGAGGTCGAATGAATCACCCGCACGTTGCCGGCGGCGTCGGTGACCACGAACGATTTATCGCGCTGGCCCTCGCTTGCGTCGATTATCGCCGCGGGCATCGCGGCATGCGTCCTCGCCTTGACCAACTCGAAGCCGTCCGCGCTGTTCGTGCCGGAGCGCTGCAGCCTGAAAAATACGCTGATCGAGCCGTCCGAGCCGCCGACCACCAGGCTATGTTCACCGCCCAGCAGCGTCATCGCAGAGATCGACACGTCTTGCGGCACAATCCGTTGCCGCTCGGCCAGCACGGGCCGATCGAATACCCGTAGATCGTAGCGATAGATCATGCCGTCATCGGACGCGAGGATGACGCGATCGGCCGTGCCGGAAATGAGAATGCCGGTGACCTTCGCGTTCGCCGCGAGCCCCATATCCGGAAGGTCGACCGTTTGCGTGCGCACCGTCTCCTCCCCGGTCATCATGTTGCGCTGCACCCGCGACTGACTCACACGGGCTTGCCCCAGGGCGTCGATGGAGGCGAAGGAAATCGTCGGACGTTCCACGGTGCCGCCCACGCGGTAGTCGAGCGCCACGATCGCCGCGTCGGAAAGTTTCTCGACGGCGCCGAGCTCGTTCACGGGCGTCAAGGTGCGGTAGTCGCCGGTCTGGACCGCGGTGAATACCTGTCCATCGTGGATCTGGTCTTGCGAATCGAGCATGACCGCGCCTGCCGGCAGTGCGTCGCGGCGCGTGGTCGCGCTGGTTACGCCGATGCGCGCAAAGCGCAGTGTGCCGTCGTCAAATCCCAGCAAGATGCGGTCGCGTTCGAGCGTGCCTTGCACCGCGCTCAAGTTACGCCCCGCGAAGTCAAAGCGCTGCCGCGCGATGATGCGTCCAGTGGGTATATGAAAATTGACCACCTCGCCATCGGCGCCAAGCACGGTGCCGATGGTCTGAAACTCGTCGGCGCTGAACCATTGGATTTTTTGCGCGACGTCGAGCTGATAACTGGTGCGGCCGCTTTCGGAGCCGCTGCCGATCATCGGTAACACAACCCGGAACAGGAAAACCATGATGCCGAGCACCGCGACGATGACCATCAGCCCGCCTACGGTAATCGTCCACGCCGCAACCTTTTCGCCCCAGATCACGCGTTTGGACGTCTGCATGCTGCGCTTGTGAACCCGCGAAGCGGGGCCATCTTGCCTATCGGAGCTTGGCGGTTTTGCCCCTGTCGGTTCGTCGGCGTTGGTTGTACTCATGAATTTTTCCAGAAAGAAGGCCGCAACAGTCGAGGGATTTCCGGTAGGTAATAAAAGGGGCAGGGGGGGTAACCGGGATGGAAAACTGTCCCGGTTACCCCCCGACGTTCCAGCGTCGTATTATCGTGCTACTTTAACAGGCCGAAGGCCTTCAAATCCTGATCGGCAATTGCCTTGACCAGCGGGAAAAAACCCGCCCGGATAACGTCGGCCTGGCCTTGTTGGCTGTAGACGTAGCGGACGAACTCACCGCGCAGTGGCTCCATGGCCTGATTGGGGTTGCGATTCACATAGATGTAGAGAAAGCGGGCAATCGGATAATTGCCCGAGGCGGCGGCTTGGCCGCTGGGCGGATGACACTTGCCGTCGGGGCCGCTCACTTGCACCGCCTTGACGTCGGCCGTGCCGTAGCCAACCCCGGAATAGCCGATGCCGTTGATGTCGGCGGCTACGCCTTGAATAACGGTCGACGAGCCCGGCTGTTCGCGCACGTCCGCGGCGTAGTCACCGCCGAATAGCGCGACCTCTTTAAAATATCCGTAGGTGCCGGAAGCCGAATTGCGGCCATATTTGGAGATCGGCCGCTTGGCCCATTCGCCCTTAAGCCCCGCTTGCCCCCAGGTGGTGATCGCCGCCTTGGCGCCGCCCGCGCGAGTCGATGAGAAGATGGCGTCAAGTTGCTGCAAGCTAAGGCAAGTCACGGGGTTGTCTTTGTGCACGAAAACTCCGAGCGCATCGATCGCGCCGCGAATCGCGATGGGTTTGTAGCCGAAGCGCTTCTCGAAGCCTTCGATCTCCGTGCCGCGCATCGGGCGCGACATCGGCCCGAACTGGGCAGTACCTTGCACCAGGGCGGGTGGCGCGGTGCCCGAGCCGGCGCCCTGAATTTGAATATTCACATTCGGATAAAACTTGCGGTAGCCCTCGGCCCAGTAGGTCATCAGGTTATTCAGCGTGTCGGAGCCAATCGAGGTGAGGTTGCCGGAGACACCGCTGACTGGCTTGTAGCTCGCCAGCGCGGGATCGACTTTTTGTTGGGCCGAGGCCGCGGTCGCCAGCGCGAGACCGGCCGTTAGCGCGGTGAAGTACGTCTTTGCTTTCATCGTGTTCCTTCTGGGTTAAACATCTTGACTGCGGTCGCGATGCGGGTTGTTGAGTGTTGAGCGTTGCTGCCGGACCGCATTAGACCAAGCGTTGATGACAGGCGTGTGACAGGCCTTTGGCCGATCCGAAAGCGGGCGCAAAGGGATCTTGCGAAGCGTGCGGTAAAGGTGCCGCCGCTCACCCTGCAGTAGCAAATTTTGTTTTGAAATCAAGCGCTGGCAAGGCGGCTGAAGCATTGCCTTGAATGCGAGAGTCTTTCTCAATAAAATCAATGAATTAAAAATATTGTTTAAAATCAAATATTTACATTTTTATGCGTATACCTCAGCGTGATTTAACAAGGTAATTTGCGGGCATGCCGTTGTAGCGCCGCACGAGCGCGAAATTGAGCGGGCGTCGGGGCCGCCTTACAGCGGGCGCCAGATAAAAATGGTGGTGTGCAACGCCTGTTGGGTAACGGATCGTTGGTCACTGAACCCGGAGGATGGTACGAAACTGAGCAACGTCTGCAACGTATGCAACGTAGGGGTGCCCGCGCCAAACCCGGTACGCTGTCCCACGGCACGCCGGGTGTTGGCACCACGCTGCACGTACGCTGGGAGACCATGAGCGCGATGGCCGGGCTGTCGCTGCTGCATGTGCCGTACAAGGGCGGTGCGCTCGCGGTGCTTGACGTGATCTCGGGTCAGATCAATATGCTGATGACCACCTCGGCCACCATCGGCGCTCACGCGCGCAGCGGCAAGATACGCGTGATCGCGACGACGGGGCCGCACCGGGTCGATGCTTATGCCGATGTGCCCACGGTGCTTGAATCGGGGCTGCCGGGTTACACGCTCACCAACAGCTACGCCTTCTTCGGCCCGGCCGGAACGCCGCGGCCGGTGATCAACAAGATCAACACCACGCTTTCCGCCGGCATGAACACACCCGAAATTCGCCGCATTCTGGCGGCAGACGGCTCTGAAGTCGCGCCGCCCGCGAGCGTGGAAATTTTTCGCGCGCAGTTTGAAGAGCTCTACCGGTCGATGGAAAAGACCGTGCGAATCGCCAACATCCGGCCGTAAAGCACCTTGGCGCGCTGCGCGCGGTGCTTTTTGGTGATGCGCGTGAATTCCTGCACATTGCGCGATTGACCCGGCCAAGTTGCCGCCCTTATCCTCGCCCACGTTGCTGATAAAGGCAAACCCATCGAAAGGTGGGGACGCAAAGTCACCGGTCTAACGGGTTTTACCCAAAGACAGCGGGACCGCCAGGAATCGCACGATGGGCGCCGAAGGTGCCGATCGCGCGGCCACGCCAGAGCGGTGCTTGCCGCAGGTTGCGGCTTGCAATGCACCACTGACGTTCGTGCTGTCTCTCTGTTCAAGGTATGCCCACTGAATAGGGGGAAACAAATAGTGTCCAGTTCGAGCGCATCGCGCACCACATCCATTTCGGTCTTTCTATCTGCCTTGAGCCTGGCCACTGGCATGAGCTTTGGCGGTACTGTGTTTGCAGCCGAAGCCCAGCAACGGGCTAAAGGCCGTGTGCTGGTGCAGCCGCGTGCCGGCCTGCCCGCGGCGCATCTGGATAAAATCTTGAAAGCGCATGGTGGCAGATCCGCCGCGCGCATTGAACAGTTGAACATTCACATTGTCGAGTTGCCGCCACAGGCGTCGGAAAAAGCGGTGGCGAACCTGCTCAAGCGTCATCCTCATCTTAAATTTGCCGAAGTGGATGCCGCGGTGGCGCCCAATAACTTGCTCAACGATACCTACTATGTCAATGCCTGGCACCTGGGTAAAATGAACGCCCCGAGCGCGTGGAATACGTCGACAGGCAGCGGTATCACGGTGGCGGTGCTGGACACCGGCGTGGATGCCGCTCACGAAGATTTGCAGGGCCAGTTGGTGCCGGGTTGGAACACCTACGACAACAACGCCAACACCGCCGACGTGCATGGCCACGGTACCCGGGTGGCGGGGGTGGTCGCCGCGGCGAGCAACAACGGCGTGGGCGTGGCCTCGCTTGCGGCGAGCGCCAGGGTCATGCCGATACGCATCAGCGATACCGCCGGCTACGGTTACGCCAGCACGGTGGCGCAAGGCCTGACCTTCGCCGCCGATAACGGCGCCCGGGTCGCCAATGTGAGCTATGCGATGACGGGTTTTTCAACGGTGCAAAGCGCCGCGCAGTATTTCAAGAACAAGGGCGGCCTCACGGTGCTGGCGGCGGGCAACAGCGGTACATTGGACAACACGCCGGCCACCGACACCATCATCACCGTTGCCGCCACCGACAGCAATGACGCCCGTACCAGTTGGTCAACCTACGGCCCGCATGTGGACGTTGCCGCGCCGGGCGCGGGGATTTGGACCACCTCCCGCGGCGGCGGCTACGGCGCCGTTTCCGGCACCTCGTTCGCGAGTCCCGCCACGGCCGCCACCATCGCGCTGATGATGGCCGCCAACGCGAACCTCGCGCCCGCCGACATCGAACATCTGCTCAAGTCGACTGTGGTGGATCTGGGCGCCGCGGGCTGGGATCAGTATTACGGCGTGGGCCGCGTCGATGCCGGTGCCGCGGTGTTGGCCGCCGCCGCCGCGCAGCCGCGCGATACGACCGCGCCCACGGTATCGATCGGCGCGCCCACGGCCAATGCGACGGTGTCGGGTTTGGTCGCGGTGGACGCGAGCGCCATGGACAATGTCGGGGTTACGCGGGTCGACCTGGTGGTGAATGGCACCCAGGTGGCGAGCGACACCGCGGCACCCTTCGCGTTTTCCTGGGATTCGACGCAAGTGCCCGACGGCAGTGCAACGATGGTTGCCTATGCCTACGACGCCGCCGGCAACTACCCGGCATCGCCCACCATCAATGTCACGGTGCGTAACAGCGCGGACACCGTTGCGCCCACCGTCACCATCAGCAGCCCCGTGCATGGTAGCAAGATCACCGCGCGCAATCTGAACATCGCCGCGGCAGCGACCGACAATATCGGCGTGGCCAACATCAGATTGTTTATTAACGGCAAACTGATGACCACGGTTTCCGGCGGCAGCCTCTCTTACAACTGGAACACCAATAAAACCGCTGCCGGCACCCACACCATCGCGGTGACGGCAACCGACGCGGCTGGCAACAGCACTACAAGCACCGTGCAAGTGATCAAGTAAGCAGCGGGGCGGCTCGGCCGCCGCCGCGTTAGCCCTTGCAAGACGGGTCGATCGGCCCGTCTTTTTTCATTTTGAGGGGGGGGCGTAACACCCAGCTGGACCGGTGCTGCGACCGTAGTGCATTGTGCACACGGTAAAAACCACGCCGCTCGTTGCTCGCCGCCCCTCAACTGGCGGCGAAAAAATTGAGTCACCTTCGGGCTCGCCGACTTGTCGGAAAACTTTACACTGGCTATTAACGAGCCCGATTAATATTTTAACTGTCTGTATTTAAAGGATTTTAATTAAAATAATCGGCCAGGTCCGTAAAGCATGCAATTAAGTAATAAATTAAGTCAGTAGTGTCCGGACGTTAATCGAATAAATTCAATTGGTTAGCGGACATGTCCGGAATTTCGTCGGCGACGATTTTGTTAAGCAGTTGATCCAATGGC
>VGIF01000134.1 GCA_016868015.1 Betaproteobacteria bacterium
TAGCGCGCCACGCAACGACGAAACGTCGTCAACGGAATGTGCTGCGTGAGTTGCGCGAACACGAGTTTGCCCAGGTTCATCGATATCTCCTGCGAGTGAGTTGCTCGCAGGATCGCAAATCGAGAAAACGCTGTTCAAATCGAGACCAGAAAAAATCATCTGTTATTTATTTACAATCAACCAATTAGCACGTTTCGGGCACTCAACGTCCGGACACTACTGCTGATCGCGGTGGGCAAAGCCAAGCCGAATTTTCTGACCATCGCCTCGGCGGGCGGTTTTAATCACTTTGTATCGGCAATGTTCCGCAGCCACGCGGGCATCGAAGCGAGTATCGCGCTGTATAAAGGCGGCGGCCCGGCGATCACCGATATCCTGGGTGGCCATGTGCACATGGGCACGCCAACGGTGGTGACCGCGCTGCCGCATATCCGCGGGGGCAAATTGCGGGCGCTCGCGTTGAGCAACCCGCAGCGGCTGCCGATTTTGCCCGATGTGCCCACCGTGGCCGAAGCCGGGCTGCCCGGTTATGACGCGGCGATTTGGTGGGGCTGGGCCGCGACCGGTGGCACCCCCAGGCCGATCCTCGCCAAGCTCAACGCGGAAATTGCCGCGATCCTTAAATCACCCGAAGCGGCCAAGCGTTTCGCCGCCGAAGGCGCCGAACCCGAAGTGCGTGCCTTTGCCGACCTGCCGGGGATCATCAAAAGCGATATCGTGAAGTGGGCTAAAGTGGCGGATGAAGCAAAAATGCCGAAGCATTAAAAGTGTAATTAAATCAAAGACTTAAATTTTGCCTGAAGCCGATGAATAAACGTCGCTTCGGTGCGCGGGGCATGCGGCAAACATAAAATCCGCCGTCGAGCGTGTGGCGGCGGATTTTTTGCGCAACGATGCGCACGACTAAGCCTGATTTGCCGCGCACGCAGCGCAGCGGGCTATCGGGGCCGTGGCGCGTTCGGGAACTTCACACAGCGCCCTTGAGCGCGGTGACTTCAATCTCGATTTTCATGCGCGGGTCGGCAAGCCCAACGCTCATCATGGTGGAAGCGGGGCGCACCTCGCCGAAGTATTTTTTCAAGATCGGCCACGTCTTGGGGAAATCCGCCGCGTTAGGCAGTAAGTAGATCACGCGCACCACGTCGCTGAACTTCGCGCCCGCTTGCCGCAACGCGGCTTCGATATTTTTAAAGCACTGCTCGGTTTGCGCTTCGATGTCCTGGACGATCGTCATGGTCGCGTAATCAAAGCCGGTGGTGCCGGAGACAAACACCCAATCGCCTTGCACCAGCGCGCGTGAATAGCCGATGTCGCGTTCGAAGCTGGAGCCGGAGCTAATCAAAGTGCGCGGCATATGTCTTTTAAAAAATGCAATAAAATCAAATACTTACGAAATTCTGCCAGCCCCGGTGCGATGGCAGTCGTGTTTTGCGGCGGGCGGCCCGATCAGTTTACCTGCAATCCGATCTGCTTCACGATCGCCGCGAATGCCGCGATGTCCTCGCGTATTTTTTTGTCGTGCTCTTCCGGCGTCGAGGGCGTGATGTAAAACGCCACCGCACCGAGCCGCTCGCGAATATCGGATAGCGCCAGAATGCGACGCACTTCCCGGCTTAACTTTTGCCGGATCGCCATCGGCGTGCCGGTGCGCACGACGACGGATTGTGCGCCCATCGGCCTCCAGCCCGGCACCACGTCGGCGGCGATGGGCACATCGGGCAGTATCGGCACGTATTGCACCAACGGGATCAACTTTCCGGCCTGAATCAGCGGCATCGCTGCCGCCAACCCGGTCGAACTAAAGTGCGCACGCCCGGCCGAGGCTTCGATCAGGGCTTCGACGCTGCCCTTGAAGCTCACGTGCGAGGCCTTGATGCCGGCAAAATATTTAAAGCGCTCGGCGGTCAAATGATCAGCGCCGCCGACCACGCCGGTTGCGTTAAAGATTTTGCCCGGCCGCGCCTTGGCGTACTCGACGAGCTCCTTTAACGACTTAACCCCCAAGCCGGGCCCGACCACCACTACCACGTTGGAAAAACCGATCTCGCTGACGCCCACAAAATCCTTCAGCGCGTGGTAGGGCAGGTGCGGCGTCACCACGGTCTGAATGGCCAGGCTCGGCGCGGCCAGCAACAAGGTGTAACCATCCGGCGTCGATTTCGCCACTGCGTTGTAGCCGATGGCGGCGGGCATGCGGTTTTCGATCACCACCGACTGGCCCCAGTTGTCGCTGATTTTGGTGCCGATCAGGCGCGCCAGCACGTCCGGTGTCGCGCCGGGCGTGGTGCCGACCACGATACGTATCGGCCGGCTGGGGTAGCGATCGGCGGGGTCGGCGGCATTAACCCACTCGGGCAACAATCCCAAGCCGAGCACGGCAGACAAAACACAAGGAGTGAATCGCATGATAATTCTCTGAAGCGTGGTTGTGATGCTTATCCATCCACTTAAAAATCATTGCACCGTTCGCGCTGATGCTCAGCCAGTCGAAGCATCGAAGCCCTGCTGCCCTTCGGCAAACTCAAGGCGAACGATGTTGCTCCGTCACGAATGACAAAAAGATTCATCAGCCCGTGGCTTGCAATCGAGCCGGCTACTCCGCGCGTATATTGCGATCGCGTATCACCTGGCGCCACTTCTCCAGTTCTTTACGCAGAAACTCGGTGTAGGCGCCCGGCGTGGTGGTGACGGGCTCGAGATCGCCCTTCTGAAAGCGCGCCACCACCACCGGATCGGCTATGGTGTCGATGAGCTTGCGGTTAAGCAGATCGACGATCGCCGGCGGCGTACCCCGCGGCGCGAGCAGCCCATGCCAGGCTGAAAACTCAAAGCCCGGCAAGCCCGCCTCCGCCACCGGCGGCACGCCCGGCAGCGCGGGTGAAGGCTTCAAACTGCTCACCCCAATCGGCCGCAGCCGCTTGGCGGCGACCATCAGCGCGCTTTGCGGAATGTTGGAAAAGCCCACCTGGACCTCGCCGGACACCACCGCCGCCAGCGCGGGCCCGCCGCCCTTGTATTGGATCGGCACGAGGGATGTTTTCGCCAGCATGTTAAACAGCTCACCGGTGATGTGCGAGTTGCTGCCGACGCCCGAGCCGGCGTAATTGATCTCGCCGGGGCGCGCGCGTGCCAACGCGATCAGCTCGCCCACCGTGCGCACCGGCAGCGACGGATGCACCGTGAGCGCCATCGGCACATTGGACATGAGCGAGATCGGCGCGAAATCCTGAAGCGGATCGTAGCCCGCGTTCTTGTACAAAACGACCGCGGTCACGAACGGCACGCTCTGCAACACCAGCGTGTAACCGTCGGGGGCGCTGCGCGCCGCGGCGGTGCTGCCGATGGTGCCCGAGGCGCCGCCGCGGTTATCCACCACGATCGGCTGGCCAAGATGCTCCGCGAAACGGTCGCTGATGGCGCGCGCGTTAAAGTCCACGCTGCCGCCCGGCGGGAACGGCACGATCACGCGCAGCGGCTTTATGGGAAACGGCCCGCTCTGAGCGGCGGCCGCCGCCGGCCACAGTGCCGCACAAAGCACCAAATACCGAACCGGACAACGATGCGCTTGCATAAGCTTTCTCCTCGCTGGTGGACCATCGGCTGGCTGCGCGTGCAGTATCCGCCAAATTCATCGGGACGTCACGCGGCGTCGGGCAATCGTCTTTTCACAGAAAACGGTTCGCTTTTTCAAGGGCTGCTGAAGTTTTTCGCTATTTATGGCACTTAAGCCGGGTGCACCCGAAATGCTGAGAAACGCAAGGTTCGTGTTCGCGTCGTGGCCGCTCCATCTGAACTTCGCGGCGGGCCATCACGACAGCGAAAGCCAGCGATCCGCCGGCGGCCTGTGTGTTCTATCTGCAGTTATGCGGGATTTGATCGCTCGGCGAGCGCGTCGGCAAGTGCACGCACCCGGAACGGGATGTGGCGATAGCTCGGATACACCAGTGAAATGGGCAGCGGGGCCGGTCTGTATCGCTGCAGTATCTGTACGAGCTTTCCGCGTTTTACCTCATGCTCTGCCATGTACTTTGGCGCTTGTATGAGGCCCAGTCCAGCCGCCGCAGCCTGCACAAGCGCTTCACCATCGCCTAGCCGCATGCCGCTATCTGGCATTAACGAGGCGTCGCGCTGGTCGACTCGAAACTGCCACGGCCGATCCCGGCCGCTCGAGGGAAGGCGAAACAACAGGCACGTGTGCGCAGACAGGGCGTCTGGCGACTCGGGCTTGCCGTGCCGCGCGAGGTAGGAAGGACTCGCGCAAGTCCAAATGGCTTGCTGATCGAACATGCGCCCAACGAGATTCGAATCGGCAAGCGGACCAATGCGTACCGCCGCGTCGAGCCCCTCCTTGACTATGTCGACGACCTGATCGGAAAAACGCGCATCGATCTTCAACTCCGGGTAGCGTCCCATCAGTCTTGTCAGTACCGGCAAGACGACCTGGCGGCCATACGTGACGGGCATATCGATACGCAGCGTGCCGCGTGGCCCGGTGCGCGCGTCCGCCGCGGCTGTCTCGAGCGATTCCACCTCCTCCAGAATGCGCTTGCAGCGTGCGTAGAGATCCTCGCCGTCTTGCGACAAGATTACCTGCCGCGTAGTGCGATGAAACAGGCGCATGCCCAATTGCGCCTCTAGGCTGGCGATGTTCTTGGCGACCGCTGAAGGGGACAGACCAAGCTCACGTGCCGCGCGCGCGAATCCTGCATGGCGTGCGGCCGCGGCAAACGAGACGATCAGGTCAAGACTGGCCATCAAATGTGCCCCCACTCGATTAGTGAAATATATTCCTCAATATTATGACAGCTAATGCCGTTCACACGTCAATCATTCGCGGCCAGAATGGGTGCCATCGGATTCGGAGAACAGCGCCGAAGTCCGACACAGGTCCAGCCCAACCCCTTGAAGGAGACAAACATGTATGTGATCCAAAACTCGGAACTCCCCCGCGCGGCATTGCCCGGCATCGAACACGTGACCTTGGCTGGCTCGCAAAATGGCCTGAAGCATCTCTCAATATGGAAGCAAAGCATCGCCCCCGGTAGCGCGACCCCGCCACACCGCCATGACTGTGAGGAGGTGGTGCTGATCCAGAGCGGAAACGGTGAACTACACATCGAGGGGAAGGTGCAACGATTCGGCCAGGACACGACGCTGGCGATACCGCGTAACGTCCCGCACCAGATCATCAATATCGGTGACGGGCCGCTCGAACTCGTTGGCGTGTTATCGGTTTCACCGGTAGCGGTGTTTTTTCCGGATGGCCAACCGATCGACCTGCCTTGGGCATCCTGATCGTGACCGACGATTCCGGCAGTGTCCAAAAATCGGTCGCGTTCGACCGGAATCAGCGGTCACGTTGCTTCGGACACTGCGTTCACGTTCATTCGGTATGGGCGAAGTGATGCATGTGGTGTTTCGCAACTGACGCTGGAAAAAAACCCTCGCCAGCAGTAGCAAAGAGAGCGAGGTTGCCATCACGATCAACGGCGAACGAGTCAAACTTTATTGCTCTGAGGTCAGCAAGCATGAATCGTTCTATGACGCCCAACGTTGGAGGTGAGGCGCCCGCGGCGGCACGGGGCTCCGGAACGGACAATCAACACCCATGCCGTTGCGGGTCGCCTCGACCGACGGGTTGGCCACACGCACGCAGACTTCGACGTTACTTCCATACCGACAGCTTGCAGTGCCTAGCCGCGTGGGTGAAGTCATTGTCCGTGGTGAGAAGGGTGAGCTTGTGGCGCACGCATAGCTGAGCAAGCAGTGCATCGATAGTGCTCAGTTGAACGCCGCCGCGACGGCACATATTGCGCAGTTCAGCGGCGGCGATGTGGTCGTTGCGATCTGGATGGATCATGGGCAAGGCTACAAAGGCCTCTACGATCTGCGCATGACCGCGCGGGCCGGTGAAGCCCTGAAGAAGCTCTTGAAGAACCAAGCCCGTAGTAACGACGATTTCGTCTCCAAGAAGTGCTTGTCGCAGGGCCTGAACCTGCGGTAGTGGTGACTCGGCGTCACGCCGCAGCCCGAGCGACCAGACACTCGTGTCGACGAGCAGGCTCACGGGCGCTTGCGCTCGGCCTTGTAGTCAAACGACTCATCCCACTGCAGCGTTCCCAGCAAATCTGCGACTCTGCGCTGTCTTCGTCGAGCAATGAACTCCTGCAGCGCGCGAGTGACAGCCGCCTTCTTAGTGCGTTCGCCGCTGAGCTCGAATGCGCGGTCCAGTAGCTCTGGATCGAGGGAAAGATTGGTTGCCATGTGCCACCTCCGAATGTGTGTGGCAGTCTACACAGAGTCTCGGCGAAAGGGAAGGGGGCTACCGTGTGGCCTAACGAATAGCGTTTATCTGTCGCGCCGCCAAGCTGATGTGAACCACGAGCACCTCCGCGACAGATAAACCTTGTTGGACTAAACCGCTTGCACGATACTTGCTATAGGGGATTTCTATTCTTCGCCCATTGCATCAGGCAATTGTGGCACAGGTGCTGGCGAAATTGCACGCGCATGGGGCGGCGCGGTGGCGGGTGGCGAGTCAATGCGCTGGGTGGAAGACGTGTCATTGTGCGACCTTGGCAAATTTCGCGTGCACAGCCGTGCGAGGGCCATGCGAGCCCCTGCCCAGCCATGCCCGGCATCGTGTTTGAACAAGGGAAAGCACAATTCTCAAGGCGGCCCCCGCTGTAAGTCAGCGTCGTTGTGGTCAGTCATGCCTTGCCGCGCTAAACTCGCGCCGTGTCCGAACTCCAAACCGTTTTCGCCGCGCAGGGCGCGCTAGCCGCCATCGTGCCCCACTTCCGCGCCCGCGCCGGCCAAGTCGAGATGGCCGAGGCCATACAAAAAACCATTAAAAATCAGAAGCTTATAATCGCCGAGGCCGGCACCGGCACGGGCAAGACGTTTGCGTATCTGGTGCCGGCTTTTTTGTCCGGCGGCAAGGTGATTATCTCCACCGGCACCAAGACGTTGCAGGATCAGTTGTTCGATCGCGATATCCCCACCGTGCGTCAGGCGTTGCGCGCGCCGGTGTCGGTGGCGTTGTTGAAGGGGCGCGCGAATTACGTGTGCCACTATCACCTCGCGCGCGCGCAAAGCGATGGGCGCTTTGCCACGCGCGAAGACACGCGTTACCTGCAAGTGATCGCGAGCTTCGCGCGGCAAACGCAAAGCGGCGATAAGGCGGATTTGGCCGAGGTGCCGGAAACGGCGAGTGTGTGGCCGCAGGTGACCTCCACGCGCGACAACTGCCTGGGCTCCAACTGCGAGCATCACGACAAATGTTTTGTCATGCGCGCGCGTAAGCAGGCGATGGAAGCCGACGTGGTGGTGGTAAATCACCATTTGTTTTTTGCCGACGTAGCGCTGCGCGACGAGGGCGTTTCGGAGTTGCTGCCCGCGTGCAACACGGTGATCTTCGACGAGGCGCATCAGTTGCCGGAAACCGCGAGCTTGTTTTTCGGCGAGTCAGTGTCGACCTCGCAGTTGCTGGAACTCGCGCGCGATACGCGGGTGGAGGCGCTCGCCGCCGCGCGCGACTTTGCCGATCTGCCCGATGCGGCGATGGTGCTGGAAAAAGCGGCGCGTGATTTGCGCTTATCGCGCCCGGAGGATAGCGGCCGTCTGGCGGCAGGTGCCATTCACGAGCGCGAGGATTTCGATGATGCGTTAAACACGCTGTGCGAACGGCTGTCGTTGACCGCGTCGCTGCTCGAATCGCAAGCCGCGCGCAGCGAGGGGTTAAAGAACTGCAGCGAACGCGCACGCGATCTGAAGCACCGCGTCGAGTGCTGGCGAAATAACGAAAAAGCGGGGCAAGACGACAACTATGTGCGCTGGCTGGAAATTTTCGGGCATTCTTTGCAGTTGCATGCCACGCCGTTATCGATCGCGGAGATTTTTCGCAAGCAGGTGAGTGAGACTTCGCGCGCCTGGGTGTTCACCTCGGCCACACTGTCGGTCAACGGCGATTTCAAGCATTACTGCGGCGAGCTCGGTTTGGAGGATGCCAACACCGCCACTTGGCCCAGCCCCTTCGATTTCGAACATCAAGCGCTGCTCTATGTGCCGAAAAGCTTACCCAACCCCAACACGCGTGAGTACACCGCCGCAGTGGTCAAAGCCGCGCTGCCGGTGCTGATGGCGAGCCGGGGCAGGGCGTTTTTGCTGTTCACCAGTTTGCGCGCGATGCGCGAGGCGTGTGAATTGTTACGTGATGAGTTCAAGACGCGCGGCCTCGATTATCCCGTGTTGCTGCAAGGCGAAGGCTCGCGCACCGAGTTGCTGGAACGTTTTCGCGAGCTCGGCAACGCCGTGCTGGTGGCGAGCCAGAGTTTCTGGGAGGGTGTGGATGTGCGCGGCGATGCGCTGTCGGTGGTGGTGATCGACCGGCTGCCGTTTTCACCGCCCGACGACCCGGTGCTTGCCGCGCGCATCGCCAAAATGAACCGCGAGGGCCGCAGCGCCTTTATGGAATACCAGGTGCCGCAGGCGGTGATTACGTTAAAGCAAGGCGCCGGGCGTTTGATACGCGACGAAACCGATCGCGGCGTGCTGATGATTTGCGACCCGCGCCTGGTGGATAAGCCTTACGGCAAGCGCATTTGGCGCAGCCTGCCGCCGATGAAACGCACGCGGGAATTGGCCGAGGTGGAAGGCTTTTTTAGTGAACAGTGAATGGACCGCTGCGGGTTGTTACGGTTCACTGTTCACCGGTTACGGTTCACTCGGTTGCGCCTTCATAACCCTCCAACCGCCGCTGTACGTACTCGACGTACGCGCGCAGTTGGTAGTGCGGATCGGAATAGGTGAGCGGCATCGGCATGGCTGACACGCCCTCGTCGATGCGCTGGATTTCCGCCACGTGCTGTTGATGGTTTTCAGGGTGATCGGCCATGGCGGTTTCGAGTTTATGCAGCGCGTCGTACCATTTCCAGATCGGCCGCCGTACTTTCCAGTCGTAGATCGCCGGCAAAAACTTGAACAACGGCACCAGGATCGCGATCAGCGGAATCAGCAGCACCAGCAGCCGGTCCAGCCACACCGCCAGCCAAAATGGCAAATAACGTTGCAGCAAGGGCGGGCCATTTTTGTGAAAGCGTTCGGCGATATCGCTCATCGGCAGCTCGCTGCTTTGCACTTGAGGAAAATGCCGCTCGGCATTAAAAATGCCCGGCCCGCGGTGGGCGTCGGCGGCGGCCTGTGCCAGCGCGAATTGCAGCGCGGGGTGCACGTCGTCGCGTACCGCGAGCAGCGCCACCGCCGCCACCAGTTCGACGTCGCGCGCGGGAATATGCTGCCCGAAATCGATCACCCCCTTGTGCAGCACGATGCGCGCAAGCCACGGAAAGCGCCGCGCGTAGCCTTCGGCTTGTGAGAAATTCATCAGGCGCACGCCGTCGCTGCGCAGCAGTTTTTGCACGATTTCGGCATCGGGCGCGGCGACAAAGAAGGCGGCATCGACTTCGCCCTTGAGCAGCGCCGCGGCGGCACTCGCGCCGGGGGCCTCGACCAGGGTGGAATTGGCGGCGCTGACATCGGCCGCTTCCAGCAGTTGCAGCGCCAGTATGCGCGTGCCGCTGCCGCTTGCGCCCACGGCGATGGTTTTGCCCTGCAAGGGGGCCAGGCGTTCGATGTCGTCCTTTAACCGATGAAACACCCACAGCGGTTCGTAAAACAGCCGCCCCAGCGAGAGCAGATTGTTGGAATCCTCGGGCTGGGTGGTGCCGCCTTGCACGAAAGCGACGCTGGCCTGCGGCGTGGTGCCGCGCAAGCGTTCAAGATTTTGCAGGGAGCCGGCGGAGGTTTTGATCTCGAGGTGTATGCCGTGTTGTTTGAGCGCGGCTTGATATCGCCGCGCGAACTGGTGATAAGCGCCGCCTTCGCCGCCGGTGGTGATGGTGATGTTTTTGGGCGGCGGCGGGGCGAGAAAACGTGTCGCCACAAAAATCAAACCGCCGAGGATGAGGATGAGCGGCAGCAAAATCATCATCCACTCCCGCCACGCCGAAGCGGTTAGCGCTGGCCGTTTGAATTGCGGGCGTCTTGGTTTGTTGGCCATGATCGCCGCATTATAACGATGTCATCGGCATCAAAGTTTCGACGCGCGCAACACAATGCATGGCAAGCGTGTCGAAGCATGAGCGCACTTATCCTCGTTTTGGCATGTGCGCTCAGGCAAAAAACCACTTCCAACACAACCAGGCAAGCGCAACCCACAACAGCACAATAATCGCTGCCGCCAGCCAGTTGGTGGGTCTGGCGTTGTTTTCGGCGAGCCATTGATCGGCCTTGCCGCGGCATTTGTCGTACACCGGTTTGGGGATGAATTTCAGCGCCAGCCAAATGCCGACCGGCAGCAGCAGGGCATCGTCAAGAAACCCCAGCACCGGGATGAAATCGGGGATGAAATCGATCGGACTAAACGCGTAAGCAACCACTGCGATCGCCAGCAGCTTTGCCATCAAAGGCGTTTGCGGATCGCGATAACAAAACCATAGCGTCACTGTTTGCGCTTTGAGCGCTTTTGCCCAGTGCCGCAGGCGGTTTATCATAAGTATTTGATTGGATTGAATATTTTTATTTGCCTTGCATGCAAATCATGCGCGCCGGCGCGGCTGATGGTGACCTGGACGAAGTCGCCGGGCTTAACCGCGCCGGGTTTGGCGATGATTACCGTGCCGTCGATTTCCGGCGCATCGGCGCTGGAGCGCGCGATGGCTTTGCCGCCTTCAACACTATCGACGAGCACCGTCATTGTTTGACCGACTTTTTGTTTCAGCCGCGCCCTGGAAATTTTTTCCTGAGTTTGCATGAAGCGCGCGCGGCGTTCCTCGCGCACGTCGTCGGGCAGGGGGTCGGGCAGTGCATTGGCGGCCGCGCCTTCGACTGGTGAATACGCAAAGCAGCCGACTCGATCCAATTGCGCTTGCTCCAGAAAATCAAGCAGCGCTTGAAATTCGCTTTCGGTCTCTCCCGGAAAACCGACGATAAACGTGCTGCGGATGGTGAGCGCCGGGCACATTGCGCGCCAGGCCTTAATGCGCGCGAGCGTGTTTTCAGTATTCGCGGGGCGCTTCATCAGCTTCAAAATCCGTGGGCTCGCGTGCTGAAACGGCACATCGAGATAGGGCAGGATTTTGCCCTCGGCCATCAGGGGAATCACTTCATCCACATGCGGATAAGGATAAACATAATGCAAGCGTACCCACACGCCCAACGCCCCCAGCGCTCGCGCAAGTTCTGTCATGCGCGTTTTAAGCGGCCGCCCGCCCCAGAAGCCGGTGCGGTATTTGACATCAACACCATAGGCGCTGGTGTCTTGCGAAATCACCAGCAACTCCTTGACACCGGCTTTGACCAGATTTTCCGCCTCTTGCATGACATCGCCGATGGGGCGGCTCACCAGATCGCCTCGCATCGAGGGAATGATGCAAAAGGTGCAGCGGTGATTGCAACCTTCGGCGATTTTGAGATACGCGTAATGCTTGGGTGTGAGTTTTATGCCAATATCACGCACAGGGGGAATCAAATCGACATGCGGGTTGTGCGTGTGCGGCAGGTGTTTGTGCACCGCTTGCATCACTTCGTCGGTGGCGTGCGGGCCGGTGACCGCCAGTACTTTGGGGTGCGTGTCCTTGACGATGCTGCCCTTGGCGCCGAGGCAGCCGGTGACGATCACCTTGCCGTTTTCGGCGAGCGCTTCGCCGATGGCCTCGAGCGACTCCTCGACGGCCGAATCGATAAAGCCGCAGGTGTTGACCACCACCAAATCGGCGTCGTTATACGAGGGCGAAATGGCATAACCCTCGGCGCGCAGTTGCGTCAAGATGCGCTCGGAATCGACCAGCGCCTTGGGGCAGCCGAGCGAAACGAATCCGACTTTTTTCGCCGGCATGCTGGGACTAAGACCTAATTTTTGTTATCGCCGTCTTTGCCCGGTGTCGCGCCAAACCCACCGAACGGAAAGCCGCCGAACATGTTGCGTGTTTGGTTTTGCATTTGCTTTTGCATTTCAACGAACGCGTTGGCGCTTTGTTCGAGATAGCGGCCCATCAGGCCTTGAATCGCCGGGCCTTGCATTTTGACGAACTCGTTCCAGGCTTCGGCGTTTAGCATGGGGTTGGCGCCATACAGGTGGCTCGATTGCTCCTGCATGCGCTTTTGGATGTCCATGAAGGTGTGGACATTTTTTTCCAGAAAGCTGCCCATCATGCCTTGCATGGCGTGGCCGTAAAAGCGAATGATCTGCGCCAGCATGTCGCTGGAAAACATCGGTGCGCCGGCGGTTTCTTCTTCGAGGATTATCTGCAGCAAGATGCTGCGCGTCAGATCTTCCTTGGTCTTGGCGTCTTCGACCTTGAACTCGGTGTTTTCAAGCACGAGCTTTTTCACATCACCCAAAGTGATGTAGGCGCTGGTCTCGGTGTCGTAGAGACGGCGGTTGGGATATTTTTTGATTAGACGGGCGGCTTGTGCCATGACGCACCCTAACGTGAAAGACCGCGCATTATTTCAGAAAAGGTGTTGCGTTGCAAACGTGCCTAAAAAAATATTCAATTGAATCAATTGGTTAGACTCTCGTTATGCGTTGCTG
>VGIF01000135.1 GCA_016868015.1 Betaproteobacteria bacterium
CCACCAAGTTTTGATTCGCCGCGGACACCCAGCTCTTTTCGAAATAACAAATGCCGACGAATAGCGGGATCAAACTGATCCGCAGCCAAGTCAGCCAGTTCGCGAGATTGTTCGGCATGACGATAGTACGCTTTTTTGTTGCGAGTGTAACCCGTCAGTGCAGTTCGGAATAGATTTTCTCGGCCAGCGCACGGCTCACGCCTTCGATTTTCGCCAGATCGTCAACACTAGCCGCCTGCAGACCGCGCAAGCCGCCGAAATGCGCCAGCAGCCGCTGCCGCCGTTTGGCGCCCACGCCCACAATATTTTCTAACGGTGATTGTGAGCGCGATTTGCCGCGTCGCGCGCGATGCCCGGTAATCGCAAAGCGATGGGCTTCATCGCGGATTTGCTGCACCAGGTGCAACCCCGGGTGCTCGGGCCCGAGCAGATAAGGCGTCTCGCGCCCCGGCATCCACAACGCCTCCAATCCCGCTTTGCGGTCCTCGCCTTTGGCAACACCGACCAGCGTCACGTCGCTCACACCGAGTTCATCCATCACCGCTTGCGCAATACCGAGCTGCCCTTTACCACCATCGATCAACACCACGTCGGGCATTTTGCCCTCACCCGCAACCAGCCGCCGGTAACGCCGCTCCAGCACTTCGCGCATCGCGCCGTAGTCATCCCCCGCCACCGGCGTGGTGATATTAAAACGCCGGTAATCACTTTTTTGCATCGCCGATTGGTCATAGACCACGCACGACGCGACCGTCGCCTCGCCCATGGTGTGACTGATGTCGAAACATTCAAAGCGCTGCACGGATTCCGGCAGGTTAAGCGCTTGTTGCAGCGCGGCGAGGCGCGCTTCTTGATTGGCCTGCAAACCCGCCGTGTGCCTGGCGCCGATGGCGGCGTTTTTTTCCGCCATCTCCAGCCATACCCGGCGCGGGCCGGTGGGCCGCGTGACAATTTGCACTTTGTGGCCGGCATGCTCGGCCAACACTCGTTCAAGATCGTCGACATCCGGCGCTTGCCGTGCCAGTATCAGCGGCGGCACGCCGTGATGCTGATAGTGCTGGCTGATAAACGCTTCGATCACCTGCGCGTCCTCCACTGCATCAGCGTGGCGTGGATAATGGTTGTGATCGCCCAAGTGCCGTCCGCCGCGGATCATCACCAGGTTGACGCAAGTGACATTGCCTTCGCGCGCGCAGGCGATCACGTCGGCGTCGCGGCCAGTGACGTCCTCGACATATTGCTTTTCGCGCACCGCGCGCAAAGCCGACACCTGATCGCGATGAAGCGCCGCGTCTTCGTAGTGCCGAGCCTCGGAAGCCGCGTGCATGCGCGCGATCAACTCCTCAATCACCTGATCTTCCTTGCTGGAGAGAAACAACGTCGCGCTGCGCACATCACGTGCGTAGTCGGCCTCGGCGATGTGGCCGACGCAAGGCGCGGTGCAGCGGCGAATCTGATACAGCAGACACGGCCGCGAGCGGTTGGCGAACACCGAGTCCTCGCAGGTGCGCAACCGAAACACCTTTTGCAGCAACTGAATGCTTTCGCGCACCGCCCCCGCGCCGGGGAACGGACCGTAATACTGGTGGCGCTTGTCCAGCGCGCCGCGATGAAAACCCAGCCGCGGAAATTTGTGCCCGGTGATCGCCAGGTACGGGTACGACTTATCGTCGCGAAACAAGATGTTGTAGCGCGGACTTAAACCTTTGATCAGGTTGTTTTCGAGGAGCAGTGCCTCGCCTTCGGAGCGCGTGACGGTGAACTCGACATCGCTCACCTGCCCCACCATCAACTGAATGCGCGGCGATAAATTCGCGGTTTTTTGGAAGTACGAGGACACGCGCTTTTTGAGATCCAGCGCTTTGCCGACATAAAGCACGTCACTCGCGGCGTTGAGCATGCGGTAGACGCCGGGCAGGTGCGGCAGCCCGGTGAGCGTACTCTGCAGTGAGGTCGGTTCAGTTTCCGCCATGCCGAAGGTTCACCAATACATCCGTCCTAAAAGAGCGTTCGCGCCAATCCTATCCAGGCGCGAACGCACTTCTTGCCTTTCGTCAGCCGTGTCTAACGAATACGCCGCGCAATCGCCGCCACCACCGCATCGAACATCTGCGGCGTCAGCCGCCGCGTGTTGGTGTTATAGCGGCTGCAATGGTAACTGTCGAACAGCGCCTGACCGCCCGGCAGCTCGTGACACGCGCCATGCTTGAACGGAAACAGTTTTAGTTTCAAATCCAGCGCACGCAAAATCGCTTGATGCGAAATGTTCCCCAGCGCGAACAACGTCGCGCCCTTGGGCAGCGCCGCGATTTCCGCGCGCAAATAGCCGTTGCATTGCTTGACTTCGGCCGGCAGCGGTTTGTTTTGCGGCGGCAAGCATTTCACCGCGTTGGTGATGCGGCAATGTTTGAGCTTCAAACCGTCGCTGGGATCATCACCCCGCGCTTGATTCGCCAGCCCGTGTTTGTGCAGCGTTTCATACAGCAAGATGCCCGCGTAGTCGCCGGTGAACGGACGGCCGGTGCGATTGGCGCCATGCATGCCCGGCGCGAGGCCCACGATCAGCAACTTCGGCGCTTGCGCGCCAAACGGCGGCACCGGCCGCGCATGGTAATCGGGGAAATCCTTGCGCACTTGCGCGAGGTGTCCAGCAAGCCGCTTGCACTGGCTGCAAGCGAGAAGTTGTGCGTCACTCATAGCTTATTCAACGCGTAATCCTGCAGGTCGGGAGGAGCGCAGCTGATCCCGACGTTCGCGAAATTTCCGGAATTCGGCGGGATACACTGCGTTTCTCCCGCCGGAATGCTTTTCGCTTAACGCTACGCAAACAAGTCGCCTTCACGCGCACTCAATGCCTTAACCGATGCCAGCGCCTGGCCGTACTGCGGCAAAGCTTGCAACGCCGCCATATCATGCACAGTGCCGCGTCCGCGCATGGTGGCAAGCCGCGCTTGGCCCACCGCGGGCATTTTGTATTCGAGGCCCGCGAGCAACTCATTGGCCGCGCCGGCGTCGTTACACACCAGCACCATGTCGCAGCCCGCCTGTAACGCGGCTTTGGCGCGCGCCACCACGCCGCCCGCGCCCTTGCCGGTCTTGGCGCCTTCCATTGACAAATCGTCGCTGAATATCACGCCGTCGAATTCGAGTTGCTTGCGTAAAATCTGCTTTAGCCACTTCTCGGAAAATCCCGCGGGGTCGGCATCGACTTGTGGGTAAATCACATGCGCCGGCATCACCGCGCCCAAGCCCGCCTCGATCAAGCGCCGGAACGGCACCAAGTCACTGCGCTCGATATCGCCGTACGGCCGATCGTCGATCGGCACTTCGTGATGCGAATCGGCTCGCACGTGGCCGTGGCCCGGAAAATGTTTGCCCACCGAGGACATGCCGCCCAGATTCAATCCACGCACCAGGGCCTGCGCGGCGTTGGCGATGATGTCCGGATCGGCATGAAACGCGCGATCGCCGATCACACTGCTGCGTTTGAAGTCGACATCAAGCACCGGCGCAAAGGTAAGATCGACGCCGTGCGCTCTAAGCTCACCCGCCAGCACGTAGCCCACGTCTTGCGCGATTTGCCGCGCCTTGTTGGCGTTCTTTTCCCATAATGCGCCGATCTCGCGCATTGCCGGAATCGTGGTAAAGCCTTCACGAAAACGCTGCACGCGTCCGCCTTCGTGATCCACCGCGATAAACAGCGCCGGCGAACGCAATCCATGAATCTCGGCAGTCAGCGCCGCGAGTTGTTGCGGCGACTGGAAATTGCGCGTGAATAAAATCACCCCGCCCGTGAGCGGATGCAATAAACGCCTGCGATCCTCATCCGTGAGCGCCGTGCCCGTCACATCGAGCATCACAGGCCCTAAATGTAACCCATTGATTTTATTCATTATTTTCTACGGCTATTTTTCCAGTATCGCAACCGCACAGGCCATCGATTTTTCATCGCTGATGGTGAGATGGTGCCCGCAAATTTCGTGGTGCGCCATCATCGCGCCCAGGGCCTTACTCACCGCGTAACTGGGCTTACCCAGCTTATTTTGCACCACGCTGATATTTTGCAACGTCACCGGGTAACGAAAACCGGTACCCATCGCCTTGGAAAACGCTTCCTTCGCCGCAAAACGATTGGCGACAAATAACACCGGTTTTTTGGTGCGCTGGTAGCCCGGCCATTCAAGCTCGGTCAACACGCGCCGCGCAAAACGTTCACCGTATTCGTTCAACAAGCGCTCGATGCGCGAGGTCTCGACCAGATCGACGCCGATGCCGTAGATCATACGTCGCCTTGTTCGCCGCGAGCGATGGCGGCCAGATATTCGCGCACCGTGGCGGCGAGCCCCAATTCGATGGCATCAGCGATCAACGCATGGCCAATCGACACTTCCGCGACCGGTTTTGCCGCCGCGATCAGTGCCGCAAGATTGTCGCGATTCAAATCGTGCCCAGCGTTGACCAGCAGGCCGGCTTGTTGGGCGGCACGCGCTGACGCCGCGTATTGCGCGAGCACTTCATTTTGCGACGCTTTGCCGTATGCCGCGGCATACGGCTCGGTGTAAAGCTCCACACAGTCGGCGCCAACCTCGACAGCTAACACCATCGCACTCGGCTCGGCATCCATGAACAAACTCACGCGCGTGCCCAGCGCCTTCATTTCGGCGATGATGGGTTTGAGCCGCGCACCATCGCGCTTTAAGTCCCAGCCATGATCGGAGGTAAATTGCGCGGGGTCATCGGGCACCAGTGTGCATTGATGCGGTTTGAGCTTGCGTGCATAGTCCAGCAGGTTTTCAAAAGGGTTGCCTTCGATGTTGTATTCGATACTGGCGCGGCCGCGCACCAGAGCGGCAAGGTCGTACACGTCATGCGGCCGGATGTGCCGCTCGTCCGGCCGCGGATGCACGGTCAACCCCCGCGCCCCGGCATCGAGCGCGATTTCGCCCGCGCGCACCACGCTGGGAATGCCGAGGGTGCGTGAGTTGCGCACCAGCGCGACCTTGTTAAGATTGACACTTAAGCGAGTCATGGCGGGCTATAAATCCTGCAAATCCATCAGCAACTGCCGGCTGTGCAAGGTTTGATTGCCAAGGTAATGCCCGATCAAGCGCCGCATCAGGCTTTTGCTTTGCTGCTGCGTGAGCGGCGCGCTGTAGTCGTCGTTATGCATGTCGATCAAGGTTTGACCAAGCAATTCTAACCCGCCGGGGTTGTCGCGTACGCCAAGCGCCACCGGCCCGCGGTCGGCGATGTAGTGATATTGTCGGCGCGCCTGCAGCGGTTCGTGCGTTTGCGCGTCGTGATCGAGGATCAGCGCGTAACCCAGCTCGGCGAGCAAGCGCTTTTCAAAACAGCGCAACGCCACGGCTTGATCGGCGCCATCGAGCAGTGTCTGCAGGGTGCGCTCGTAAGCATCGAACAACGCGTCGTGCGGATCGTCACGATGCAAAAGCTTCAGCAACAACTCGTTCAAATAAAACCCGCAAATCAGCGCGCGGCCCACCAGCAGGCGAAACGCACCGCGCCATTCCGCGCTGCGCAGGGTTTTGAGTTCCGAGCGCCCCGACCAATCGAGTGTGAGCGCATGAAACGGCATCAGCACGCTACGCAGCGGCGAGTGCGCCCGTTTCGCGCCCTTGGCCACCATCGCCACCCGCCCGAACTCACGCGTGAAAACTTCGACGATGAGACTGGTTTCCTGATACGGGTAGCTGTGCAGCACATAGCCCGCCTGGTCCTTGTAGCGAGTGCTTTTGCCGGCCGCCATGGCACACCTACGGCAAACCCAAGCGGTGTAACACCCGCTGATCGTCCGCCCACGACTGCTTCACCTTGACGAACAATTGCAGGAACACCTTGGTACCGACCAGGGCTTCGATTTCCTTGCGCGCGGCACTGCCGATGGTTTTTAGCTTTTCGCCGCCCTTGCCGATGACGATGGCCTTTTGCCCCGGCTTGTCCACCAGTATCACCGCGCTGATACGCGTGAGTTCGGGCTTTTCTTCGAACGCATCGATATCCACCGCGGTCGAGTACGGCAATTCCTGCCCCAACAAGCGAAATAATTTTTCGCGCACCATTTCCGCCGCGATACTGCGCACGCTGGAGGTGGTGATCTCCTCGGATGCAAACAAAAACGCTTGTGCCGGAAGCAGCGGCTGCAACGCATCGAGCAAGGTATCGAGGTGCTGCCGATGTTGCGCGCAGATCGGCACGATGGCCGCTGGATGATACGCGGCATGCAATGATTCAATAAGCGTAAGTATTTTATTTTTATTGGTAATTTTGTCGATCTTGTTGAGCGCGATGACCACCGCTGCGGCACCCCGCAAATGCTCGAATAACGCATCGTCGCGCACCTCGCGCGCGCTGGCATCGATCAGCCACATCACCACTTGCGCATCCGCTAGCGCATGCCGAAAACCGCGATCCATGGCGCGCGTCAAGCCGCTGCGATACGCCGTTTGAAAACCGGGGGTATCCAGAAACACCAACTGCACTTGCCCGCGCGTGACGATTCCCGCGATATTTTGCCGGGTGGTCTGTGGCCGGCGCGAGGTGATGCTGATTTTTTGGCCGATCAGCGCGTTAAGCAGCGTGGATTTACCCGCGTTGGGCCGCCCAACGATGGCGACGTAGCCGCTGCGCGTTCCGCTATCGCTCATGACGCGGTGGCGAGCGCGTAAGCCTGGCGCGCGGCGTCCTGCTCCGCGCGGCGGCGGCTGCTGCCCTTGCCCGTGCAGCGCACGTGAAGTTGCTCGATTACGCACTGGACTTCGAATTCCTGCTCATGCGCTTCACCGCGTATCGCCGCCACCGTGTATTGCGGTAGCGGTAAACGCTTGCGCTGCAAAAACTCCTGCAGCATGGTTTTGGCATCCTTACCGGTGGTATTGGGATCGACTTCGGTGAGCGCGGCGCTGAACACCCGCTCGACCGCGTCGCGCGCGGCATTAAAGCCGCCGTCGATCATCACCGCGCCAAATAGCGCTTCGACAGCATCGGACAAAATCGACGGGCGCCGCGCACCACCGCTCTTAAGTTCCCCCTCCCCTAATAACAGGATGTCGCCAAGTTTCAATTGGCTGGCCAGACGCGCCAGCGCCGGCTCACTCACCAAGCTCGCGCGCAAGCGCGACAGTTCGCCTTCAGGCAACTCGGGGAACTTGTAATAGAGGGCGGCGGCAATCGCGCAATTCACCACACTGTCACCCAGAAACTCCAGGCGCTCATTGTGGGTGGCCCCGTAGCTGCGGTGCGTCAGCGCGCGCCGCAGCAGGCTTAAGTCCTTGAACGCATGGCCCAGACTTTGCTGCAGCGCCTTGAGCGCTGCCATATGAGCTAACCCATGGGCTGACACATCGACCACCATGCACCGGCTTAACCGAGTACGTTTAACCGCATCAGCGCGAAGACGGATTAAAGTCGATACACGCGCTAAGGTTGGCGACGATTGGAACCACCCGGGTGTAACTCGCACTCAACGTCAGCCCGCTGCTGTCCTTGGACACCACTATGTCTTTCGGCGAAATCGCATCGATACGGTCGATCTCGGCGCGCTTGCTGAATGCCACTTCGATTTCGCGGCGGTTGCCGCTGGCAAAAGTCGAGTCGCCCGCGATCGTGCGAAAATGTCTTTTGATGGTGAGGTCGTCAGTATATGCCGGCACCAGCTTAAAGGCCAGGAGCGATCCAAACGCCAAAATCACGCACCAGAACAAGAACATCGACATCGACAAGCCGGATTCCCTTTGTTTGCCCATCGTCCACTCCCCAAGTTTAGTTAATAGACGAACCGATGCGTTTCAGTTCATCGAAATTCCACCAAATCAAAAAGGCCTTGCCGACGATATTCCGATCCGGCACAAAGCCCCAATAGCGGCTGTCCTCGCTGTTATCGCGATTGTCCCCCATCATGAAGTAATGCCCATCGGGCACCTTACAGGTAAAACCGCGTTCATTGTAGACACAATTATCCCGAAACTGGAATTGCCTGACGCCTTCAAGGCGCACCGCGGGGATCTCCTGATGCACGAGAATGGCGTGACTTTTGTCGTCCAGAGACTCCTGATAACGCTGAGTCGAAACAAACTCCAAATTGCGCTCAACATAGGTGTAACCGCCCGCGGCTTCGAGCTTGGCGGGAATGCCATTCACCGTGAGCCGCTTGTCCACGTACTCGACGGTATCCCCCGGCGTGCCGATCACCCGCTTGATGTAATCGAGAGATGGATTTTCAGGGAATCGAAACACCATCACATCGCCGCGCCGCGGCTGATTGAGCGACATCACCTTATGGTTGACGATGGGCAACCGTATACCATAAGTATATTTATTGACCAGAATAAAGTCGCCCATCAGCAGCGTGGGCAGCATCGAGCCGGAAGGGATTTTAAACGGCTCCACCAGAAACGAACGCAGACCGAACACGATCAGTATCACCGGGAAAAAACTGACCGGATATTCGATCCACCAAGGCGCCCGTAGCTGCGATTCGCGCACCTCGTCGCGCTTGGCACGGGCGAGCTCGTTCTGCTCGGGCGTAAGCGATTGGACGATTTGGGCGTTGAATGCGTCGGTCGCGGCCTTGGCCCGGGCTTCGCGGCGCCGTCTAAAAACAAGAATGTCCGCCAAGTACACCAGACCGGTGAGCACCGTCAGCACAAACAAAATCAGCGGAAAGTTAAAACTCAGCGAATCCCACATACTTGAACCACTTCCCATTTATTTATCCACCTGCAAAATCGCCAAAAACGCCTCTTGCGGGATTTCCACGCTGCCCACCTGCTTCATGCGCTTTTTACCGGCCTTTTGTTTTTCGAGAAGCTTGCGCTTGCGCGTGATATCGCCGCCATAACATTTTGCGAGCACGTTTTTGCGCAGTGCCTTCACCGTCTCGCGCGCGATGATATGCGACCCGATCGCCGCCTGCACGGCGATGTCGAACATCTGGCGCGGGATCAGCCCGCGCATGCGGGTCACCAGATCCCGCCCGCGGTATTGCGAATTCTCCCGGTGCACGATCAACGACAATGCATCGACGCGCTCGCCGTTGATCAGAATATCGAGCTTGATCATGTCGCCCGCGCGATACTCCAAAAAATCGTAGTCGAGCGAAGCGTAGCCGCGTGACACCGATTTTAGTTTGTCGAAAAAGTCCATCACCACTTCGTTGAGCGGCAGTTCATAGGTCAACATGACTTGCCGCCCCATGTATTGCATATTGCGTTGCACGCCGCGCTTTTGCGTGCACAGCGTGATCACCGCGCCCACATAATCCTGCGGCACCAGTATCGAGGCGGTAATGATCGGCTCGCGGATTTCCGCCACCCTGGACGCATCCGGCAATTTCGACGGATTTTCGATCTCGATCACCTCACCGCCGGAAAGCTGCACCTGATACACCACCGTCGGCGCGGTGGTAATCAGCGACATGCCGTATTCGCGCTCCAAGCGCTCCTGCACGATGTCCATGTGCAAGAGCCCCAAAAAGCCGCAGCGAAAACCGAATCCCAGCGCGGTGGAAGATTCCGGCTCGTAACGCAGCGACGAATCATTGAGATGCAATTTTTCCAGCGCGTCACGCAGCGCGTCGTATTCGCTCGACTCCACCGGATAGAGCCCCGCGAATACCTGCGGCTTGATTACCTTAAACCCCGGCAACGGCTCGGCCGCGGGTTTTTCGGCCAGGGTCAACGTGTCGCCTACCTTGGCGGCATCTAGCGCCTTGATGCCGGCGATCACAAAGCCCACTTCACCCGCGGATAACCGCTCGCGCGCACGCGACTTGGGTGTAAATACGCCCACCGATTCGCAGCCGTAGGCGGCCCGCGTGGACATCAGCAAAATGCGATCCTTGGGCCGCAACTCGCCGTCAACCACGCGCACCAACATCACTACGCCCACGTAATTATCGAACCAGGAGTCGATGATCAGCGCTTTTAACGGCGCCGCCGGATCGCCCTTGGGCGGCGGCACGCGTGCAATGATGCCCTCCAGCACATCGGCGACGCCCTCGCCGGTTTTGGCGCTCACCTTGACCGCGTCTTGCGCGGGAATGCCGATGATGTCTTCGATCTCCTGAATCACGCGCGGCGGATCGGCCTGCGGCAAATCCATTTTGTTGAGCACCGCCACCACTTCCACGCCCTGTTCGATGGCGGTGTAGCAGTTGGCCACCGTCTGCGCTTCCACGCCTTGCGAAGCGTCGACCACCAGCAAGGCGCCCTCGCATGCCGCGAGCGAACGCGACACTTCATAGGAAAAGTCGACATGCCCCGGCGTGTCGATGAGATTCAATTGATAGGCGGTGCCGTCGCGCGCCTTGTACTGCAGCGCCGCGGTCTGCGCCTTGATGGTGATACCGCGCTCGCGCTCCAAGTCCATCGAGTCGAGCACCTGTGCTTCCATTTCGCGATCGGATAACCCTCCGCACAATTGAATAATGCGGTCAGCCAGCGTCGATTTGCCGTGATCGATGTGGGCGATGATCGAGAAGTTGCGTATATGCTGCATAAGGTTTCAGATGGCGAACGGGCCGCGAGTATGCGGCGAACGCATACAAGAACGCATACGAAAAGGGGCGCTCCAACCTACCTGGCGCCCCGTTTTACGCACCGCGCCGCAGCACATGCCGCACCGCGCTGACCGATGTAAACAGTCGTATTTTATCGTATTTCCGCAAGAAACGCAGTAACCGCGGGCGCATCCAGAAAGTAATGGCAAAGCTCGCGTTCGGCGCATCGATCCACGCCTTCTTGCCGCACGGCCAACACCGGCACCCGCTCGCCATAACGCGCCTCCAGCGCGGCATCGCCATCCACGTCGACGACATCAAAGTCAAAAGCAAAGCGGCCCTGCAAGTTACGCAGGGCCGCGATCATGTCATCGCACAGATGACAATAGGTGCGTGCGTAGACAGTAAACCGCATCAACCCGTCGGATCCAGCCGAAACGGCACGTACAAAGAGTTTGCGCCACGGCGCACCAGCAGCGCCACGATGCGCCCCTTGTCGAACTGCCCCATCATCTGGTTGAATTGCTCGACATTCTTGACCTCTTGGTTGTTGACCGCAAGGATCACATCGCCCTTGCGCACGCCGGCGCGTGCTGCCGCGCCCTGCACCTCGCCCACCAGCACACCACCGTCAACCTTCAAATCCTTACGCTGGGCGTCGCTGATATCGGACAAGCTCATGCCGTACAGCGTCGGCGCGGCCGCTTGCGGTTTTTGCCCGGGTGCGCGTCCGGTGCGCTGCCCGCGCGTGTCGTCGGGCAACTCGGCTACCACCAATTGCACGTCGCGCGCCGCCTTGTTGCGCCACACTTGTGCGGTCACTTTTGACCCTGGGCGCGTGCCGCCGACAATGCGTGGCAAATCTTCGGAACCGCCGATCGGTTTGCCGTCAAACCGCAAAATCACATCGCCTGGTCCGACACCGCCTTTTTCCGCCGGCCCGCCTTTTTCCACCGAATTGACCAGAGCGCCCGCGGGTTTGGGCAATCCGAACCCATCGGCGAGCTCCTTGGTCACCGGCTGAATCACCACGCCGATACGTCCACGCGTGACCTTACCCACGGTGCGTAGTTGCTGCGCGATATCGTTAGCCACATCGATGGGGATCGCGAACGACAAGCCCATGAAGCCGCCGGTGCGGCTGTAAATTTGCGAATTGATACCCACCACTTCGCCGCGCATGTTAAACAGTGGGCCGCCGGAATTGCCGGGATTCACCGCCACGTCGGTTTGAATAAACGGCACGAAGTTTTCTTGCGGCAGCGAACGGCCCTTGGCGCTGACGATGCCCGCGGTCACCGTGTTGTCAAAACCGAACGGCGAACCGATTGCCACCACCCATTCGCCGACTTTGAGCCGATTGGGATCGCCGAATTTCACCACCGGCAAACCCGTGGCCTCGATTTTGATCAACGCTACATCGGTGCGCCGATCCGATCCGACCACCCTTGCCTTGAATTCGCGCTTGTCGGTCAAGCGCACGTTGATTTCATCGGCCGCTTGCACCACATGCGCGTTGGTTAGGATAAAACCATCGGCGCTAATGATGAAGCCTGAACCCAGCGACTGCGCCTGAGGCTCGCGCGGCTGCCCCGGTATATTCGGCATGAAGCGGCGGAAGAATTCAAAAAACGGATCGTCCTCCGGGAGATTCGGCAACTGCTGCGCCAGCGGGTTACGCGCGCCCGTTTGCGTCGTACTGATGTTGACCACCGCCGGGCCTTGTTTTTCCACCAAGTCGGTAAAATCCGGCAACTGTGCGAGCGCCTGCAACGGCATCACCAGGCACAGCAACACCAGCGCTTTTTTCAGCATGTACTCTCCTTTACCCATTGCTTTGATAGTTTACTTCGGAAACGGGCTGCTGAAATTCCTGAATTCCATGGAATTCGCGATCTGCATCACCGTCGCCGCCGGAGCCTCGCCCAGAACGGTAACCATGTGTTCACCGTGGACGCGCTTGTAGATATGGACGGCACCTTGATGAGTCAAGGG
>VGIF01000136.1 GCA_016868015.1 Betaproteobacteria bacterium
GGCGCCGGCGGATTGATCGCGGTGGAAAACGTGCTCGGCGCACCGCCTGATGGCCACACGCTCTTGTTCTCGACCATCAGCACCATGGTGGTCATCCCCGCGACACAGGCCAAACCCAGCTACGAACCGTTGCGCGATTTCACCGCAGTCACCTTGATCGCCTCGGTGCCGTACTTGCTGCTCGCCCATGGCACGCTGCCGGTGCGCGGCGTGCCGGAATTGGTCAAGCTCGCGCGCGCCAAGCCGGGCATGCTGACTTATGGTTCGGCCGGACACGCCACCGGCACCCATCTCGCCGCGGAATATTTTTCCGCCACCACCGGCGTGCAGTTGACTCACGTGCCGTACAAGGGCGCGGGGCCGGCGATGATCGATATGATCGCGGGGCAAGTTGCGCTCTCATCGGTCACCGCGTCCTCCGGCCAGCCGCATGTGTTAAGCGGCCGTGCGCGCGCGCTCGGCATGATGGCGTTGACGCGGCTGGCGACGCTGCCCGCCGTGCCCACCGTGGCCGAACAGGGCTACCCCGGCTTTGAGGCCGGTTCGTGGGTGGGGCTTAGCGTGCGCGCGGGCACGCCGGCGGCTGCCGTGAAACGGCTGCGCGACGATGCGCAACGCGTCATGCAAATGAGCGAGCTGCGCGCCGCGCTCGAAGGTCAAGGCAACACCGTACACGGCGGCAGCGCGGAAGAATTCGAGCGCTACATCACGGCCGAAACCGCCAAATGGAAAGGCGTCATCGCCAAAGCTCGCATACAAATCCAGTGATTTACGTAACTGATTGATTTTATTAATATTTTTGTAATTCGAGTCTGCCGCAGAGAAATTGGTGGGCATTGGCGGGCATCGCTTGAAGGAAACATGCAACAACCTTTTTAACCACGGATGAACACGGATAAACCCAGATGAAAACCCTGACGCGTCGGTGTTGCCTTTTCTCTGTGTTCATCTGCGTCCAGCCGTGGTTAATGAACGTCGCGCTTGCCCAGCCTTACCCCACCAAACCCGTGCGCATCATCGTGCCCTTCGCGCCGGGTGGCGGCCTGGACACCATCGCACGCCTGCTCTCTCAGCGGCTGACCGACAGCTGGGGGCAGGCGGTGATCGTGGAAAATCGCCCCGGCGCGGGCGGTCAGATCGGCATCGAGTCGGTGTTAAAAGCACCCGCCGACGGTTATACGCTGGGCATCGGCACCATCAGCACCCTGGCGATCGCACCGGCCACGCAGCTCAAGCCGCGCTACGATCCGATCAGGGATTTCGCCCATGTCACGCTGATCTCCACCGTGCCCTATGTCATGGTCGCACATCCCGCGCTGCCGGCGCCCACGCTGGCGCAATTCGTGCGGCTCGCGCGCGCCAGGCCCGGTGAGTTGAGCTACGGCTCCGCCGGGCATGCCACCGGCACCCACTTAACGGCGGAGTACTTCAGCAGCGTCGCCGGCATCAAAATGATCCACGTGCCGTACAAGGGCGACGCCCCGGCACTCATCGATCTGATGGCGGGCCAGATCACCACCGGCTTTTTCACCATGATCATCTCCGCAACGCATATCCGCGGCGGCAAGCTGCGCGGCCTGGCGGTGATGTCGCGCGAGCGTTCGCGCGAACTGCCCAACGTGCCCACCGCCATCGAGTCGGGCTACGCGGGCTTTAGCGCCGAATCGTGGCAGGGTATATCGCTGCGCGCCGGGGTGGCGCCGGATATTTCGCGCAAACTTAATACCGACCTTGTGCGCATCCTCAATACGCCGCAGGTGCGCAACAGCATCGAGGCGCAAGGCAACAGCGTCAATCCCGGAACGCCGCAGGATTTCGAGCGCTTCATCACGGACGAAATCGCCAAATGGAAAAAGGTGATCGCCGACGCGGGCATACGCATCGAATAACGGCGCGCGTCACTTCAGCGCATTTAACGGCCACGCACTGGCATCGATGGTCTCCTGGTAGCCGTGCCAGGTGGCATGGCCCAACAGCGGTATCACCAGCCCCAGCCCCAACAGCGCAGTGGCAAAACCCAGCGCGGTCAGCCCCACGATCAGCATCACCCACACCACCATCGCGCGCTTGTTACGCAGCACGGCGTTGACGCTGGTGACGATGGCGGTGACCGCATCGGTGTCTCGCTCGCAGATCATCGGCAGCGAAAACGCGCTGAACAGGAACGTCAGCCCGGCGAAAATCGACCCGATCACGGACCCGATGGCCAGAAACGTCGCCAGTTGGCTCCAATCCGGGTTCGCATGAACCGGGAAAAACACGTGCACCATGGAGCCCGCGCGCGCCCACAGCAAAAACACCACCAGCAGCCCGATGGCAAACACCATCGCCATGCCCAGCGTCTGGCGCAATTCCTGCAGCGTGCGCGACAGCGTGGGTTGCACACCCTGCTGCAACTGGCGGCTGATCGAATATAGTCCGATCGCCAGCACCGGCGCGATAAACACGAAGCCGGACAACAGCACAAGCGCCGCCCAATAACTGCCGAACTTAAGTCCGATGCCGGTGACCAGCCATGACAACAAAACGATCACGGCCCCATAAATCAGACTCACGCGCGGCGCGCGGCGCAAGTCCTGCCAGCCCCTGGCAAGCCAGCGCAACGGCGCCGCGGCCGGCAACGAACGGCAAGGCGCGACGAAAGGCAATGCCGATGGCGTTTTGTGCTGCGGCTCATTTGAAGAAGCATTTACCGCCATGACTCCCCCCTTCCCCAGGTAACAAGGCAATCGACACGATGAGTATCAACCGCGACAGACACAGGGTCAACCGTTGGCGCCGCCGCGGCCAGGTACGGGCGCGGCGTTACAATGACTATTTTGTGCGTCACATCCTGTCAGCGGCGCAAGATGGAGGCATCGATGGCGAAATCTAACGAAGACTTGGGAATGGTCACCAGCGCGCACCACGCGGTTGCGGCAAACTCAACCCGCCCCATCGTTGAGACCACCCGCGGCCGCGTGCGCGGTGCGACGCTCAATGGCATTCACAGCTTCAAAGGCATCCCCTACGGCGCAAACACCGGCGGCAAAAACCGCTGGCTGCCGCCGCAACCGGTGGCGCCGCTGAGCGGCGTGCGCGATGCGCTCGATTACGGCCCACGCGCGCCGCAAAACGAACGGCCGGCGAAGGAGCCTCACCTGACATGGATACGCGACACGCGCGCCTGCAGCGAAGATTGTCTGGTGCTTAACGTGTTCACGCCGGGCGTGAACGATAGTCGCAAACGTCCGGTGCTGGTGTACAGCCACGGCGGCGGTTATGTCAGCGGCGCCGCCAGCGCGCCGGGGCTCGACGGGCACAACTTCGCGCGGCGCGGCGACGTGGTGTTGGTGACGTTGAATCACCGCTTGAATGCGTTCGGCCATTTGTCGCTTGCGGCATCGGGCGATGCACGTTATGCCGACGCCGGTAACGTGGGCATGCTCGATGTGATCGCCGCATTAAAATGGGTGCGCGAGAACATCACAAACTTCGGCGGCGATCCGGCGAATATCAGCATCTCCGGCCAATCCGGCGGTGCTTCAAAAGTGGCGGTGATGATGGCGATGCCGGCTGCGCGCGGGTTATTTCATAAGGCGATCATCCAAAGTGCGTCGTCGCTGCTGCGCATGGCTACACCCGAAGCCGCCGCGCGCAACACGCATTTTTTGCTGAAGCAACTCAACATCGATGCCAAAAACGTTGCGGCCTTGCTCGACGTGCCCACAGCGACGCTGTTGCACGCGATGCCCAAGGCAGTCGCTGCCGCCGGACGCGTGGATAACTATCGCCCGGTCGTCGATGGCCGCTCGCTGCCCGCGCACCCGTTCGACACGACCGCACCGGCAATTTCAGCCGACATCCCGATGATGATCGGCTCCGCCGAAACCGAAATGACCTTCCCCTACTCGCAGGCGATGGAAAATTTCAGTTACGGCGCCGCGCAAGTGCTGACGCGCGTTCAGGATTTTGTCGGCGTCGATGTCGCGCACGCACGGCGGCTGGTCGATCTTTATCGCAGCACACGCCCCAACGCCACCCCTGGCGATATCTGGGTGGCGATCAGCACCGATCATCAATACCGCCGCAACGGCATCCGCGCTTCCGAACTCAAAGCCGCGCAACACAAAGCGCCGTCGTGGCACTACTTGTTCACCTGGAAAACGCCGGTGTTAAACGGCTTGCTCAAATCGCCGCACACGATTTGTATTCCGTTTTCGTTCGGCAACGTCGATATCGCGGCGGGCATCACCGGCAACGGCGCGGATCGTTATGCGTTGGAAGCGAGCATGATGGGCGCGTGGCACGCGTTTATGCGCACAGGCAATCCCAATCACCCCGGCATCGCGCAATGGAAACCGTACAATGCCGAAGATCGCGCGACGATGATTTTCGATGTGCCGTGCAATAGCGTGAACGATCCCGCGCGCGAAGAACGCATCGCCATCAGCGCTTGTCCGGCGTATCGTGCCGATGGCAGCCGCTTGGCGCATGCCCAAGGATAAATCGTAAGTATCTGATTTTATTGGTTTTTTTTATTTTATGCAAATGCGCAAACTCCACCCCGAAATCGGCGCTGAAATCATTGGCGTCACCATGGCCGATGTCGCCGCCAACGACGACATCTATCGCGCCGTGCGCGCCGCGTTCGAGGAATACTCGGTCTTGCTGTTTCGCAAGCAACCGATCAGTGACGAAACTCAAGTCGCCTACTCCTCGAAATTCGGCCCGCTGGAAACCGCCAAGGCCGCTTCGCTGGGCGAAGGCACGCCGTTTTCGATTTTGACCAACATCGATCCGGTGACTAAAGCGCTGGTGCCGCCGGGGCACAAGGAAGACTTGCGCGCCAAGGCCAACCAACTGTGGCACACCGACAGTTCGTTTCGCGCGTTGCCGGCGTTGGCCTCGGTGCTGTCCGCGCGCACCATCCCCGGCGAAGGCGGCGAAACCGAATTCGTTTCGCAACGCGCGTCGTGGAATCGGCTGTCGCCCGCGTTAAAAGAAAAACTCTCCAACTGCTACGCCTGGCACAGCTACGCGCATTCGCGCGGCAAAATAGATCCTACACTCGCTTCGCAGCGCGAGCGCGACACGCTGCCGCCCGCGTGCTGGCGCATGCGCTGGCGCAACCCGGTAAACGGCCGCGATGCGCTTTACATCGCCTCGCACACCGGCGCGATCGAAGGCATAGATCAAGGCGAAGCGCTCAAACTCATCGACGAATTGCTGGCGATTTCCACCGAACCCGGCCACGCCTATACCCACGTGTGGGAACCCGGTGACGTGCTGATGTGGGATAACCGCGCGAGCTTGCATCGTGGCCGGCCGTGGCCGGGCAACAAGCCGCGCTACATGATCCGCACCACGATTTCTTGCACGAAAGACGATGGGTTGGCGGGGGTACGGCCACCCCAGTGACGAGCATGAAATAGATAATAAAATCAAGTGCTTATATTTATTGCCAAATTGAAATGAGATCACTATAATATGTAAAACATTGTTTTACGTAAAATTTGCCATGCTCAAAACCATTACCAAAGTCGGCAATTCCCAAGGGCTGATTTTCGACAGCGCGTTGTGCGAGCTGACCGGGATTAAAGCTGGAGATCAGGTTAATGTCACGGTGCATGACGGCGGCGCGGTTGTGATTACACCGCTACGGCCGGTAATTGCGGCTGCCGATGCCGCCGAAAGTGCCAAGGACTTGATTCGCCGCAACGCAGACTTGTTTAAGCGCCTTGCCTAACATCGTCCTACAGCACCTCGACGTGGCCGCGGTTGTCGCGATCCACGCCGAGGTCCTCGCGGCGCACGGCGGCGGCGCGGGCTTGCGAGATCGCGCGTTGCTCGAATCCGCAGTGGCCGCGCCGCAGGCGACCTTCGGCGGCACGCCGCTGATGACCGACCCGATCGAGGTTGCCGCGTCTTACTTGTTCTACCTCTGCCGCAACCACCCCTTTGTCGACGGCAACAAGCGCGTCGCACTCGCCTCATGCCTGGTGTTCCTGCGCGCGAACGGACATCTCCCCGACCCCAATATGCCCGCGCGCGACGCCGATGCATGGGAAGCATTTGTGCTTGACGTAGCGAGCTCACGCGTCGACCGCGAGCAAACAGTGCAACGCTTACGCACCCTGCTCGCCGCAACGAAATAATACGCATCGAACGCGCTTGATCCGCATGGCACAGCCCGCCCGCGCTCTAGAGCTACTGAACTCCGTCTTCGGCCACGACGCCTTCCGCGGCAATCAAACCGAAATCATCAGCCACATCACCACCGGCGGCGATGCGCTGGTGCTGATGCCCACCGGCGGCGGCAAGTCGCTGTGTTATCAACTCCCTGCGCTGCTGCGCGAAGGCACTGCGATCGTGGTGTCACCGTTGATCGCGCTGATGCAAGACCAAGTCGCGGCGTTAACACAATTGGGCGTCAAAGCCGCGTTTTTGAACTCCACGTTGTCAGCACCCGACGCTTGGGAAGTCGAACAATCGTTGCTCAAAGGCGAACTCGATTTGCTCTACGTCGCGCCCGAGCGGCTGATGATGCCCAACATGCTGCAACTCATCACGCGCAGCAACATCGCGCTGTTCGCCATCGACGAAGCGCATTGCGTGTCGCAATGGGGGCACGATTTCCGGCCGGAGTATTTGCAGCTTTCGGTGCTGCATGAAAAATTCCCCGATGTGCCACGCATTGCGTTAACGGCCACCGCCGACCCGCAAACCCGTGGCGAAATCATCACGCGCCTCGCGTTGCAAGAGGCGCACGTGTTCGTCTCCAGCTTCGACCGCCCCAATATCCGCTACACCATCGTCGACAAACAGGATTCGCGCAAGCAACTGATGCGTTTTATTCAGGAAGAACACGCGGGTGAATCCGGCATCGTCTATTGTCTGTCGCGCAAAAAGGTCGACGAAACCGCCGCGTGGCTGACGCTACAAGGCGTGAAGGCGCTGCCGTACCACGCCGGCATGGAAGCCAGCGCGCGCAGCACAAACCAGGCGCGCTTTCAGCGTGACGACGGTATCGTGATCGTTGCCACCATCGCCTTCGGCATGGGCATCGACAAACCCGACGTGCGTTACGTCGCGCATCTGGATTTACCCAAAAGCATCGAGGCCTATTATCAGGAGACCGGCCGCGCCGGGCGCGACGGCGAGCCGGCCGATGCGTGGATGACGTATGGTCTGGGCGACGTGGTGCAGCAGCGGCGCATGATCGCCGAATCCGAAGGCAGCGAAGCTTATAAGCGGGTGTGCGCGGCCAAGCTCGATGCGCTGCTGGGCCTTGCCGAAACCGCCGGCTGCCGCCGCGTGCGTTTGCTGGAATATTTCGGCGAAACCGGCGCCGCGGCGTGCGGCAACTGCGACAACTGCCTCGACCCGCCGCAGACCTGGGACGCCACCGAGGCCGCGCAAAAAGCGCTTTCCGCGATTTACCGCACCGGGCAGCGCTTTGGCGCCATGCACCTGATCGACGTGTTGCGCGGCCACACCACGCAGCGCGTGGTGCAGTGCAATCACAACCAGCTCTCGGTATTCGGCGTGGGGTGTGACACCGACGACGCCACCTGGCGCAACGTGTTCCGGCAACTGGTGGCGCTGGGTTACGCCGAGCCCGATCACGAGGCTTACGGCGCGTTAAAGCTCACCGCGGCGAGCCGCGGCGTGTTGCGCCGCGAGGTGCGCGTGGAAATGCGCCACGCGGTTACACGCAAGGCGCGCGCGCAAAAAATTCGCCGCGTCATCGTCGACGGCGCGGTGGTCGCCCCCGATGCGCAACTTCTCGACAAATTAAAAGCCTGGCGCTATACCGAAGCGCAAGCGCAGTCGGTGCCTGCGTATGTGATTTTTCACGATCGCACGCTGGCCGGGATAGCCGCGGCGCAGCCGCAAACGCTGGATCAGCTCGCGGCGATCAGCGGTATCGGGGCGAAAAAACTGGAACGTTATGGCGCGGCGATACTGGCGTTGCTCCAAGGCGCACAAAACTAACCGCACCAGCCACGTCGTTCCCGCGCAGGCGGGAACCCATAACGCCGTTGCCAGTTAAGACGCACTATGGGCTCCCGCCTGCGCGGGAGCGACAAACTCTATTTTGAATGGCTCACTCAAAGTGCCGGCTTCGCACCGGCATCGACAACAACTACTCCACCCGCGCCCCGCTATCCGCCACCACGCGCGCCCACTTCGCCGCCTCGACCTTCATAAAATCAAAAAACTTCTCCGGCGTATCCTGAAACGACAACTCCTGCCCCATCGCGCGCATGCTCTTCTGAAAATCGGGGTTGTTCAGCACCCGCAACAAATCGCCGTGAATGCGCATCTGCACCTCGCGCGTCAAGCCCTTGGGCGCGGCGATACCGAACCAGCTCACGATTTCATAACCGGGCACGCCGGCCTCGGCGATGGTCGGCACGTCGGGCAACTCCGAGGAACGTTTGGCGCTGCTGATGCCTAAGGGGCGCAGCTTGCCGCTTTTGATAAATGGCAGCATGCCCGCGATGCCGGGGAAGCCCACCGTCACCTGCCCCGCCAGCAATCCGCCGTGGCCGGGCCACTGCCGCGATACGGCACGTGCGTCATTTGCACGCCCGCCATTTTGGTGAACAACGCGCCGGTCAAGTGCTGCGTGCTGCCGTTGCCCGAGGAGGCGTAATCGACTTGATGGGGCCGCCTTGGCGAGCGCGATCAAATCCTTCACCGTTTTCACTGGCAGCGAGGGATGCACCAACAAAATATTCGCCGCGCTGGTGATTTGCGAAATCGGCGTGTAGTCGTTTAACGCATCGTACGGCAGCTTTTTATGCAGCGCCGCACTGACAAAATGCGTGTTGCTGATGAGGAACAAGGTGTGCCCATCGGGCGGCGATTTCGCCGCGGCTTCCGCGCCGATGGTGGAGCCCGCGCCGGGCCGGTTCTCCACCACCACGGCTTGCTTGAACACATCCGACAGGCGCTGCGCGAGGATGCGCCCCGGCACATCGGCCGCGCCACCGGCGGAAAACGGAATAATCACGCGCACCGTGCGCGCGGGGAAACTTTGTGCCGCCGCGCTGTGCGTAACGCCGGCGGCCACCGCGGCCAAAACCGTAGATATTACGTAAGTTATTGATTTAATTGAATATTTTTTCATGGCGTATCGATCCTCCTCAAGGCCGGCGCGCATCATACCAGAGCCGAGCCGCGCATCGTGTCGTGCCCACACCATAGAAAAGCCCCGCGGGCGCGGGGCTTTATGCCCTTTTCGGGCAGCCCTCGAAGCGAGTCGAGGGTTAGTGCCGCCGAAGAGCGGCACACTCAGGTAACGGCTCAAAACCTCTGCCGCACCAGAGAACGTTCGCTCGGCGGCTTACGCCCCCTCGCTCGCCGCGTGCCCGATATCCGAACCATTGCCCGGTGTCTCGGTGCTCACCGCATCAAGCTGCGATGCGGTGACGTGGCGCGTTCTCTGATTTCCTTTTTACGCCTTTATCCGCAATGCGCAAGCGAAAATGCGTGAGATTTTTGATCTGGATCAAACGCGCGTCACGCGAATATCGACGCGCGCCCCTTTACCACCTGCGCCCACCACTGCAAGCGCCTGATTCGCAAGCCTATACGGCGCTCAATGCACAGCGATCTTGCTAAAAGTAAACACGCCCGCCTTGCTCACATCCGCGCGGATCACGTCCTTGGCCGCGAACTTGCCTTCAAGTATCGCCTTGGCGAGCGGGTTTTCCAGTTGCGCCTGAATCGCGCGCTTTAACGGCCGCGCGCCGTAGATCGGATCAAAGCCGGCGCTGCCCAACTCGCGCAGCGCGGCATCGGTGATTTCGAGTTTCATCTCCTGTGCGGCGAGACGTTTTTCCAGGTAGGCGAGCTGAATCTTGGCGATCGAAGCGATGTGTTTTTCGTCAAGCCCGTGGAACACCACGATCTCGTCGATGCGGTTGATGAACTCCGGCCGGAAATTCGCCTTCACCTCGCCCAGCACTGCGAGCTTGATCACTTGGTAATCGTCGCCCTGCATTTGCTGGATCATCTGCGAGCCCATGTTGGAGGTCATCACGATCACCGTGTTTTTGAAATCCACGGTGCGCCCCTGGCCGTCGGTCATGCGCCCGTCGTCGAGCACCTGCAGCAGCACGTTGGACACATCCGGATGCGCCTTTTCGACTTCGTCCAGCAGAATCACCGAGTACGGTTTGCGCCGCACTGCTTCGGTCAAGTAGCCGCCTTCTTCATAACCGACGTAGCCCGGCGGCGCGCCGATCAAGCGCGCGACCGAATGTTTTTCCATGAATTCAGACATGTCGATGCGAATCAAATGGTCTTCCGCGTCGAACAAAAACTCGGCGAGCGCCTTGCACAGTTCGGTCTTGCCCACGCCCGTCGGCCCCAGGAACAAAAACGAGCCATACGGCCGTTTCGGGTCGCCCAGCCCCGCACGCGAACGGCGGATGGCGTCGGCCACCAGCCGCACGGCTTCGTCCTGCCCCACTACGCGCGCGTGCAAGCGCTCTTCCATCTTCAGCAGCTTCTCGCGCTCGCCTTGCATCATGCGCGACACCGGTATGCCGGTGGCGCGCGACACCACTTCGGCGATTTCCTCGGTGCCGACTTGGGTGCGCAGCAATTTATGTTTGACTTCACCCGCGCCTGCCTTCTCGGCTTGTTTTAGCTGCGCTTCGAGCTGCGGCAGCTTGCCGTATTGCAGCTCGGCCACCTTGTCGAGTTTGCCTTCGCGTTGCAGCTTGACGATGTCGGCGCGGATGCGCTCGATCTCTTCCTTCACATGCGCGCTGCCTTGCACTTGCGCTTTTTCGGCTTTCCAGATTTCGTCGAGGTCGGCGTACTCGCGTTCGAGCGTGCCAATTTCAGTTTCGATCAGCGCCAGGCGTTTTTGCGAAGCCTCGTCTTTTTCCTTCTTCACCGCTTCGCGTTCGATCTTCAACTGGATCAAGCGCCGGTCGAGCTTATCCATCGCCTCCGGCTTGGAATCGATTTCCATTTTCACGCGCGAGGCCGCCTCGTCGATCAAGTCGATCGCCTTATCCGGCAAAAAGCGCGAGGTGATGTAACGATGCGACAACTCCGCCGCCGCCACGATCGCCGGGTCGGTGATATCCACGCCGTGATGCAGTTCGTATTTTTCCTGCAGCCCGCGCAAAATGGCGATGGTGCTTTCGACACTGGGCTCATCCACCAGCACCTGCTGGAAACGCCGCTCCAGCGCCGCGTCTTTCTCGACGTATTTGCGGTATTCGTCGAGCGTGGTGGCGCCCACGCAGTGCAGCTCGCCGCGCGCCAAGGCGGGCTTTAACATATTGCCGGCGTCGATGGCGCCTTCGGCCTTGCCGGCGCCGACCATGGTGTGTAGCTCGTCGATGAAGACGATGGTTTGGCCCTCGGCTTGCGCGATTTCCTTTAACACCGACTTCAAGCGCTCTTCGAATTCGCCGCGATACTTGGCGCCCGCCAGCAGCGCCGCCATGTCGAGCGAGAGCACGCGTTTATTCTTCAAAGTCTCCGGCACTTCGCCGTTGACGATGCGCTGCGCCAGCCCTTCGACGATCGCGGTTTTACCGACGCCGGGCTCGCCGATCAGCACCGGGTTATTTTTGGTGCGGCGCTGCAGGATTTGAATCACGCGGCGGATTTCATCGTCGCGGCCGATCACCGGGTCGAGCTTGCCGGAACTCGCGCGCTCGGTCAGATCGATGGTGTATTTCTTGAGTGCCTCGCGCGCACCTTCGGCCTCGGCGCTTTGCACGCCCTCGCCCCCGCGCACGGCGTTCACCGCCTGTTCCAGCGGCGCGCGGTTGACGCCCGCTTGCTTTAGTAAGCGCCCCGCCTCGCCTTTGTCCTGGGTTAACGCCAGCAAGAACATTTCGGAGGCGATGAATTGATCGCCGCGTTTTTGCGCTTCCTTGTCGGTGACGTTCAACAGGTTGGCGAGTTCGCGCGAGACATTGACTTCGCCGCCGCTGCCTTCGACTTTGGGCAGACGCTCGAGCGCTTGCGTCAGCGCCTGGCGCAGCGCCGGTACATTGCCCCCGGCGCGTTGTAACAACGACGCCGTGCCGCCGTCTTGCTGATTGATCAGCGCCAGCAGCACATGCTGCGGCTCGATGTACGGATTATCGTGACCCACCGCCGCGCTTTGCGCATCGGCGAAGGCCTGTTGGAACTTGGTGGTGAATTTATCGAATCGCATGGCGCCCGCTCAAAAGTATGTATTGCAAACACACATGGGGCTCAAGCGCGCGGAATCAAGGCGCGCCGTTTGCGGCATCTCAAGCCGCAACCACTTAATTATCTTAAATATTTGATTTTATTAGGTTTTTTACTGGCGCCCTGTCAGGCCGTGACCAGACGCCTGGAAAGCGTGGCGATGTGCCCCAACAGTTCACTTTCCTCGTACGGCTTGCCGAGGAACACATCGAC
>VGIF01000137.1 GCA_016868015.1 Betaproteobacteria bacterium
GCGCCGTAGTGCGTTAACAAACGCGGCGCCCACGGGCCGACGGTTTTCCAGGTGAAATCAAGCACGCGGATGCCGCTTAACACGCCTTTTTGTTTGTGGGCGGCGTTGTCGGGGTTGGTTGTAGCGCTATTCATTTGATCGCTCCCGCCGCAGTAAGTGCTTCGATCGCTTGCTCGTTAAGGCCCAAGTCCTTCGTCAGCACTTGCCGCGTGTGTTCCCCCAAGTTCGGCGCGCGCCCGCGCGGCTCGATGCCCAATTCGTCGCACGCCACCGGCCGGCGCGGATAAGGTATCGCGCGCCCGATTTGCGGGTATTCGATATCTCGCCAGTAATCGCGTTGTTTATAGTGCTGCAAGTCATAGTTTTCTTCAGCGGCGCGGATCATCGCCCACGATAGCCCGATGCTTTGCGCGCGGCGAAAGCACGCATCGGCGTCGCTCGCCGCGATCAGGCGGGCAATCGCATCGCGTATCAAATTGCCTTGCCGGTACTCGGCCGTGCGCACCGCTTCTTCCTGAAACTTCGGATCGCGCAATTCGCCGGTGACGCCCATTTCATCCATCCAATCGAGTAGCGCATTCCAGGTGCGGTTATTCATCGCTTGATTGATGGCCATAACAAACTTGCCGTCACGCGTGGGCAGCTCCAGCGGCGGCAGACGCTTGGCGTTGGCGTGCATGCCGGTTTGACGATACATGGTTTCGCCGAAATACATCCAGTGCGGCACCGCCGCTTCGGTGCTGATGGCGCACACGTCGTGGATGCCGACATCGATGTACTGTCCAAGGCCCGTGCTCATGCGGTCGTAAAGCGCCACGGTAATCGCATGCAGCAGCATCGCGCAGCCCATGTGCCATGCCTGATCGCCCTTGCCGGCAATCGGCGTTACCGCCGGGTCGGAATAACCACTGCTCGCCATGGTGCCGCCCAGCGCGAGATGCGCACTGTCGTTCATCGCGAAATCGCGCCACGGGCCGTCCTGGCCGAAGTCGGTGAGCGAGGCGTAGATCAATCGCTTGTTGCCGCTCATCGACGCATGGTCCAGATTCAGGGTCGCCAGTGTGCCCGGCGGGGTGCTTTCGAGAAAAATATCGGCTTGGGCAAGAAGCCTGCGCAATAAATCCTGCGCGGGCTTGCGCGTGATATCAAGCGCAAGGCTTTGCTTGCCGGTATTGTTAAACCAATAGTCCAGGCAGTTGTCGGCGTGGGGCTTGTCCTTAACGAACGGCCCGCACCAGCGCGCGGCGCCGCCTTCGATCGGCTCGATTTGAATCACCCGCGCGCCGCCGTCGGATAACAGTTTCCCGGCCCATTGGTTGCGGCGATCGGCTAGTTCAACCACCATTAATCCCGCGTAAACACCGCCTTCGTACACCCCGCTCATACGCGCGCTCCTGTTTAACGGCGTTGCCGTGGTTAATTCATGGGTTTTTGATTTTATTATTGTTTTTTGAGCCGCTGCTGCAGCGCTGCACAATGTAATCTTTCAGTGCGTCGGTATCGGGATACATCACATAGACGCGCTGCGGCAATTGTTCAAGCCCGCGGCAAGTGGGCGGACAGTCGGGCTCCTTGCCCAACACTTCGCGGATGATTTCCGCGAATTTCACCGGCTGCGCCGTTTCCAGACAAATCAACGGCACGCCGGCCTCGCGTTGCTCGAGGCCTACCTTGATGCCGTTCGCGGTATGGGTATCGATCATCACGCCATAACGCTGATAAATCCCGCGCATGGTTGCAATACGATCGGCATGGGTGCTGGCGCCCGAAACAAAACCATACGCCGGCAGTTTATTCATCCACGCCGTTTCATTGAGATTAAAGCCGCCTTGCTCCTCCAGGCGGCTCCATAATTCACGCAGTGCATTGCCGTTACGGCCGACCAAATCAAACACGAAGCGCTCGAAGTTCGACGCCTTGGAAATATCCATCGACGGGCTTGAGGTTTGATGCACTTCCTTGGAGCCGCGCGGCCGGTAACGCCCACTGCGGAAAAACTCATCCAGCACGTTGTTTTCGTTGGTGGCGAGAATCAGGCGTTTAATTGGCAGCCCCATCATGCGCGCGACGTGGCCTGCGAGGATGTTGCCGAAATTGCCGGTGGGCACGGCGAACGAAACTTGCTCGGTGTCGGATTGGGTCGCGGCGAAATAGCCCTTGAAGTAATAAACGATCTGCGCCGCCACACGCGCCCAGTTGATCGAATTGACCGTGCCGATGCGATAACGGCGCTTGAAGGTATCGTCGTTCGACACCTCTTTCACCATGTCCTGGCAATCGTCGAACACGCCCTTGACCGCGATATTAAAAATATTGGGGTCTTGCAGCGTATACATTTGCGCCGTTTGAAAACGGCTCATCTTGCCTTCGGGCGAGAGCATGAACACACGCACGCCACGCTTGCCGCGCATGGCGTACTCCGCGGCGGAGCCGGTGTCGCCCGAGGTCGCACCGAGGATATTAAGTTCGCCCTTGCCTTGTGCCAGCACGTACTCGAACAAATTGCCCAGCAGTTGCAGCGCCACATCTTTAAACGCCAGCGTCGGCCCGTTGGACAATTGCAGGATATGCAAGCCCGGTTCCAGCGTTTTCAACGGCGTAATGTCGTCGCTGCCGAATGCGGCCGCGGTATAGGTGTTATCGATCAGCCGCTTCAGATCGGCAGGCGGAATGTCGTCGATAAACTGCGACAAAATGTCGAACGCCAGCTCGCGGTAATTCAGTTGGCGCAGCCGCGCGAGATCGGTCGTGGTGTATTGCGGATACGACTGCGGCAGCGCGAGACCGCCGTCGCTGGCGAGCCCCTCGAGCAAAATCTCGCGGAAAGTGCGCGGCGGCATGCCGCCACGGGTAGATATATAGCGCATCAGCGCCTCACACGAACATAGCGCCTCAGCGCCTTAAATCCCCCCTCTCCCTTCGGGAGAGGGGCCAGGGGTGAGGGAACTACCCAGTAGGCGAGCATTGTTACCCCAACTCCTCCAGACGTATGCGTGTCACCTTACTCGCCACCACAGGCAGCGCTTCGATCTTCGCAATGGCGGCATTGATATTTTTCTCGACCGTTTGGTGCGTCAACATAATGATGTCGGTCTGATCCTCGCCTTCGCTGGGCTCTTTTTGCACCATGGCGTCGATCGAAATGCCGAGATCGGCGAGGATGCGCGTGACATCGGCGAGCACGCCCGTTTTATCCTGCACGAGCAAACGCAGGTAATACGAGGTTTCGACTTCGCTCATCGGCAAAATCGGCACGTTCGACAAACGGTCGGGCTGGAACGCGAGATGCGGCACGCGGTGTTCCGGGTCTGCAGTCATGGTGCGCGCAACATCGACCAGATCGGCCACCACTGCGGAGGCCGTCGGCTCGGCGCCCGCGCCCGCGCCGTAGTACATGGTCTGACCCACCGCGTCGCCGCGCACCAACACCGCGTTCATCACGCCTTCGACGTTGGCGATGAGCCGCCTGGCGGGGATCAGCGTCGGATGCACACGCAGCTCGATGCCGTTGGCCTTGCGTTTGGTTACGCCCAAGAGTTTGATGCGATAACCGAGTTGCTCGGCGTACTGAATATCTTCGCGCGTCAACTTGGAAATGCCCTCGGTGTACGCGGCCGAAAACTGCATCGGAATGCCAAAGCCAATCGCCGCCATGATGGTGAGCTTGTGCGCGGCGTCGACGCCTTCAATGTCGAAGGTGGGGTCGGCCTCGGCGTAGCCAAGTTTTTGCGCTTGTTTCAATACATCGTCGAAGCTCGCGCCCTTGTCGCGCATTTCGGACAAAATAAAATTCGAAGTGCCGTTGATAATGCCGGCGATCCACTCGATGCGGTTCGCCGCTAGCCCTTCGCGCAGCGATTTGATGATCGGCACACCGCCCGCCACCGCCGCCTCGAATGCCACCATTACGCCTTTTTTCTGCGCCGCGGCGAAAATTTCGTTGCCGTGTTGCGCGAGCAAGGCCTTATTCGCCGTCACCACGTGCTTGCCGTTTTCAAGCGCCTTTAACATCAAATCCTTGGCGATTTTGGTGCCGCCGATCAGCTCCACCACGATGTCGACCGCGGGATCGTTGACCACCGCCCACGCATCATCGATCACCCTGGCGCGGTTTTGCACCACGCTGTTGGCGCGCGCCAAATCCTTGTCGGCCACCACGGTAATGGCAATCGCACGGCCGGCGCGGCGGGTGATTTCCTCTCGGTTACGTTCGAGAACCGTAAACGTGCCGCCGCCGACGGTGCCGATGCCGAGTAGGCCGACGCTGATGGGCTTCATAACAAGCCATCCTTTCTGAACATATCTTTGATGCCACGCACGGCTTGCCTGGTTCGGGCTTCATTTTCAATCATGGCGAAGCGCACGTGCCCATCTCCGTAATGCCCAAACCCCGTTCCCGGCGCGACCGCGATCTTGGCGTCAGCCAGCAGCTTTTTGGAAAATTCCAGCGAACCCATTTTTTTGTATTGCTCCGGTATTGGCGCCCACACGTACATGGTCGCTTGCGGGATATCGACCCTCCACCCCGCCGCGTGCAAGCCGGAGCACAGCACGTCGCGGCGGTTTTGGTAGGTTAGCCGCACTTCTTCCACGCAATCTTGCGGGCCTTCGAGCGCAATGATCGAGGCCACCTGGATCGGCGTGAACGTGCCATAGTCGTGGTAGCTTTTCATGCGGCCGAGCGCGTTAACCAGATCGCGATTGCCGACCATGTAGCCCACGCGCCAGCCCGCCATGTTGTAGCTTTTGCTCATGGTGAAAAATTCCACCGCAACTTCCTTGGCACCCGGCACTTCAAGGATCGACGGCGCTTTGTAGCCGTCGAACACGATGTCGGCGTACGCCAGATCGTGCACGATGTAAATATTGTGCTCACGCCCGATCGCCACCAGCCGCTCGAAAAATTTGATATCCACGCACTGCGTGGTCGGGTTGCTGGGGAAATTCACGATCAGCATCTTGGGCTTGGGATAACCGTCGCGGATCGCTTTTTCCAGCGCCTCGAAAAAGTCGATATCGGCCTGCATTGGCACGTGGCGGATTTCCGCCCCCGCAATCACCGGGCCGTAGATATGAATCGGGTAGCTGGGGTTGGGCGTCAACACTACATCGCCGCGCTCCAGGGTCGCCAGCGCGAGATGCGCAATGCCTTCCTTGGAGCCGATGGTGACGATGGCTTCGCTATCCGGATCGAGCTCTACGTTGTAGCGCGTTTGATACCAACTGCAAATCGCCTTGCGCAGCCGGAAAATACCTTTCGACACCGAATAGCCGTGCGTGTCCGGGCGTTGTATGGTTTCGACCAGCTTGTCGACGATGTGCCGCGGCGTCGGGCCATCGGGGTTGCCCATGCTGAAATCGATAATGTCCTCGCCGCGCCGCCGCGCCGCCATCTTGAGCTCGCCGGTGACATTGAACACGTACGGCGGCAAGCGCTTGATTCTGGGAAACTCTTCCATGGCGGGCTTCGGGCTAAAGGTCTTGCGTTAAGGAAAGCGTATAATTTTAGCCGAGCAAGGAAGTGTAAGCAAATCAAAAACTTATCTTATGAAATTGCATTTGGCGCAGGCGGGCGATCGCAACCAGTTCACCGGCTACGGCACAGGTTATGTGATGGTGAATCAGCAGCGTTACCAACGTTCGGTCGTGGTGACGCCTTCCGCGCTGCACGAAGACTGGCCGGTTACCGGCGTTGAAGTGCTAAATGCCGAGGCGCTGCGCTTTTTGCTGGAACTCAAGCCGGAAATTCTGCTGCTTGGCACCGGCGCGAAACAGGTGTTCCCGCGGCCCGCCGCGCTGCGCGAATTTGCGCAAGCGCAAATCGGCGTGGAATCCATGGACACGCCAGCCGCTTGCCGCACCTTCAACATCTTGATGGCGGAAGGCCGCAACGTGGCGGCGGCGATTATAGTTTAAAGCCCCGCCAGCGCCTTGACATGCATCGCCGCGCTACGCCCCAGCGCGCTTAACGAATAGCCGCCTTCGAGCAGTGAAACGATGCGCCCCTGCGCATGCTTACGCGCCACGGCCATCAGTTGCTCGGTAATCCACGCGTAGTCGGCTTCGACAAAGTTAAGCATCGCGAGATCATCTTCACGATGGGCATCAAACCCTGCCGAGATAAACAACATTTCCGGTTTAAAGCCATCTAGCGCCGGCAGCCAATGTTGTTCCACCGCGGCGCGAAACACCTTGCCGTCGCTGTAGGCCGCGAGTGGGATATTCACCATCTGCGCCGAGCGCCCCTCTACCCCGCTATAGGGATAAAACGGATGCTGAAAGGTGGAGGCCATCATCACGCGCTGGTCACCGCTGAAAATTTCCTCGGTACCGTTACCGTGATGCACATCGAAATCGATGACCGCCACGCGCGACAAACCGTGATGTTCCAGCGCATGCGCTGCCGCCACTGCCACGTTGTTAAACACGCAAAAGCCCATCGCGCGATCGCGCAACGCGTGATGCCCGGGCGGGCGCACGCTGCAAAACGCGTTGTCGTTATCACCGCCGATCACGCGATCGGTTGCCAACACACCCGCGCCGGCGCCGCGCAATGCGGCATCGAGCGTGTGTGCATTCATCGCGGTGTCGGGGTCGAGTTGCACCCAACCCTCGCTCGGTGCGGCCTGCTCGATGGCATTGAGGTAACCCGCGTCGTGCACACGTTCCAGTTGCGCGCGCGTGGCCTTGGGCGCTTGGGCGTGATCGAGGTGATTAGCCAGGCCCGAGGCAATCAACTGATCCTCGATAGCCGACAAGCGCGCGGGACACTCCGGGTGATGCGACCCCATATCGTGCAGCGCGCAATCGCGATGCGTAACAAAAAGCGTGCTCAACGTGAATATTCCACAGTCGGTTAGTGAATCGATGTTCGTATAATACTTGCTCTCGCGTGCCCTCGGCCCGATCTGAGTAGTATAACGTAAGTGTTTGTTTTTATGAATAAAATTGAAACCGTTGCGAGCGAGGTCAGACGCATCATTTTGGGCAAGGAGCGGCAAATCCGCTTGGCGCTCGCCTGCTTGATTGCGCGCGGGCATCTGCTTATCGAAGACGTGCCGGGGGTGGGCAAAACCACGCTGGCGCACGCGCTGGCGGGCAGCCTCGGTCTGGCGTTTCAACGCATTCAGTTCACCAGCGATTTGCTGCCGGCCGACGTGCTGGGTGTTGCGGTCTACAGCAGCGAACATGGCAAGTTCGCGTTCCACCCCGGACCGATTTTTTCGCAAGTGGTGCTGGCCGACGAAGTCAACCGCGCCACCCCCAAGGCGCAAAGCGCGTTGCTGGAAGCGATGGAAGAACATCAAGTCACCATCGAAGGTGAAACGCGGCGCCTGCCCGAACCGTTTTTTGTGATCGCCACGCAAAACCCGTCGCATCAAATCGGCACTTTTCCTCTGCCGGAATCGCAACTGGACCGTTTTTTGATGCGCATCGAGTTGGGCTATCCCAATGCCGAGGCCGAACGCGCCCTGTTGCGCGGCGAAGACCGGCGCGATCTGTTGGAACAACTCAAGCCCTGCATGCAGCCGCAAGAGCTGCTGGCGCTGCAGCGCGAAGCGCAACAAGTACATACCTCGGACGCGCTGCTCGACTACATCCAGGCGCTGGTCAATCACAGCCGCGCCAGCGCCGATTTCGCCGGTGGCCTCTCCCCGCGCGCGGCGCTGGCGCTGGTGCACGCCACACGCGCGTGGGCGCTGCTCGATGCGCGCACGCACGCGGTGCCCGAAGACGTGCAGGCGATTTTGCCCGCGGTGGCGAGCCATCGTTTGCATGCCGTAGGCGATGCGGTCAAAGGCGGAGCCGACGCAGCGGCGCGATTGTTGCAGCGTGTGGCGATTCCTTGAGGGCAGTTTAAGCGTTCGCTTTTGAGCGTTGAACGTAACCCCACGCGATTGCATACTTAACGCCCAACGCGCCCAACGTCCAACGCCGAACGTTCAACTCGCTCATGCTCGCGGCTCTCAAAACGCGCTTCAGCGACTGGCTATTCCTGCCGCGCGGCCCGGAGCCGGGTGCGATCGAGCTGGTGCAGCGGCGTATTTACATTCTGCCCACGCGCCACGGTCTGTGTTTCGCGGTGCTGCTGGTGATGATGTTGCTGGGCGCGATCAATTACACGCTCAGTTTGGGCTTCGTGCTGACCTTTTTGCTGACCGCGCTGGCGTTTAACGCCATGCTGTTCACCTTTCGCAATCTCGCGCGCCTGCGTGTTAGCGCGGGACGCGTTGCAGAAGTGTTTGCCGGTGAGCCGTTGCCCATGACCCTGCATCTCACCAACCCCGATTCGCGGCCACGTTGCGCCATCGGCATCACGCGCGGGCCTTGGCCCGCCGGCGACAGCGCGTACACCGATGTGCCCGCCGGCGGCACGGCGCTGCTCAAAATTGACATCCCCACCACCCGACGTGGCTTGCTGGATCCGGGCCGGCTCACCGTGTATACCCAGTATCCGCTGGGGCTTTATCACGCGTGGAGCTACGTGCACCCGACCGTGCGCTGCGTGGTGTATCCGCGCCCGGCTGCGGTGGGTTTGCCCCTGCCTGCCGTCCAAGCCGCGCAACGCGGCGGCGCCAGCCGCCGCGTGGGGCAAGATGATTTCGCCGGCTTGCGCGCGTATCACCGGGGCGATCCGCCGCGGCATATCGCGTGGAAAGCCGCCGCGCGCGGCCAGGAGCTCTTGACCAAACAGTTCAGCGGCGAGGCGGCGCGGCAGGTGTGGCTCGATTGGTCGCAACTGCCGCCGCGCATGGCGGTCGAGGAAAAACTCTCCCACTTGACGCGCTGGGTGCTCGATGCGCACGCGCAGCGCCTGGCCTACGGACTGCGCATACCCGGTGTGCAAATCGCGATGGCCGGCGGCGAAGCGCAACGCGCGCGCTGTCTGGAAGCCCTGGCGCTCTTCGACCCGCCACGCGCACCATGATCTCGCCCGCGATCAGTTTGCGCAGTACGGTGTGGCTCACCCTGGCACTGGCGCTGGTGAGCGCGCCACATGTCATGCGCTTGCCGTGGTGGCTAAGCGGTTTTGCGTTACTGATGTGCATTTGGCGTTTGTATCTGGCCCGTATGCGCCTGGAACTGCCTTCACGCTGGTTGCTGATGGTGATGGTTGCGGGCGGCGCGGCAGCGATCCTGCTGCAATATCGCACCCTGTTCGGCCGCGATGCGGGGGTGGCGCTGCTGGTGTTGATGCTGTCGCTGAAATTGCTGGAGACGCGCACCCTGCGCGACGGCATGGTGCTTGCCTTTATCGGCTATTTTTTGGTGATCACCAATTTTTTGTACACGCAATCCATCGCTACCGCGGCGTATCTGCTGGTTTGTGTGTGGCTGATCACCGCGGCGATGATCAATCTGCAGCAACGGCGCGAGGCCGCGGGCTACCGCACGCAGCTGCGCACCTCGGCGGTGCTGCTCGCGCAATCGCTGCCGCTGATGGTGGTGTTTTTCCTGTTTTTCCCGCGCGTGCAAGGGCCGCTTTGGGGGCTGCCGGCGGACGCGTTTTCCGGCATCAGCGGCTTATCGGACAGCATGAGCCCGGGCACCTTGAATCAACTGGTGTTGTCCGATGAAGTGGCGTTTCGCGCGGCGTTTGCCGATGGCGCGCCTGCGGCGAGCCACCGCTACTGGCGCGGCCCGGTGCTGCTCGACTTTGACGGGCGCACGTGGACCACCACCGCGCGCCCGCTGCGCAACAACATCGAACTGGAGCGCACCGCGCGCGCCGTGCGTTACACCGTCACTGTTGAGCCGCATAACCGGCGCTGGCTGTTCGCACTGGATATGCCGGGCAGCTTGCCGGAAAACGCCATCATCAACGCCGATTATTTGATGCTGTCGCGCACCCCAGTCACCAGCCGTTTGCGCTACGAGGTCGAATCGTGGCTGGATTACCGCATCGGCGCCGACGCGAGCCCGGCCGCACTCAATCGCGCGCTGGCGTTGCCGCAGGGGTTTAATCCGCGCGCCGTGGCGCTCGGCCGGCAATTGCGCGCGCAATACGGCAACGGGCCCGCCATTCTTGACGGCGCATTGCGGTTTTTGCACCAGCAAAAGTTGCTTTACACGCTGCAGCCGCCGTTACTGGGTTTACACGGTGTCGACGACTTTTTGTTCGAGACGCGCAGCGGCTTTTGCGAACATTTTTCCTCTGCGTTTGTGGTGCTGATGCGCGCCGCGGGCGTGCCGGCGCGCGTGGTGACCGGCTACCTGGGCGGTGAATACAATCCGCTGGGCGGATATTTCATCGTGCGCCAATCCGATGCGCATGCCTGGGCCGAGGTGTGGCTGGAAAACCGCGGTTGGGTGCGCGTCGATCCCACTAACGCGGTATCGCCCGCCCGCGCCGAGGGCGGTCTCGCCGCGGCGCTGCCGCAAGGCGCCAACCTCACGCGCAGCGCGTTTGTCACCCATCCGGTGTTGCGGCAAATCGGACTAACACTCGACTCCATTGCCAACGCCTGGAATCAAACCATCCTCGGCCACAACCTGGAAATGCAGCGTGCCCTGCTCTATCGCGCGGGGCTGGACGATACGACATGGCGCACGCTCGCGATATTGTTAATCGCCGCGGCCTTGATGGTGACCGCGATCCTGGCACTATTTACCTTGCGCAACCGGCCTCAGCAGGATCCGGCGGTTGTCATCTACCGCGCGTTTTGCGGCAAACTTGCGCGTGCCGGCCTCGCGCCGCGCGAGGGCGAAGGGCCCAACGACTACGCCGCGCGCCTGGCGCGCGCACGGCCTGATATCACGAGCGCGGTGCACGCCATTACCGAACGTTACGTCGATTTGCGCTATAAAAAAATATCAATAAAATCAGATACTTACGAGAACTTCGCCAATGCGTGCGACGGTTTCGCGTGTAGCACTCTAGCCACGCGCCCAGCATAAGCGGCAAGCCGCGCTGACGTTTGCCCAAACCTTGCGAAACGCTGACGAAGACTTGGTGATCGCCACGTGATCACCACGCCGCGGCGTGCAAGCACGCTTTACAAGGCCGGCGATTAATGATTTTATTATCGACGGCTTTGCCAAGCGCCGTTTTCGCAGCACGCGCCGTTGTGCGCGCTCGCATTAATCCATCATCACTCAACGCACCTGGAGTTACCCATGTCCACCATCGAATCCGTTTTGACAGAAAACCGCGTGTTCGCGCCAGCGGCCGATTTCGTCAAACAAGCCAACATCTCGGGGATGGATGCCTACCGCGGCCTATACGCCGAGGCGGAAAAGGATTTTGAGGGCTTTTGGGCCAGACTCGCGCGCGAGCATGTGTTGTGGCACAAGCCGTTTACGCAAACGCTGGATCAATCCAACGCGCCGTTTTTTAAATGGTTTCACGACGGCGAGTTGAACGCCTCGTACAACTGCCTTGATAAACATCTCAAGACCCAGCCCGACAAAATCGCGATTATTTTCGAGGCCGACGACGGCAAGGTCAGCACCATCAGCTATCGCGAGCTGCACAAGCAAGTGTGCATGGCGGCGAACGGCTTGAAATCGCGCGGTATCAAGATGGGCGACCGCGTGATTGTCTATATGCCGATGTCGATCGAAGCCGTGGTGTGCATGCAGGCGTGCGCGCGCATTGGGGCCATCCACTCGGTGGTGTTCGGCGGGTTTTCCGCCAAGAGTTTGCAAGAGCGCATTATCGACGCCGGCGCGGTGGCGGTGTTGACCGCTGACGGCCAATTCCGGGGCGGGCGCGAGATACCGCTAAAGCCCGCGGTGGATGAAGCGCTGGCGCTGGGTGGCTGCGAGTCGATTAAAACCATCGTCGTCTACAAGCGCAGTGGCAGCAGCGTCGCGTGGGACGGCAAGCGCGACGTGTGGCTGCACGATCTGATGAAAGGTCAGCCCGAAGTATGCGAACCCACCTGGGTCAACGCCGAGCATCCGTTGTTTATCCTCTACACCTCTGGCTCTACCGGTAAACCGAAAGGCATCCAGCATTCCACCGCCGGCTACTTGCTGTGGACGATGCTGACGATGAAGTGGACGTTTGACTACAAGCCAAACGACGTATTCTGGTGCACCGCCGATTTGGGCTGGGTGACC
>VGIF01000138.1 GCA_016868015.1 Betaproteobacteria bacterium
GCACGTCCGGCGCCGCCCGCTGCGGCTGCCGTGGGTAAACCCGCCGCCGCGCCGCCGGGCGCCGGCCTGTCGTGGGACGCGCTGGTGCGGGAGCTGGGCGTCGCCGGCGTTACGCGCCAGCTCGCGCAGCATTGCGAAATGATGCGCCTCGATGCCACGCAGATTGAATTGAATTTGCCCAAGGCGCAAGAGAGCATGCTCGGCGCGCATCAAGTGAAACTCAAGGCCGCCCTGCAGCAGCGTTTTGGCGCGGCTTTTAAAGTTGTGTTCAACGTCACGCAAGAGGCCATCAACTCGCCGGCGGTGATCGCCAGCCGCGAGCAGCAAGCGCAGCAAGCACAGGCCGAGCGCGATATCGAAAACGATCCTTTCGTGCAGGAACTGGTGCAAGGCTTTGGCGCGCGCATAAAACCATCTTCGATTAAACCCAATTCTTGATGCTTTTTGTGTGCTCATACACATCGAGGAAGTACGTTACACGTTACGTTGTAGTTCCCTCACCCGCGGCCCCGCTCCCAAAGGGAGAGCGGAAGTTCAACCGGTAAATGGGTCACCATTTGCCGAATTTTGAGGATTGAAACCATCATGATGAAAGGTCAACTGGCGGGGCTGATGAAACAAGCCCAGCAGATGCAGGAAAACATGCAAAAAATGCAGGCCGAGCTCGGCAAGGTCGAAGTCGAGGGACAGTCGGGCGCAGGCATGGTCAAGGTGACGATGAATTGCCATCATGGGGTCAAGCGCGTGGCGATCGATGGCAGCCTGCTCAAGGATCCGGCCAACGACAAGGAAATGCTGGAAGACTTGATCGCGGCGGCGATCAACGATGCCGTGCGCCGTGTCGAGACCACGCGCCAGGAAAAAATGGCCGGTATGACCGCCGGCATACCGTTGCCGCCCGGTTTTAAAATGCCATTTTAGTTTTTATGTAAGTAATTGATTTAATTTAATATTTTATGAAGGTGCCTTCGTCGCTGGATGAGCTGATGGCGGCGTTGCGCTGCTTGCCTGGCGTGGGCCCCAAATCCGCGCAGCGCATGGCGTATCACTTGCTGCAGCGCGATCAACCCGGCGCGGTGCGTTTGGCGGGGGCGTTGAAAACGGCGCTGGAGCGCATCCGCCATTGCGAAAAATGCAATTCATTTTCCGACGATATGTTGTGCGAGTTGTGCGGTTCCGCACGCCGCGACGCGAGTTTGCTTTGCGTGGTGGAGTCACCGGCGGATTTGCTGATGGTGGAGCAGACGCATAGTTTTGCCGGGTTGTATTTTGTGCTGGCCGGCGTGCTCTCACCGCTCGATGGCGTCGGGCCCAAGGAGATTCATCTCGATCGTTTGTTAAAGCGTGCCACCGACGGCGTGGTGCGCGAAGTGGTGTTGGCCACCAATTTCACCGCCGAGGGCGAGGCCACTGCACACTACATCGGCGAGTTGCTCGGCGCGCGTGGGCTTAAAGTCACACGCATCGCGCGCGGCTTGCCGGTGGGCGGTGAACTCGACCATGTCGATGCTGGCACACTCGCGCAAGCGGTGATCGAACGCCGTGCCGTCTGAGCGAGGCGAAAAACGCCGCGGCCCGCTGCGTGCGCCGCGGCGCAAGGCGGCGCCAGCGCTTGTGGCGGCCGAAAGCCGGCCTGCGCGGGGCATGCGCCGGCCACGCATCGAAACCCAGGCCGAAAGCCAAAAATTGCATAAGCTGCTGGCGCACGCGGGCCTGGGCTCGCGCCGCCTGATGGAAACCTGGATCGAAGCTGGGCGCGTCACCGTTAATGGCAAGCCGGCCGCCATCGGCGCGCGGGTGACGCCGCGCGACCACCTGCAAGTCGATGGCCGTGACGTGCGCATCGCGGCTCAAGAGCAAACACCGCGCGTGCTGATCTATCACAAACCCGACGGCGAAATCGTCACCCGTGACGATCCGCAGGGGCGCGAAACCGTGTTCGAGCGTCTGCCGCGGCTGCGTGGGGCACGCTGGCTCGCGATCGGGCGGCTCGATGTCGCCACCAGCGGCTTGTTGTTGTTCACGACATCGGGCGAGCTCGCCCATCGTTTGATGCACCCGCGCTTCGCGGTGGAACGCGAGTACGCGGTGCGCGTGTTCGGACGTTTGACCGACGAGCATTTGGCGCAATTGACGCGCGGCGTACCGCTGGATGACGGCGATGCGAGCTGCCTGAACATCGCCGATGAAGGCGGCGAAGGTTCGAACCATTGGTACCGCGTGGTGATGAATGAAGGCCGCAACCGCGTGGTGCGTCGCTTGTTCGATGCGGTGGGGTTTACCGTGAGCCGCTTGATCCGCGTGCGTTTTGGCGCGCTCCAATTGCCGCCGCGCTTAAAGCGCGGGCAGTTCGAGGAATTGCCGCCGGATCAAGTCAAGAAACTCGTTGCCTGGCTCGATCGCGCCTTAACCCCGCAAGCGACCCCGCGAGAGAACCCGCGAGCGCCTGACGCCTTGCGCACGGCCAAGCCCGTGCGAAGTTAGCTCGTCGCGCGTCAACAAAAATACGCAATCGTCCCCTCCCGACGTTTCCAGCCAGATAAAGGGCACCCGCGGCCAGGCGCGTTCGACGAGCTCGCGTGCGTGGCCGCATTCGACCACCAGCACGCCACCGGGGTTCAAATGCCGCGCGGCCTGCGCGAGGATCACCCGCACCGCGTCGAGCCCGTCGCGGCCCGCGGCCAGCGCCAGCGCTGGTTCGCGGCGGTATTCACGCGGTAGGGCGCGCATCACGGCGCCGCGCACATAAGGCGGGTTGCTGATGATGAGGTCGTAGCAAAGGCCACGCAGCGCGGAAAAATAGTTCGACTTCACCAGACGCACGCGGCGCGTGAGCCGATGGCGCCGCACGTTGATGGCGGCAACGTCGAGCGCCTCGGGCGAGAGATCGGCGGCATCGACGAGCGCACCCGTGTAACGTTTGGCGAGCAACACCGCAAGGCAGGCGGAACCGGTGCACAAATCGAGCGCGTAGCGCACTTGGCGCGTGCGCGGCAAATAGGGCACGGTGGCGTCGCATAGGTATTCGGCGATATAGGAGCGCGGCACAAGCACGCGTTCATCGACATAAAAACGCTGTTGGCCGAGCCAGGCCTCACGCGTAAGATAAGCGGCCGGCAGGCGCTCGCGAATACGCCGCTCGTGCAGGGCCAGCACGCGGGCGGCGTCAATCGCTGACACACGGCGCGCCGTGGGCCATTGGACGAGCGGCAATCTCAACGCATGTAACGTCAGGTATGCCGCTTCGTCGCGTGCGCTGGGCAGGCCGTGGCCGTAGGCCAGCCGCGCGCGCTTAAATCGCCGTTCGCCGTGCCGGATCAACTGCCCCACCGTGGTGGGGGCGGCGGCTCGCATGCGACGCTAGTTCAACGCGTCGAGGTTTAATTTGATGTGCGAAAGGTCGCTGGGGGCCCTGGGGGTATTGGGGGCGTTGGTTGACGGCCCGGCGTTGGCGTTGCCCGATGTGCTAGCAGCGTTGTCGATCAGCCAGCGCAGATTGGTCGGCGAGTCGGCATTGGCGAGCGCTTCTTCCAGCGTTATGAGGCCCGCCGCGTAATGTTTGAACAACGCCTGTTCGAAGGTTTGCGAGCCTGGCGCCATGCTTTGCTCCATCGCTTCCTTGATGGCGCCGATCGCGCCCTTGTGGATGAGTTCCTGGATAAATTTGGTGTTGAGCATGACTTCGACCACGGGCGTCCGCCCGCGATCCTTAGTGCGCACCAGACGTTGCGAAATCACGCAGCGCACCGCCACCGCCAAATCCGCTAGCAAGGCATCGCGCGCCTCGCGCGGGAAAAAATTAACCACGCGATTTAACGCGTTGTAGCTGTTGTTCGCGTGCAGCGTGGTCATGCACAAATGCCCGGTTTGCGCGAACAACAGCGCGCTTTCCAGCGTTTTGCGGTCGCGAATCTCGCCGATCATCAGCAGATCGGGCGCTTCGCGCATGGCGCTGATCAAAGCCGCCTCGAAGGAGTGCGTGTCCATGTGCACTTCGCGCTGGTTGACGATGGATTTTTTATGGCGAAAGGCGAATTCGATCGGATCTTCGATGGTGAGGATGTGCCCGGCGCATGTGACGTTGCGGTAGTCGATCATCGAAGCCATGGTGGTCGATTTGCCCGACCCGGTGGAGCCGACGATCAGAATCAGCCCCAGCTTTTCCATGATCACGTCCTTCAGGATCGGCGGCAGGCCGAGGGAATCGAAGGCGGGAATTTCCGGCTTGATATACCGCACCACGATTCCGATGGTATTGCGCTGCTGGAAAATGTTGATGCGAAAATTGCCGTAAACGCCGCCTTCGCCGCCTTGTCCGCGGTGGGCAAAATTCATCTCGTGTGTTTCTTCGAATTCCTTGGCCTGTTCCGGCGTCATCAACTCGTAGGCGATGTGGCGGATTTGATCGGGCATCAACCTCTGATCGTTCACCGGCAACAACTCACCGTTGATCTTGATTTGTATCGGCGCGCCGCTGGTGAAAAACAGATCCGAGGCCTGCTTATCGGCCATCAGCTTGAACAGCGGTGAGATGATCATGGCTTACTCCCCTGCCTGTTATCGTGTAACTTTTTTTTCAATCCGCGCGCAGCAAATCATTGATGCTGGTCTTCGCGCGCGTTTGTGCATCGACCTGTTTGACGATCACTGCGCAGTACAAATTGCATTCGCCTTTGGGCGAGGGCATCGAGCCGGGTACCACCACCGAACCCGCGGGCACGCGGCCGTACAGCGTTTGCCCGGTTTCACGGTGATAGATCTTGGTCGATTGGCCGATGAACACGCCCATGGAAATCACCGATCCGGCTTCGACCACCACGCCTTCGACGATTTCCGAGCGCGCGCCGATAAAGCAGTTGTCTTCGATGATGGTGGGGTTGGCTTGCAGCGGCTCCAGCACGCCGCCGATGCCTACACCTCCGGAGAGATGCACGTTTTTGCCGATTTGCGCGCACGAGCCCACCGTCGCCCAGGTGTCGACCATGGTGCCTTCATCGACATAGGCGCCGATGTTGACGAAGGAGGGCATCAGCACCACATTCTTGGCGATGTAAGCCCCCTTGCGCGCGGCGGCCGGCGGCACCACGCGATAACCGGCTTGCTGAAACTGCGCCTGGCTCATGCCTTCGAATTTCGATGGCACTTTGTCGTAGTACTGCTGATAGCCGTCTTTCAACACCGCGTTGTCTTGCAGCCGGAACGACAGCAGCACGGCCTTCTTGGCCCATTGGTGGGTGACCCATTCGCCGTTGATTTTTTCCGCCACGCGCAGCGTGCCGCGGTCGATTTGGTCGATGGTTTCGTTGACCGCGTCGCGCACGGCGACCGACGCTTTAGCCGGCGAAATGTTGGCGCGATCTTCCCAGGCGGTTTCGATGACAGTTTGTGGGTTTGACATAAGTATTTGATTTAATTGATAAAATTGTTATACGCTTCAGCGATGCGGCGGGCGCTTTCGGCGCATTCTTCAAGCGTCGACACCAGTGCCACACGGATGCGGTTCTTACCAGGGTTGATACCTTGCGCCTCGCGCGCGAGGTAGCTTCCGGGCAGCACGGATACATTTTTCTCTATATAGAGCCGGCGCGCAAATTCCGTGTCGGCGATGGGGGTGGGCAGCCACAGGTAGAACGCGGCATCTGGCAGTGTCGCCTCGCACACCGGTTTCAAGTACGACAGCGCGACATCGAATTTTTCACGATACAGCCTGCGATTTTCCACTACATGCTTTTCGTCGCCCCAGGCCGCCGTGCTGGCAGCCTGCACCGTGCCGCTCATGGCGCAGCCGTGATAGGTGCGATAGAGCAAATACGGCTTGATGATGTTGGCGTCGCCCGCGACGAAGCCCGAACGCATGCCCGGCACGTTGGAGCGTTTGGACAAACTCGAAAACACAATCAGCCGCTCGAAATCAGTGCGCCCCAGTTGCCGTGCGGCATCGAGTGCGCCCAGCGGCGGATTACCTTCCTTGAAATAAATCTCCGAGTAACACTCGTCGGAGGCGATCACAAAGCCGTATTTGTCCGACAAATCGAACACCGCCTTCCATTCGCGCAGCCCCATCACCGCGCCGGTCGGATTGCCGGGCGAACAGGTGATCAGAATTTGCGTGCGCGCCCACACCTCGGTCGGCAGCTCGTTTAAGTCAGCGGCGTAGCGCTTTTCTGGCAGGCTGTTCAAAAAGCGCGGCGTGGCATGCGCCAGTATCGCCGCGCCTTCGTAGATTTGATAAAACGGGTTGGGGCACACCACCACCGGGTCGCGTTTGGTCGGGTCGATTACCGCTTGCACAAAGGCGAACAGCGCCTCGCGGCTGCCGTTAACCGGAATGATCTGCGTATCCGGGTTGACTTCGGCCTGGTAGCGCTGCTTGATCCATTTGGAGATCGCCTGGCGCAGCGCCGGCATGCCAGCAGTCAGCGGGTAGCCTGCCAGCCCGTCGAAATTGTTGATCAACGCCTGTTTGATGAACTGCGGCGTGGGGTGCTTGGGCTCGCCGATGTAGAGCGCGATCGGCGAATACTCGGGATTGGGCGTGGTGCCCTGCAGCAGCGCGCTTAACTTCTGAAACGGGTAGGTTTGCAGCTTCGCCAGTTCGGGGTTCAAGGGAGGCCTTCTCTTGTACGCGTACGTTCTGCGCCGTGAACTCGCGCAAGGGTTGGATTATAAAGCGTTTTTCGAGGCAGGCCGGTGCGCTTAGCGGGTGCTGGGCGGCGCCTCGCCTGCGCTCCAATCGGGAAGCCGCGCGTTTTTCCAGCCGCGCGCTTTGTGTTCGGCAACAATCGTGGTGAAAATGCCGCCGCGTACGAAAAAGCGCGCGCTCAAGCGCATGAAACGCGGCGAGATTGCCTTCACCAAATCGTCGAGAATTTGATTCGTCACTGCCTCGTGAAACGCGCCTTGATTACGAAACGACCAGATGTAAAGCTTGAGACTCTTCAACTCCACGCAGCGTTTCTCCGGCACATAGTCAAGCACCAGCGTGGCAAAATCGGGCTGCCCGGTTTTCGGACAAAGACAAGTAAATTCAGGAATTTCCATGTGAATCCGATAGTCGCGGCGCGGCGTCGGATTAGGAAACGTTTCGAGTGTCTTCGAGGGCTTGGCCGGCATTATCGTGAGAGGCTAAATCGGCTAAAATACGCCGCGAACTTTGTCAGAGATTTTCGCTCTGAATTATAACCTTTGCCCCGTACAAAAAAGTGCGTCTTACACATATCAATCTCGCGGGCTTTAAGTCCTTCGTAGAACCCACCCAGATCCCCGTGCCGGGCCAGTTGGTCGGTATTGTCGGTCCCAATGGCTGCGGCAAATCCAATGTGATCGACGCGGTACGTTGGGTGCTCGGTGAAACCTCGGCGCGGCATTTGCGCGGCGCCACCATGCAGGATGTATTGTTTAACGGCTCCGGCGAACGCAAGCCAGTCAACCGTGCGAGCGTCGAATTGCTGTTCGACAACAGCCTGGGCAAGGCGGCCGGGCAGTGGTCCGCGTATGGCGAGATTTCGGTCAAGCGCATGCTGGAACGCGATGGTGACTCCAGCTACTACATCAATAATATTCCGGTGCGCCGGCGCGATATCGCCGATATCTTCCTCGGCACGGGCTTGGGCGCGCGCGCTTACGCGATTATCGAGCAAGGCATGATCTCGCGCGTGATCGAGGCCAAGCCTGAAGAATTGCGGGTGTTTCTGGAGGAGGCGGCTGGTGTTTCCAAATACCGCGAGCGGCGCAAGGAGACCGAGGCGCGCCTGAAAGACACGCGTGAAAATCTGCTGCGCGTGGACGATATCCGCCAGGAACTCGTCAAACAGCTTGAACATCTGCAAGAGCAGGCCGAAGTGGCGCGCCAGTATCACGAATTGCAAGCCGAGTTGGCCACCTCGCAAAATCTGCTGTGGTTCACGCGCAAAAAAGAAGCGGTATCGGCGCGCGCGCGGCATGTGAAGGACATCGAACGCAGCGGCATCGAACTTGAAGCCGAAACCGCCAAGCTGCGCGAGGCGGAAAAGCGCCTTGAGGAATTGCGCAGCGAACACTACAAAGCGGGTGACGCGCTGCACGCCTGCCAGGGTGCATTGTACGAAGCCAATGCCGAAGTGGCGCGGCTCGAGCAGCAGATCAGCCATGTGCGCGACAACCGCGCGCGCATCGAACACCACATCGCCACGCTGCGCACGCAGCACGACGATCATCAGTCGCAATTGGTCGATGCCCGGCGCGGCTTGGACGAGGCGCGCGAGGCGCACGGCCAAGCCGACCAACGGGCGGCGAATTGTTCGGCCGAAGTCGATGCTCAAGCACAAAAGCTGCCGTTGGCGGAGCGGGCGCACCGCGACAGCTTTGACCAGCGCGAGCATGCCCAGCGCAATCTTGCGCAAACGCAGCAGCGGCTGCAGGTGGAGCGTACCAAGACCGAACACGCGGTGCGCCTGCTCGAGCAGTTTGCGCAGCGTCAATTGCGGCTTAACGTGGAGCGCGCGGCGCTGCCCGCCGCCGACACCGGGAAGCTTGAGCAGTTGAACGAACGTGTAGCGCAATGCGAGCGGGCGCTTAACGCACGGCGCGCCGAGTTGCAAGCGCGCGAAGACGAAATTCCAGCGCTGGAACAAACCGTGCGTGAACGTGATGCCGAGTTGGAAGCAGCCGCGCAGCAATTGGCCTCGGTCGAGGCCCGTATCGAGGCGTTGTCGCAATTGCAAGCCAAGCTTGCCAAAGGCGCGGAAATGGAAGGCTGGCTCGCCAGCCGCGGTCTGGATAAAGCCGCGCGGTTTTGGCGGGGCATCGAAATCGCCGCGGGCTGGGAAGACGCGTTGGAAGCCGTCCTGCGCGAGCGCTTGAACGGCATTGTGCTTGACGACATGAATGGTATCGCCGGTTGGCTCACGCAATCACCGCCGGGGAAGCTCACGGTGATCGATCGGCGCGGCGGCGCGTCGGTGTCCCATGCGGATTTGCAAGGATTGGCGTCGTTGCAGCACCAGGTCAAGTGCCGTGACGCAAGTCTTGAAGCAGTCGTCGCGGAGTGGCTGCATGGTGTTTTTACCGTGCCCGATACCGCGACCGGCATGGCGCGGCGTGGCGAACTCCCGCCGGGCGCCATGCTGGTGTCCGCGGACGGTTATCTGTTTACGCGCCACAGCGTCACCTTTCATGCGCCGGACAGCGAGCTGCACGGCGTATTGTCGCGCCAGCGCGAAATCGAAAAACTGCAAGCTGATGTTCAGCAACAAAGTGAAAGTGTTACGCGCATAAAGCGGATTGCAGTTGACGCGCAAGCGGCGGTGGATCATTGCCGATCGGCTTGCGGCGAATCGCGTGAGCGGGTGACTCTCGCGCAAAACGAGTTTCACGCCGCGCAAGTCGAAGCGGTGCGTGCCTCTGACGAAGCGCGGCGCGCCACGCAACGCGGTGAACAAATCGCCGCCGAGTTGACCGAAGTGGTGGCGCTGGCCGCCACCGAGACGGCGAATCGTGCCGCGGCCGATGCCGCGCTCATTCAATTTGAATCGGAGCAGGTGTCCCTCAATACTCAAGTCGAACAATCCGCGCAAGCCTATCGCGCCGCCGAAACGGCGCTTAACGGGCAGCGACTCGCGCTCGAACAGGCGCGTCAAGCGCAGCAAGAAGCGCTGTTCGCGCAAAAAACCATCGTCAGCAAGATTAACGAAATCGAGGCTTCGATCCAACGTGTCACCGCGTCGATAACCGCGTTGGAGTCGACTGTGGCGGAGGCCGAACAGGATTTGTCGAACTACGACGAGGCGCCGTGGCAGACCCAGTTGCAGGGCATGCTCGAAACCCGCGTCGCGCGCGAGCAGGCGCTGGCGCTCGCGCGCGACGCGCTGGAGGGCATGGAAGCTCATTTGCGCGGCGTCGATCAGGAGCGTCTGGCGGCGGAGGAAAAATTGGGGCCGCTGCGCGAGCGCATCGCCGAAGTGCGATTAAAGGAACAGGAGGCGCGGCTGACCGAGGAGCAATACGCGCAACAGTTGCACGACGCGGGCGCCAACGAAGAAGAACTCGCCGCGCTGCTCGAAAAGGGCACGCGCTCCGGCGCCATGCAAAACGAGATTAACCGGCTTAACGATGCCATACGCGCATTGGGCGCGGTAAACCTCGCGGCTTTAGAGGAGTTAAAGGCCGCCTCCGAACGCCGTGATTACCTCGATGCGCAATCGCGCGATTTGACCCAGGCGATGACCACGCTGGAAGACGCTATCAAGCGCATCGACCGCGAAACGCGCGAGCGCTTGCAAGCGACGTTTGATGAAGTCAACCGCCATTTCGGCGAAATGTTCCCGGCATTGTTCGGCGGCGGGCAAGCGAAACTAACGCTCACCGGCGAGGAAATCCTCGACTGCGGCGTGCACGTGATGGCGCAGCCGCCGGGCAAGAAAAACGCTACCATTCATTTGCTGTCGGGTGGTGAAAAAGCGCTGACCGCGATTTCGCTGGTGTTTGCGCTGTTCAAGCTAAACCCGGCACCGTTTTGCCTGCTGGATGAGGTGGACGCACCGCTGGACGACACCAACACCGAGCGCTTTTGCGACTTGGTCAAAAAAATGTCCGATGCGTCCCAGTTCTTGTTCATCAGCCACAACAAGATCACCATGGAAATGGCGAATCAACTGCTGGGCATTACCATGCAGGAAGCGGGGGTGTCACGCGTGGTGGCGGTGGACATCGAAGAGGCGATGAAGCTGTCCGAGGCTGCCTAGAAAAATTGACTCGATGAGCGACTTGCAGATCAGCTTGCTGGCCATTGGTGCCGTGGTGGTCGTCGCGGTTGTTCTTTACAACGTTTATCAGCAGCGCCAGTTGCGCCGGCGTTTGGGCGAGGCGTTTGGTGAACCGCGCCGGGATGTGCTGCTTGGAGAAGGCGAGGGCGCCGCGCCGGCAGGCCGTATCGAACCGCAAATTGAAAGCGGCGACGCAGCTACCACGTCGCGAACGGCCAGCACAATGACGAAGCCGCGCCCCGCTGAAACGCCGCGCGCGCCGCCGGCGGCGCCGCCGTCGATTGCCAATATCGACGAAACCATCGATTGCGTGGCGATGTTGAGCAGCGACGCGCCGCTGAGCGCGGCGCAGGTTGCGGAAGTCCTCTCCGGCGTGGCCTCGTGCGGGCGTACCTGGCGCGCGGCGGGCTACAACGTCGGCAGCGGCCGCTGGGAAGAGGTGAATCGCGCGGTGACGGGGCAATACACGCGCCTGAAGCTGGCCTTGCAACTGGCCAATCGCGGCGGGCCCTTGAGCGCGGTGCAGCTGGGCGCTTTTGCGGATGCCCTCACCCTGTTGTCGACGCGTTTTTCCGCATCGCTGCAATTGCCGGATGCCGACAAGGTGCTTGACGAGGCCAAGGCGCTGGATGCCTTTTGCGCCGACGTCGATGTGACCATCGGGATCAATGTGATCGCCGCGGACGGCGATAGCTTTAGCGGCGCGCGCGTGCGCGCCTTGGTGGAGAGTGAGGGCTTCAGGCTCGAACCCGACGGCGTGTTTCATCTCGAGGATGAAAACGAAAACACGCTGCTTAACATTTGCAACCACGAGGCGGCGCCTTTTTTGCCGGAGGCGGTGAGCGCGATGAGCACCCGCGGACTGACGATCCTGCTGGATGTGCCGCGCGTGGCCGATGCCGAACGCGCGTTGCAGCGCATGTTCGAGCTGGGCCGCAGCTTGTCGGTGACGTTAAAGGGGTGGCTGGTCGACGATAATCGCAACACGCTGTCGGCGGCGAGCATGGAAAAAATCCACAAGCAGTTACAAGACCTGCACACGGCGATGCATGCGCGTGGCGTGGCGCCGGGTAGCGCGCGCGCGTTGCGCTTGTTTTCCTGATGCCTGTGCCCAAAGACGTCGCCACGCGCGCACAGGCTTTGCGCGAGCAGATCGAGCACCACAACCATTGCTACTATGTGCTCGACGCGCCACAGGTGCCGGACGCCGAA
>VGIF01000139.1 GCA_016868015.1 Betaproteobacteria bacterium
GCGCATCAACGGCAGCGGCCGCGATGGGCGGGTGACGCGCGAGGATGTGCTTGCGCTTATCGGCGCCGCCGCGCCGGCGCCGGGCGCGAGCGCAGCGGCGGCGAAAATCGAAGCCCCGCGGGCGGCGCCGGCCGCGCCGCCCGTGGCATCGCCGCAGCCGGCGCTACCACAAAATACCGTGCCGTTAAGCGCCGTGCGCCGGCGCGTTGCCGAAAACATGGCGAAAGCGTGGAGCACCGCGCCGCATGTGCTGCAAGTGGTGGAGGCGGATTTTTCGCGCGTGGTGCAGGCGCAGCGCGCGCACGGCGAAGCGTGGAAAATGCGCGAAGGGTTCACCTTGACGTTTGTGCCGTTTGTGATGCGCGCGGTCTCGATCGCGCTTGCGCAATTTCCCAGGCTTAACGCGGCGTTTAACGGCGACAGTCTTACGCTACATCAGCGCATCAACATCGGCATTGCGGTCGATTTAAACTTCGACGGCTTGATGGTGCCGGTGGTGAAGGATGTGCCTACCAAATCGCTGCTACAGTTGGCGCGCGAAATTCACGATCTTGCCACCCGTGCGCGCGCGGGCAAGTTAAAGCCCGATGAACTCACCGAAGGCACCTACACCATCAGCAACAATGGCTCCTTCGGCACCGTGATCACCGCGCCGATCATCAATGCGCCGCAAGTGGCGATTTTGTCCACCGACGCGGTACGTAAAAAGCCGGTGGTGGTGGAGTCGGTCGAGGGCGACAGCATCGCGGTGCGGCCGGTGGGCGTGCTGGCGCAATCGTTTGATCATCGCGCGGTGGATGGCGCTTATTCAGCGGCGTTTTTGCGCGAGGTGAAGGGCGTTATCGAGACGCGAGTGTGGGGGCAGGATTTGCAAGCGTAGGCCGTTGCAGTTGAGAATTGAGCGTTGGGTCTTCAGTGCTGAGTGAGTGAGATCAAGGTCGTGAACAACCGCTGTGTCGTTCCCGCGCAGGCGGGAACCCATAGGGTTGTCTCAAGTGTTACGGTGTTATGGGTTCCCGCCTGCGCGGGAACGACCAGTAGGTCGTGTTGGCAAGTATTGAACCGGGCAAGCTATCGCAATGGAAATTCTTCCGTTTGACGCCGCCTTGGGCGCAGAAATCCGCTGCGGCGATGTGCATCAGGCATCGAACGCAACCATTGCGCAAATCCGCCAAGCTTCACTCGATCACCTGGTGCTGCTGATTCGCGCGCAGACCTTGTCCGACGCGCAACTCTGCGCCTTCGGCAAACACTTCGGCGAACTGCAACTGTCTAATCCCTTGCCCAGCCCGCTGGCGAATGAAGGCAAGGTCGCGCAAGGCAGGCGCGACGAACGCTACCCCGAAGTCACCGTCGTTTCCAACGTTATTGAAAACGGTGTTGCACTCGGTGGCTTGGGCGACGGTGAGTTGGTGTGGCACACCGATATGTCGAGCTTTGCCGCGCCGCCGAATCAAACGATTTTGCACGCGCTGGAAGTGCCGGCGAGCGGCGGGCGCACCGGGTTTCTCAATATGTATCGTGCTTACGAAACGCTGCCGCCTGCGTTGAAGACGCGCGTGCGCGATCTCAAACTCAAGCACGATTCGACGATCGACGCCGCGGGTTATGTGCGCAAGCCGTTCGCCAAAGATGCGGATATCGATCTGCGAGCCGGCCCAGGTTCGGAGCATCCGCTCCTGCGCACGCACCCCGAAACGCGGAGCGACTGTTTGTATCTCGGCCGCCGCACGCGCGCATTTATCGTGGGGATGGAGGCCACCGAATCGGAAGCGCTACTCGATGAGTTGTGGGCGCACGCCACACAGCATCAATTCGTGTGGCGTCACGACTGGCGCGTGGGCGATGTGTTGATGTGGGATAACCGCTGCACCATGCATCATCGCGAGCCGTTTGACGCCAGCGCGCGCCGCCATTTGCATCGCATGGTGGTGAAGGGCAGCGTGCCGGTGCTGGCGTCGCTGGTGTAATATTGCACGCGCAAAGTCTATTTAAAAAATATCAATAAAATCAAATACTTACGTAATACGCAAGAACGCCATCATGCCTGCTCAAATCGGATACTTACTGCCCACCCGCGAATCGGTGATGGAAGGCCGGCCGCAGGCCGAGCCATTGTTAAAACTCGCCGAGCGCGCGGAGCAACTCAACTACGAATCGGTGTGGGTCGGCGATTCGCTGCTCGCGCGCCCGCGCCATGAGCCGATTACGTTGCTCGCCGGCGTGGCCGGGCGCACCAAGCGTGTGAAGCTCGGCACCGCGGTGTTGTTGCCGGCGTTGCGCAACCCGGTGCTGCTCGCGCATCAAGTGGCGACACTCGATCAAGTGAGCGCGGGGCGCGTGATCCTCGGCGTGGGCATCGCGAGTGACGTGCCGAATATCCGCGCCGAGTTTCGTGCGGCCGGCGTGCCGTTCGAAAAACGCGTGGGCACGCTGCTCGAAGGCATGCGCTTGTGCAAAGCATTGTGGAGCGGCAAGCCGGTCGATTGGGACGGCCGTTGGCACGTCGAAAAAGGCGTGCTCGGCCCCGAGCCGCATCAGCCCGGCGGCCCGCCGATCTGGGCCGGTGGTTCGGTGCCGGCGGCGCTGGAACGCGCGGGCAAATATTTCGACGGCTGGTTCCCCAACGGGCCGGAGTCGAACATCTGGGGTGCGCATTGGCGTGAAGTGCAGGCCGCCACGCGCGGCGCCGGGCGCAAGGTGGAGGATGTGATGCCGGCGGTGTATCTCACGCTGGCGGTGGACGACAACGTCACCACCGCTACCAACCGCATGGATAATTTTTTGCAAACGTATTACGGCCGGCGCCCGGACGTGCTCAAAAAAACCCAAGCGTGTTATGCCGGCCCGGCGGGCGGCGCGGCGCAGTGGCTCAACGGTTACATCGAGCAAGGCGCGCGTTATCTGGTGCTGCGGTTTGCCGGCGAGCACGAAAAACAACTTGAGATTTTTGCCAGGCTTCGCGAGCAGCTGTCGCGTTGATTGGGGGGGGCAACTATCGCTGATGCGTCAACAGGTGCTCGCGCAGCAGCGCCTTGGCTTCCTGTTTGGCCAGCAGCGGATCGGCGCAAGTGAACGCGCTGACCGCAGTCAGCTCGTGGCCTTCGCTCAGATGGTGTGTGAACTCGGCGGTGGCGATCCCCGCGAGTACCAGCACGACGACTAATCCCGCCAGCAGTTTCATAACGTGATCCGTAGTACGGATGACTGCATTATGCCATGTATGCAGGGTGTTACCATACATGATGGCGTTTGGTGACCTTTCGCGGCGCCCCCCACAAAAAACAACATCAGCCGCCCCGTGGCCTTTATCAAAAAATATAACCTGCACTACGCCTGGATCGTGCTCGTGGCGGCGATGGTGCTCAACGTCGTCAGTCGCGCCGATCAGTCCTCGTTCGGCGTGTTTATCGATCCGCTGGTGGATCAGTTCGGCTGGAAGCGCGGCGATATTTCGTTTGCCTATTCGCTGGCGTTTTTGATCGGGCTGCCCGCGGTGGCGCTGATGGGCTGGGCGGGCGACCGCTACGGTGCGCGGCAGTTGATGGTGATTGCGTCGCTATTCATCGGGGTGGGGACCGTGTTGCTCGGCACGGTCAAAGAGCTGTGGCAGTTTTATTTGTATTACAGCTTGTTCGTCGGCTCGGTCGGCCACGCGGCGTTCAGCGTGTTGTTGCCGGTGATCATGACGCGCTGGTTTCACCGCCACATGGGGGTCACGCTGGGGCTTTATTGGGCGGCGCAGGGGTTGGGGCCGGTGATTTTCGCGCCGCTGTTTCGCTGGCAAATCGAAACCCAGGGTTGGCAAAATGCGTTCCAAACCATCGGCATTGTGATGGGTGTGATCCTGGTGGTGTTTTCGCTGTTCATATTTAACGCGCCGAAGGACAAAGGCCTTAAGCCGTATGGCGCAGAGGATATCCCGGAGCCCCAAGCGGGCGCGGCCAAGGCGGCGCGCCCGCCGGTGAAGGTGCGCGAGATTTTGCGCCAGCGCATCGTGTGGCAGTTGGCGGGCTCCATCATGTCGGTTGCGTCGCGCACGCGGTGATTTTGGCGCACGTGGTGTCGATGGCCACGTTCAAAGGCATCCCGGGCGTGCAAGCGGCGAGCGTGTTGGCGACGATCGCCGGCACCTCGGTGCTGAGCCGTTTCGTGTTTTCCATCCTGGCGGAAAAATTGGGCGGGCGTACCGTGCTCACCATTTCGCTGCTGGGGCAGGCGCTGCCGGTGATTATTCTGTTTTTCGCAACCGAGGCGTGGGTGTTTTATTTGTTCGCGGTGATGTTCGGGCTATGTTATGGCGGCGAGATGGTGGGCTTTCCGATCATCAACAAACAATTGTTCGGCGCCGATGCGCCGTTAAGTTCGATTTATTCGTTTGTAATGCTCGGCGCGAGCACCGGCATGGCACTGGGCGGCTGGCTCGGCGGCGCGCTGTTCGACGTGTTCGGCAACTACAACGCGTCGCTGTTTGCGTCGTTGGCGATTGGTTTACTTGGCGTGCCCTTGGCGCTGGCGTTGCCGCGGCACAAGCCAGCGGGTTTCAAACCCGCCTGAAAAACCGTGTGCATTCCTGCGTGGCGCGAGGGGTGAAATCCTCGGATATGTGCGCCGCAAAAATGCGCCAAAACCGGCGCATCTGGGGTATCCTTCGTGCCGCGCAAAAAGGCCGTTCAAGCGTAACGGCGTGGTCATGATCTCAATTCTCCGAGGCAGGGTACGATGGCAAATTTGAAGCAACACAAACTGGGTTGGATCGGCATCGGCCGCATGGGCTATGCGATGGCCGAACGGCTGGCGAAAGCGGGCTGCGATATTGCGGTGTGGAACCGCACCAAGTCCAAGGCCGAGCCGCTGGCGAAATCCGGCGCGAAGGTCGTCGATAACTTAACCGATCTTGCAAGCTGCGACATCGTGTTCACCATGGTGTCCACCGGCAAGGACGTGAAGGAAGTGTTGTTCGGGCCAGAGGGGGTCGTAACGGCGGGCGTGATGTCCAAGGGCGGCAAGCCGAAAATCGTGGTCGATAGCACCTCGATCTCGCTGGAAGAATCCGCCGAGATCCGCGCCAAGCTCAACGAAAAGGGCGTCAAGCTGTTGGCGTCGCCGGTGTCGGGCAATGCGAAAGTGATCAAGGCGGGCAAGTTGACCGTGGTGGCGTCGGGGCCGAAGGATGCGTTTGACACCGTCGCGCCGTATTTGGAAAACATCGGCCGCGGCGTGTCGTATGTCGGCGAAGGCGAACTTTCGCGCATCGCCAAGATTTGCCACAACGTGATGCTGGGCGTGGTGATTCAAAACCTGTGCGAGATCACCGTGCTCGCCGAAAAAGCCGGCATGCAGCGCCACGCGTTCCTCGATTTTTTAAACAAGAGCGTGATGGGCTCGATGTTCACCGCTTACAAAACGCCGGCGCTGTCGAATCTGGATTTTCACGTGACGTTCACGCCGGAGTTGTTGTTAAAAGACATCGATCTGGGCTTGTCCGCCGGGCGCACGCACGGCGTCCCGATGCCGACCACCTCCGCCGCGCGCGATCAGGTGCAAGGGCTGATCGGCCGTCATTACGACCAAGATTTCTCGCAACTCATTTTGCAGCAAGCGCAAGCGTCGGGCATCGAGTTGAAATCCGAGAACGTTAATGTGGGTGATGGGCTGTAAGTAGCAACATGGCAGCAAAAATCGAACACCTCGAAGGCACGGCCTTCCAAAAAAGCCGTGCGTTTTCACCGGCGGTGATCACCGAAGGCGGCAAGACGGTGTGGCTGGCCGGCCAAACTGCCACCGTCGATGAGTCGGGCAAGGATATTTCCGGCAACTTCGAAGCGCAGACGCGCACCATTTTCGCGTTGATTGACAAAACGCTGAAACGTTGCGGCGGTACGCTCGCCAACGTGGTGACGATGACGGTGTTCATCAACGATCCGCGCCACGGCGACGCATTTGTGAAGCTGCGCGCCGAGCATTTCGCCAACGGCAACTTTCCCGCAAGTGCGCTCATCACGGTGTCGCATTTCGCGCGGCCGGGCATGTTGATCGAAATTCAGGCCGTTGCAGTCGTTTGAAAAATTGTAATAAAATCAAATACTTATGAAATACCGTCGTTTGGGGCGCAATGGCCCGAAGGTGTCCGCGATCAGCATGGGGCGCGGCGCGACACCGGTGCGGTTTGATACGCCCGAGGAAGCGGAATTTAACGCCGCGATTCACCGCGCGCTCGATCTGGGTATCACGATGTTCGATAGCTCCGATGCCTATTGGGGCACGCGCCACGAAGTGCTGCTCGCGCGCGCGTTGAAAGCGCGTCGCAACGAGGTGCTGATCACCACCAAGTTCGGCAACATTGATTTGCCCGACGGCAAAAAAGCCACCAACGGCCGGCCCGAGTACGTGCACCAATGCTGCGATGAGAGCTTAAAGCGCATGGGGCTCGACGTGATCGACATGTATTTTTTCCATCGCGTCGACCCGAATGTGCCGATCGAAGAAACCGTCGGCGCCATGAGCGAACTCATTTCGCGCGGCAAGGTGCGCTTCATCGGCATCTGCGAAGCGAGCGCTAAAACGCTGCGCCGCGCGCATGGCGAGCATCCGTTGACCGCGTTGCAAACCGAATATTCGCTGTGGTTTCGCGACGTCGAAAAGGACATTCTGCCCGCGTGCAAGGAATTGGGCATTGGCTACATCGCCTACGCGCCGCTGGGGCGCGGATTGTTGACGGGCCGCATCAAGAGCGTAGACGACATTCCCGAAAACGATCGCCGCCGACGGCACCCGCGGTTTCATCCGGAGAATCTCGCAAAAAACGTCAAGTTAGTGGCGGAGCTGGAGGCGATGGCGAAATCGTACGAGGCCACACCTGCACAGTTGGCGCTGGCGTGGATACTCGCGCGTTGGGAAGGCATCGTGCCGATTCCGGGTACCAACAATGCGAAAAACGTGGAGCTAAATGCCGCGGCGGTGGATTTGAGTGTCAACGCAAAAGACGTTGCGCGGCTCAACGAGATTTTTGCCTTTGGCGCGGGGGCAGGGGAGCGCTATATGCCGAATGCACTAAAGGGTGTCGGAATCTGAGATCGAAGTTCAATACTTCCGTGTCGTTCCCGCGCAGGTGGGAACCCAGGGGGCGTCGCCGATAACAGCGGTGTTATGGGTTCCCGCCTGTGCGGGAACGACGCCGTAGTATTTCAGTCTTTTCATGTGAAAGTGATTCATGGCCAAAACCAAAAAATCCAAAGAAGTCGAACTTACCCGCACCGCCAGCCGCGAGGACCACGCGCGCGTATTCAACACGTTGCAAGACATGGTGATGCACGCGCGGCAAAACCTGTCGCGTTTTCAGTGGGACACTTTGTGCGGCGGCTCGGATTCGGAAACCACGCTGCGTCGTAACCGCATGGCGCTCGATAGCCTGGCACTGCGCCAGCGCGTGCTGGTTAACGTGTCGAAAATCGACATGCAAACCACGTTGTTGGGCGAAAAGCTCAAGCTGCCGGTGTTTATCGCGCCGGTGGGCAATTTTTTGCAAATTGCCGATCCGCAAGGCGCGGTGGCGGTGGCGCGCGGCGCACTCGCGGCGGGCACCACGGCGTTTATCAGCACCGCGGCCAAGCCCAGTATCGAGGAGGTGGCCAAGAGTGTGGATAAGCCGTTGCTGTTTCAGCTTTACGTAAGGAGTGACCGCGCGTGGATGCGCGGCTTCCTCGACCGTGCCAAGGCCGCCGGCTATCGTGCAATTTGCGTGACGGTGGACCGCGCCTACTACAGCCGCCGCGAGCGCGACATCATCAACCAATATCTACAGCGCGCCGATTCTGGTGACCCGCGCCATCAAGCGAGTTTGACGTGGGAAGATGCGGCGTGGATCAAGCAACACACCAAGTTGCCGCTGATATTGAAAGGTATCGCTACCGCGGAAGACGCCGAACTCGCAGTGAAAATCGGCGCCGATGTGGTGTACGTGTCGAACCACGGCGGCCGGCAAATCGATCACGGCCAAGCGACGATCGAAGTGCTGCCGGAAGTGGTCGACGCGGTCAAAGGCAAGGCCGAAGTGCTATGGGACGGTGGCGTCACGCGCGGCACCGACGTGGTGAAAGCGCTGGCGCTCGGCGCCAAAGCCGTGGGTGTGGGCAAACTGCAAGGCTGGGCGTTGGCAGCGGGCGGCGAGTGGGGCGTGACGCGCATGTTCCAATTGCTCGCGCAGGAAATCCACGCGACGCTGGGATTGATGGGGGTGAAGTCGATCAAGGAGCTGAACCCGTCATGGGTGCGGCCGGCGATGCATACCGGGAAGTTCGGGGTGACTTGCAATTACCCGGTGTTTGATGAGACGTTTGGGGCGAGATAGCTTTCCCACCAACGAACTTGCTAAGGCAAGTGAAAGTCAAATTCCCAGTCACCGTCATTCCAGCGAAGGCTGGAATCCAGGTCGTAACCCGTCAGTGCTCAGCACTGCAAATTTGCGCTGCGCGCAGGGAACGACCTGGATTCTGGCTTTCGCCAGAATGACGATGTTGGTGATGTTGCACCTTAGGAAAAATCAATTTCATTGGCGATACAAGTGCTCGTCCTAGAACCCCGCCTGCAAGCCATCCTCATCCAAGAATATCCGTGTTTCTCCGAAGCCGAGTACGCGCGCCGGCACCAAGCCCTCGCGCAATCGATGACCAAACACGGCTGCGATCACCTGCTGGTGATCACCGACCACCGCGCTGGCAACGCGGTGCAGTGGGTGACCGGCTGGCCGGGCACCAACGAGGCGTATGTGGTGTTCAAGCCGGGCGTGCAAATGACGATGTTCGTCGAGTGGTTTAATCATTTTTCGCTGGCCCAAAAGCTCGCGCGCGGCGTGGATACGCATTGGGGCGAGCATCGCGGCGTCGATAAATTGATCGAGGAACTCAAGCGCCGCGGCGCCAAACGCGTGGGCATCATTGGGCCGCTTGTACCCAACAAATACAAAAAGCTGGAAGCCGCGTTCGACATGGTGAGCGTCGACACCGATTACGTCCGGCTGCGCATGATCAAAAGCGAAGAGGAGATCGATTGGCTCAAGATCGGCGCGGCGTTAAGCGATGCGGGCTTGGCGGCGCTGATCGCCGGCACCCGGCCGGGGCTTAACGAACGCGAGCTTGCGGCACTGGTGGAAAACGCGTACGTTAAACACGGCGGCACGACGATGATTCATTACATCGGCGTCACCGCGATGGCGAACCCGCATATTTTCGTGCCGACGCAGTATCCGTCCACGCGCACGGTGGCGAGCGGCGACGTGGTGTTTTGCGAGCTGTCCGCGTTTTGGTGGGATTACGCCGGGCAAATTCTGCGCACTTTTTTTGTCGATGCCGAACCGACGCCCCTCTACCGCGATTTACACGCCACGGCGGAAGCCGCATTCGACGCGGTGAGCGCGGTGATACACCACGGCACCACTATGGAGGAAATTCTTAACGCCGCCGATGTCGTCGAAGAAAGCGGCTTCACCATCTGCGACGATCTGATGCACGGCTTCGGCGGCGGTTATTTTCAGCCGATCATCGGCAGCCGCAGCCGGCCGGCGGGGCCGCTGCCCAAGATGACGCTGGAAGAAAACATGACGCTGGTGGTGCAGCCCAATGTGACGACGGTGAAGCCCGTGGGTGCGTCGCGCGCGGGGGTGCAAGTGGGTGAGTTGATACGCGTGACGCGCACGGGGTTTGAGAAACTGCATCGCATGCCGCGTGGGGTGTTTCGGGCGGGGGAGAGGGTGTTGCCTTAGGTGAGATCGACACCCCTTCACCGCAGAGACGCGGAGGCGCAGAGTAAACGCAGAGAAGGGCATAACTGAGATTTTGAAGTTCTCTGCGCGACCTCGGCGCCTCTGCGGTGATGCTGTTTTGCGAGGAAGCGCACCTAATGCAGCTTCGGCTTCTTCAAAAAATCCGTGCGATCAGCCGACTTCACCGTGACGTGAAACTCTTGCCCTTCACGGGCCAAGGTTAACGGCACTTCCACGCCCGCCGGGCCGTGTTGCCATACGGTGCGAAATAGCTGCGCGAGCCCCGTTACGCGCTGCGCACCGACCGCGAGCACGAGGTCACCCATGCGCACGCCCGCGCACTGCGCCGGGCCGCCTTGCGCGACGCGGCTGACGATCAGTTTGGTGTCCGCGTCCTGCGTGGACATGCCGAGCCATGGGTGCGGCGGGTGCGGGCTGCGGCCGGTGGTCAACATCGCGTCAAGTATGGGGTGTAACAAATCGATCGGCACGAACATGTTCACATGCGCGATTTCGTCGTTGACCATCTGTTGCATCAGCAGCGAGCCGGTGCCGATCAAGCTGCCTTGTGCGTCGAGCAGCGCCGCGCCGCCCCATTGCGGGTGGGCGGGCGTGGCGAACAGCGCTTCGTCGAGCACGTACTCCCACGGGCCTGCGAATTCCTGCTTGGCGATGATGCGGGTTTTCAGCGAATGCGCGCGGCCGCCGTGGCCGATGACAAACGCCGCGTCGCCGACGTTGACCTCGCTGGAAAGACCGCGCGGTAGATGCGGCGCGTTCAATTTACCGAGCGGCTGTACCAATCCAAAACCGGTGGCCTGGTCGTAGGCGAGCGGGTAACCCTCGATCACTTGGCCGGCGTGACTGGTGAGCCAGATTTTCGACGCCTCGTTGATGAGATAACCGATGGTCAGCACCAGGCCGTCTTCGCGGATCACCGCGCCGTAGCCGCCGCGCTCGGTGCCGAGTGTCGCCGCGGTGTGGCCGTCTTCCGGCACCTCCGCACGCACCAGCACCACCGCGTCAAAGGCGCGCGCGAGATCGAATTGCGCGTCGTCAGCCTTGGGCTGCACCGCGTCGGGGAAGGCCCACTGGGGTTGTCCGGCCATACGAGCTACGCGCGTTGCCCCAACGGTCCGCGCAGCAGCCGCCCCGGCAGCGCGCCGGTGTGTTTGCAATCGCGCAGCAGCACTTCGCCGTTGACCACGGTGGCTTTGATGCCGCGCGTTTTTTGCACCAGGCGCCGCGCACCGGCGGGCAGGTCGTCGACCACTTCGGGCAACTCGGCCATGATGGTATTCGGGTCGAACACCACGATATCCGCCGCCATGCCTTCGCGGATCAGCCCGCGGTCGTGAAAGCCCCAGTAGGTGGCGGGCACGAGTGAGAGCATGCGCACCGCTTGCTCCAGCGTGAACGCCTGCTTGGTGCGCACCCAGTGGTAGAGCAAATGCGTTTGTAGCGAGGAATCCATCAACTGCGAAACATGCGCGCCGGAATCGGAGAAGGTGGGCACTGTACGCGGATGGCGAATGAGGGTGAGCGCGACGTCCTGATCTTCGTTCGCCACCGGCTGCAGGAAAAACTGATTCAGATCGGTGGCGAGCGCCAATTCGATCATGGTCTCGGCCGGGTGTTGGTTGCGGCTGCGCGCGACTTGCGCTACCGAGCGGTGTGGGCCTTCAACCGCATCGAGCACGAACAGCCAATCGTAGTCGGCGGGTTTGGCTTCGGTGCCCCGCGCTTCGCGGTCCACGCGCGCGCTGGAATTTTCGATCAGGATTTTACGCAATGCCGGATCGGCGAGCTTGGCTTTTTTCTCCGCGTGCGGCAGTGCCATGATGTCTTTCCACAGCGGCAAGCGGTCGAACGGCATTTGCGTTTTAAACGACAGCAGCGCGGAGAGTGCACGCGTGTGCACTTGCGCGAACATGCGCCCGCCGGCGGCGGCGGTTTCGTCGAGCAAATCGAGATATTTTTGCCAGGTGCCCGGCGATTTGCGCCGGCTGAACACGCCGAAAGTGATGGGGCGGCCCGACTCCACCGCGAGATCGCGCAGTCGTTCGTGGTATTCGCGCACGCCGGGGTCGCCTGCGTGCCGATCCACACCTTCGCCCGCGGTTTCGAAAATGCCCGCGCCCAGATCGCCCATGGTGTTGACCAGTCGCCGCACTTCTTCCCACGC
>VGIF01000140.1 GCA_016868015.1 Betaproteobacteria bacterium
CATCAGGCCGAAGGCGCTTTCGATGTTTAATTCGGTGTTTTTCGCCGTTTTAGGCTTCCGCTGCACGCACTTATCCCGTGAGCGGCCTATCCCATTTGTAAATGTTCACCATCGCCAGCATCTTGAGGACATGGTGAAAAGCCGCACCGGCGAATTGCGCGTCGCCAAGGAGCAGGCCGAGCACGCGAGCGCGGCCAAGACGCAGTTTCTCGCCAACATGAGCCACGAAATCCGCACGCCGATGAACGGCGTCATCGGCATCCTCGATCTGGTTGCCGACGGTGACCTGTCCGCGGCGCAACGGCGCTTGATCGCCACCGCGCAGGCCTCGGCGGGCTCGCTCATGCACGTGATCAACGAGGTGCTCGATGTTTCGCGGATCGAGGCCGGGCAGCTTGCGCTCGAGCGCGTGATTTTTAATCCCCGCAAAGTGATCGAACAATCGGTGGCGCCGCTCACCCCCGACGCGGCGAGCAAGCGCATCGAGTTGAGCTTCGCGTTCGATGCGAAAGTGCCGAGCGAAGCCTGGGGTGACCCGCACCGGCTGCGGCAGATCATCGTCAACCTGGTGGGCAACGCGATCAAGTTCACGGAAAATGGCGTGGTGCGCGTTCACGGCAAACTCGAAGGCAGCGGCGCGAACCCGCTGTTGCGCATCGAAGTGCGCGACACCGGTATCGGCATCGCGCCCGAGGTGTTGCCGCGGCTGTTTGAACCGTTTACGCAAGCCGACGAATCCGCCACCCGCCGTTTCGGCGGCACCGGGCTGGGGCTTGCCATCGTGCGGCAGCTCGCGCGCTTGATGGGTGGGGACGCCGGTGTGAGCAGCACGCCCAATGTGGGATCGACCTTCTGGTTCACCCTGCGTCTGGACGCCGCGAGCGCGCAAGAAGCCAAGGCCGATGCGCTGCTGCGCACCCAGCCGCGCCTGATCGCCGCCGGCGGCGGCAAGCACGTGCTGGTGGTGGACGACAATGAAGTGAACCGTCTGGTGGCCACCAAAATGCTCGAAAGCGGCGGTTATCAAACGGCAACCGCCAACGACGGCAAACAGGCCGTCGACATATTCCAGACGCAAGCATTTCACCTGGTGCTGATGGATTGCCACATGCCGGTGATAGACGGCTTTGAAGCCACTGCGGAGATACGCCGCATTGAAGCCGCCAACCCAGGCGCCTACCGCAACGTCACGCCGATCGTTGCGTTGACCGCCAATGCGATGGAAGGTTTTCGCGAACGCTGCATCATCGCGGGGATGGATGATTATCTGGCCAAGCCCTTTACCCGCGATGCGCTGCTCGCCTGTGTCGCGCGCCGGAGCGCGCCGGTCGCGGCCACGGGTGCAGCCGCGGCGGCGGCAGCCACCGCGGCCACGCCGCCCGCGGCGGATTGCGCCACGGCGGAGGCGGTGATCGATGCGGCGATTTTCAACACACTGCGCGAATCCATCGGCGACGGCGCGATGTTGCAGCGCTTGATCGACACTTATTTGCGCGATGCGCCCAGGCAAATCGCGGCGGCGCGCGATGCGCACGCCGCGGGCGACGGCAAAGTGCTGGCGCGTGCGTTTCACACGCTTAAATCCACCAGCGGCACGCTGGGCGCGCTGCACATGCAACGGCTCGCCAAGGAAGCCGAAAACCTGGCCGCCACCGGCGAGCCGCAACAAGCGGCCGCGCTGCTGCCGCGATTGGAGCAGGCGCTGGGCCAAACGGCCGGGCATTTATCGGCGCTGGCGGCAGGCCTGCACAGCGCTTGACCGTGTTCAGGCACGGCGCGGCAAACGCGTGTGCGCCGCGCCGTACCCGCTCAGTGCAAGGTTAGCCGCGCATCCTGCACCAGCTTGCGCCACTTGGCGATTTCGCTTTTGATCAACGCCGCAAACGCATCCGGCGTGCCGCCCACGGGCAACGAGCCTTCGGCCGCAAAGCGCTGCGCGGTATCGGGCGCCTTGAGGCCCTCGCCGATCGCCGCCGACAACTGATCGACGATGCGCCGCGGCACCTTGGCGCCGGTGATCACACCGTACCACTGATCGACTTCGTAGCCTTTTAAACCACTCTCCGCGATGGTGGGAAATTCCGGCGCGGCGGGCGAGCGCTTGGCGGCACTGATCGCGAGCCCGCGCAAACGGCCGGACTTGAAATGGGTGCGCAGCGAGAGCAGCGTGCCAAAACCCACCTGGATGTTGCCGGCGAGCGCATCGGTAATCACCGCGGCGCCGCCCTTGTACGGGACGTGCACCATGGTGACGCCGCCCAGGTGATTGAACATTTCACCGGCCAGATGCTGCAAGCCGCCGGTGCCGCTGGAGCCGAAGTTCAATTTACCGGATTCGCCTTGGCGTGCGCCACCAGCTCCTGCACCGATTTTACCGGCAGCGATGGATTGACGTAAACCACGTAAAACAGCGAGGTGGCTTGCGACACCGGCTGCAAATCACGCAGCAGATCGTACGGCAGCTTGGGATGGGTGGCCGAGTTGACCGAATGCGAAGCCGAGATCAAACACAGCGTGTAGCCATCGGGCGCCGCTTGCGCGGTGATCTCAACGCCGATCGCGCCTGCCGCACCCGGGCGGTTGTCGACCACCACTTGCTGCCCAAACCGCTCGGTGAGTTTGGCGGCGATGGTGCGCCCGGTGATATCGGAGCCCGCGCCTGCGACAAACGGCACGATCAGCCGCACCGGTTTCGCCGGGTATTTGTCCGTGGCGGGCACCGCGGCTTGCGCGGCGCCCGCCCCCAAAACGAACAGCGCCGCGAACACGCGGCGCCGCAAAGCGAACGACAAGGGCATATATCCTCTTCATGTGTAGAAAGCGGGAGCGCGCGTTTTACCATGATTTCACTGAAGGCGCCACCGCGCCGGGGGCGGCGCCCACCCACCCCGCGTTTCGGCTTATTGCACGTCCATGCGCGAACTAACGGCGACGTCGCGCCAGCGGCGCATGTCGGCCGCAACGAGTTTTCTCATCTGCGCTTGCGTCATGCGCAGCGGCGTGGCCGCGTCCGCGGTGAGGCGTTTGCGGGTTTCCTCCATGTCGAGCACCGCGTTGATTTCGCGCAGGATGCGCGCGCCGCGTTGCGCGGGTATGCCGGCCGGCGCGGCAAGCCCCCACCACACCACCATTTCGTAACCCGGCACCCCAGCCTCGATCACGGTGGGCGTGTCGGGCAATACCGGCGTGCGTGCTTGCGAACCGACCGCCAGCATTTTGAGCCGGCCGGCGCGCACATGCGGCAGCGCCTGCGTGACGGAACTAAACATCAGCGGCACGTTGCCGGCGATGACATCGGTCATCGCCGGGCCGCCCCCCTTGTAGGGAAGGTGCTGCATGTCGGTCTTGGTCAATTGTTTGAACAACTCGCCGCCAAAGTGATTAAAGCCGGCCACGCCGGTGTGCGCGTAACTGATCGCCCCCGGCTTGGCCCGTGCTTGCGCCACCACGTCGGCGATGCTGCCAAACGGCCCTTTGGGGTTGACCAGGATGCCGTTGGGAGATTCAGCGATCACACCCAAGGGGTCGAAGGATTTCTCCACGTCGTAGGTGAGCTTGCGCACCGCGGCGTTCATCACCCATGAGGTCGACACGAACAGCAGCGTGTAGCCGTCCGCGGGCGAAGTCGCCGCCAGCTCGGCGCCGATGATGCCGTTGGCGCCGGCGCGATTGTCGATGACGAATTGCTGGCCCATGCGCTCGCTTAACTTAATCCCCATGTAGCGGCCCAGTACGTCATTACTGCCCCCGGGCGGGAACGGCACGATCAGGCGTATCGGGCGCTCGGGAAACGCATCCGCGGCGAACGACGCCATCGGTGCACACGCCAGCGGTAGCGCAACGAACAGCGCGCCGATCGCGCGCCACATCGAATTGGTCGACATATAAAATCTCCTCCAGGTTATTGGGCAGTCGCCTGCCGGCTCGTCATCATTATAGGTAGCGGGCCGATTCTGACCCTGCCATTTAAGTCCACAGATTACAACATCAATTCGGTATATGGTCCGGGAGTTATGCTTACGTAAAAGTCGCTAACCGCAAATCGCGCCCGCGATATGATCCGGCAAAGATTACACCCCATAAAAATATGCTTTAAAATCAAATAGTTATAATTTATCGATAGCAGTGGCAAGGCGGCTATCGGCAGTAGCACTCGTAGCACGCGCCAGCGACGTATACTGAGCCGACCACCACAACTAGCCCTTGGGGAGGTCGCCATGCCGAAGTTTGCGCCGGAAGCTCTTCGTACTGTAGCGCTGGTAGGTCACGGCGCATCAGGTAAAACCACACTGGCTGAAGCACTGCTCGCGAAAGCGGGCGTGATTCAAACCCCAGGCAGCGTTGAGAAAGGCACCACGGTGTGCGACTTCGACGCGCTGGAAAAAACCTACCAACATTCGTTGAATGCCTCGATGGTGCATCTGGATCATCGCGACACCCGCATCCACTTGATCGACACGCCGGGGCTGCCGGATTTTATCGGCCGCGCCTTGGGCGCCCTGCCCGCTGTGGAAACCGCCGCAGTGGTGGTGAGCGCGCAAAACGGCATCGAGATGATCACCACGCGCATGATGCAGTGGGCGAAAAAGCGTGATCTGTGCCGCATGATCATCATCAACAAAATCGACGCGGAGAATATCGATCTGCCGGGTTTGTTAAAGGCGATCCAGGAGAGCTTCGGCGCGGAATGCCTGCCGATCAACCTGCCGGCCGACGACGGCAAAAAGGTCGTCGATTGCTTTTTCAACCCAGCGGGTGACGCGGATTTTTCCTCGGTGGCGGATGCGCATCAAGCGCTGATCGATCAAGTGGTCGAGGTCGATGAAAAGCTGATGGAAAAATATTTGGAGCAAGGCGACATCTCGCCCGAGGAACTGCACGCGCCGTTCGAACAAGCGCTGCGCGAAGGGCATTTGATCCCGGTGTGTTTTACCTCGGCGCGCAATGGCGCGGGTGTGGCGGAACTCTTGGAAATCATGGTGAAGTTGCTGCCCAACCCGACCGAAGGCAACCCGCCACAATTCCTGAAAGGCGAAGGCGCGGCGGCGCAGCCGATCCACGCCGAACGCGACGCGAAAAAACACGTGCTGGCGCACGTGTTCAAGGTCAACATCGATCCGTTTATCGGTAAGGTCGGCGTGTTTCGCGTGCATCAAGGCACCATCACGCGCGACACCCAGCTCTTTATCGGCGATGGGCGTAAACCGTTCAAGGTGTCGCACCCGTATTTGCTGCGCGGCAAGGATTTCATCGAAACCGATGCGCTGCTGCCGGGCGACATCGGCGCGGTGAGCAAGGTCGACGACATACACTTTGACGCCGTGCTGCACGATTCGCACGACGAAGATCACATACACCTTGCGCCGCTGGGATTCCCGGTGCCGATGCATCGCCTCGCCATCGAACCCAAAAAACGCGGCGACGAGCAACGCATTTCCGAAGCACTGCATAAACTCACCACCGAAGACCCGACGTTCAAGGTCGAGCACACCGCCGCCAACGAAACGGTGATCAGCGGCCTTGGCGAACTGCACATGCGTTACATCCTCGACCGCATGCAAGGCCAGTATCACGCGGAGGTCAACACAAAACCGCCGCGCATTCCCTACCGCGAAACCATCACTGCCAAGGCCGAGGGCCACCACCACCACAAAAAACAAACCGGCGGCGCGGGCCAATTCGGCGAAGTGTTTTTGCGCATCGAACCGCTCACGCGCGGCAGCGGTTTTGAATTCGTCGACGAAGTCAAGGGCGGCACCATTCCCGGCCAATACATCCCCGCCGTGGAAAAAGGCGTACGCCAAGTGCTCGACGCCGGGCCGGTCGCCGGTTATCCGCTGCAAGACGTGCGCGTGATCGTTTACGACGGCAAGCACCACCCAGTCGATTCGAAAGAAGTGGCGTTTATTTCCGCCGGCAAACGCGCCTTCATGGACGCGATCAGCAAAGCGCGTCCGATCGTGCTGGAACCCATCGTCAACGTCGAAATCGCCGCGCCCGAAGCGAAAATGGGCGACATCGCCGGCGATATTTCCTCGCGGCGCGGGCAAGTCTCCGGCACCGACTCACTTGCCGCCGGCACACTGGCGATCAAAGGCCACGCGCCGCTCGCCGAACTCACCGATTTTCAAACGCGCTTAAAGTCGGTGACCGCGGGTCAGGGTTCGTTTTCCATCGAGCTCTCGCACTACGAGCCGGTGCCGCCCACCGTGCAAAAACAGCTCGCGGAATTGCATGCGAAGACGGCGCATGCGGAAGAAGAATAGACCAGCTGCAATACCGTTCGCTGAGCCGGTTTGTCCGTTCGGGCCGAACTTGACGAAGCCTATGCACCGCAACGCCCTTCGACAGGCTCAGGGCAAAGGTGGCTTAAACGAACACCAGAACGCGGCGCCCCGCTACTTGTCGGCGTCGCTCTGTTGTTCCGCGCGTTGTTGGATCGCCTTGGCCGCCGCATCGATTTTTTTATCGGCCATTTCCTTCATCTGCTTGCCGGCTTCGATTTCTTGTTTTTTGATCGCGGCACCAGTAGCCGCGGTGGTGGCGACATCGGCGCCGCAACCCGCGAGCGCGAAAACAACAACCGTAAGGCATAATCGTTTCATGAGCATTCTCCAAACAACAAGGTGGGAAAAGTATGCCACGGCGGCAGCGCCCGCACCGTGAAAAATGCCCGCGTAGACTAATTTTCATGCGCGAATTCGAACAAGGCGTCGGCACCATCGAACACCAATACCCGAATAAACCGGGTTGGCTCACCATCATCGCCGTCGGCGTGGGTTTCGCCGCCTGTGCCGCGATTTTGGCGCGCGCCGCACAAACCAACACACGCGGCATATCCTTGTTTCGGATCATCACACTCGATGTCGGCACCGCCACGGTGTTTTTGTGGGTACTGGCGGCGCTGGCGGCGAGCTTCGTGGTAATCGCGCTGGCGCTGGTGTGGCATCGGTTTGCCTTTCGCCAACGAATCGCCATCACCAGCAGCGGCATTATTTTGCCCGAGGGGCGTTGGTCGCGCGCGGAACGGTTTATTCCGTATGCGGCAACGCACGATTTAGAAACCGTGCAAACGCAAGGCCAGCGCTTCTTATACGTGTACCATGACGGCGGCAAACACATCATCACCGCGGCGATGCTGCCGTCGAAAGCGGTGTTTGAGGTGGTGTGCGCGCTGATTGCCGAAAAGCGCAACGCGCACGCGTAACCACATACCGCCGCTCGCCCATCGGTAACGCGGCCTCTACAGCATCAACAACATCGACGCTGGCGAACGGCGTTAAGGCAAGGACAATCGCAACACAACCGCCGTGCCGTCATCGGTTGAATCGATGTCGCGCCGCCCACCGACTGCCTGTGCGCGCTGTTGCATATTGCCAAGCCCGCGCCCATTCACATTCGCCGACGGCGTTTGCAGGCTGCGTCCGTTATCGCGCACGGTAAGACACAACTCGCGTGCATCGTTGGCGAGCGCCACCAAAAACAGCACTTCGCTCGCTTGGGCGTGCTTGACCACGTTGGTGATCGCCGCTTGCACGATGCGCAGCACTTGCAGCGTGTCGTGCGCCGTCAAGTGGCGTATCGGCGGCAACTCAGCTACTTGCCACTTCAAGGTGATGCCCTGGCGCGCGAGGCGATCGGTGATGCGATAACGCAGGTTCGCCAGCAGCGTCGACAAATCGCCTTCGACCGGCTCGAGCGAGTCGATCACCAGCCGCAGATCGTCGATGCAGTCACCAAGCAGCAGTGTCAATTCCTCGGGCTTTAACGTACCGCGCTGCGCGAGTTGGTGCGCGGTGATGAGCTGCGAGCCGACGCCGTCGTGCATGTCGCGCATGATGCGCTCGCGGCAAGCGCGGCAATCAATGAACATAATCGCCCCTTCGACAAGCTCAGGGCGAACGGTGGTTTTACCCGCACGTCGCGGTAGAGCCAGCCGAAACATCAAACCGCGACTACTCCGTGAATCATTGGGTTAGGCACGCGTGGTTTCTCAAATAAGGCGCAGCCGGCTCGCTTCATACACCGCCTCGCCGCGCGAACTGCCCGCGAGTTTGCTGTAAATTATTTTGATATGCGAGGCCACCGTGTGGTGGGAAATCTTCAAAAGCTTCGCGATCTCCGGCACGCGAAATCCCTTGGCCACCAGTTGCAGCACTTCGCGCTCGCGCTCGGACAAACTTACCGCCTGCGCTTCGAGCGTCGCCGCGGGCGCCGCGCCGCCGAAACGCCGCGGCAAGCGCCGCGCGATGATGGGGTTGATAGGGCTGCCGCCGTTGCGCAGCAGTTGAATGGTCGAGATGATGTCTTCGGGCAAGCTGTCTTTTAACAAATAACCGGTGGCGCCGGCTTCGAGGCTGCGCATCACATGGGCTTCATCGCCGAATACCGTGATCACCATCGCATCGAGCGCGGCGTGCGCCGCGCGCGCGAAAATCGGGATCGTCTTCGACGATAAGTATGCGGATCATGCGGTCGCCACGCGATGAACTCTAATCACGCGCGCTTAATCGAGCCGGCTCGCCGCGCCATCCCCGAAACGAGGGATGCCGTGTAACCGTGAAAATATGTAAGTTTTTGATTTAATTGATATTTTTATTTGGCCGTATTTACCGCTAATGCGGCGCCAGCAGCTTCAAATCGATCGTTTGCCCCATCGCCAGATAACCCAAGCGATTCGGATGCAGCTTGTCGCCCGGCCCGCCCACGGTGTTGTCGGGCACGAACTCGGCGCGCATCGCGCCGCTTTGCGCATCGGTCACCACTTTGTCGAAATCGGCGACGCCGTCGAACACGCCTGAAGTACGGAAAAATTCGTTCAACTGCCGGCGTTTATCGTCTTGCTCTTTAAAACCGTGCGCAGGGCTTGTCGAACCGAGCGCGGACACCACCGTCGCGCCGATCACGCGCACACCGGGGATCGCTTTGCGCATGTGCGCTACGCCTTCGCGCATGCCGTTTGCCACCGCTTCGAAGGTGGCGTTGCCGTTGCGGCTGAAATCATTGATGCCTTCCAACCAGATCACCGCGCGCACGCCGGAGAGCGACAACACATCGCGCGCCAAGCGCGACAACGCCGACGGCCCGCCGGGGAAAGCCGGTAACGGCGCGGGTGGCGGATACACCGCCGGCCCCACCACTTGATTACCGCCGATGCCGGCATTCACCACCGCGATGCGATTGCCATACACCGCGCGCAAGCGGCGCTCCAGCACATCGGGCCAACGGTCGTCGCCATTCATGGTGGAAGCCGTGCCGTCGGTGATCGAATCGCCGAACGCTACGACGGCGTAGGCGTCACTATTCCCTCGCATGTCGAGCGCGTCGAGGAAAAACCACGCCGCGGTGGCAACAGGAAAATTCGTTTCATTTTCTTCATTCCCCTTGGCGCCTGCGCCGGGCCACGTCACATACGACGACTGCAACGCTTTCGCGTGCCACGTCATCGGCCCGCTTTCGCCGACGACATCAAAACTCACCGCAAGCTTGCGCCCGGCGAGTTCGTTCGACGACGGGTCGCGCACAAACGGCAGCGTCACCGCGTCGCTCCACACCGCCTGCCCTGGCGCGATCGTCACACTGGTTTTGCCGTCAAACGTGATCGGCCGATTGGTGCCCGCGGTCACCTGCGCGCCCGCGGCTTGCAAGCCGACGAACACGCCATCAAACGTCACCGGCCGCGTGCCCAGCGCATTGCTGAAACGGATGCGCGCCTCGCGCCCCCACAACGTCGGCCGCACGATCAAACGAAAGGTTTGATCGCGCGCGCCCCGCGTACCATCGGCCGCTTCGGCAAACACGCGGCTCATGTCGGGCATCGCCGACGAATTGCCAATGGGATACGGCCCCTGCATCGCGGCCGCCCAACTCACCACCCAGCGCGCGGCGTCCACGCCACCGGCGCTGGAATTCGCCGCTGCGCTGTCGTGCCCACTCAAGTATTCCGTCATAAAAAATTCCATAAAATCAGATACTTACGTTAATCATCCCGCTTCGCCAAGCCGAGCACTTTTAACACCTCGCGCAACTCGGCATGCACCGCGTCGAGATAACGCAGCGTGTCGCGATGATTTTTGTAATCGCTCTTCCAATAATTCGCGGCGAGCGTTTCTTGCCAGTGCGCATCGCGGGGCATGCGTGCGAGCGCGTCGTCCCAAAACGCGATCTGCTACGCGCTCAATCCCTTGGGCGCCCATAAACCCCGCCAGGTGTTGAAGGTGCCGGTAATGCCTTGCTCTTTCCAAGTGGGGGTTCCCGCATAAGCGCCCGCTAAACGTTTTTCGGTACGGGCGTTGCCGCAAACGCCAGCACGCACAACTCCAGCAGCACGTTCCATCGGCTCATCTTTTCTCCCAGTGGCCTGCTAGGACTGTTGGCGATCCACGGGGTGTATGATAGTTGCAATCTCGAACGACGGCCATGCACGCGAGGTCAATCATGTCACTCACTACCAAAATGCCGGCGAAGGCGTCGCTGGTGCACGCGCGCATCCTTACGCGATGACAGAGCATGCGCATTGCACCGGACCACGGTAACAGGGGGGACCGACGGTGCATTGAGGCGCGTTGTAGCACGTTTGTGCTACACTGGGCATTTGGGTTGATCAAACCATGTCCACCACTACCATCCGCTTGCCGCAAGAGCTCAAAAATCGCGTCGCGCGCGCGGCCGAGCGCGTCGGCACGACACCGCACGGCTTTATCCTCGAAGCCATCGCGGAGAAAACGACTGACGCAGAAACGCGCGAGGCATTTCTCGATCAAGCCGAGGCACGTTATGCGCAAATCGTGGCTACCGGCAAAACCATTCCGTGGCCGGAGATGCGGCGCTACCTCGAACGCAAATCGCAAGGGCGCAAGGCCGTCCGTCCCAAACCGCGCGTGCTGTCGCGTTAATTCGCCCTAGCGCCGCCGTGGCACGCATCGAGCTTGCGCCACAAGTGGACAATGATTTTGGGCGTATCCTCAATCACCTGCATGTGCACGACGCATCGAACATTGAATCGCGCATCCAGGATATATTGACCACAATCGATGTACTGTCGGATAGCCCGTGGATCGGCCGGCCCCTGCGGGCGGATTTGCGCGAGCTGGTCATCGGTCGCGCGGCACGCGGTTACGTGGCACTGTACCGCTACATCCCCGAAGTTGCCACCGTGTTCGTACTCTCCATACGCGCGCAACGTGAAGCTGGTTACGCCCGAAACCCGCCGAAGTAGGTCACACTACCGAATGTGGCCACTTCGATTGCATTGAACAGCGCCAAGCGTAATACTTCGGGTCCGGTCACGAGCACCCGCCATTTGCATGATCGATCTTCCGTCCAATATGTCAGAAAGGACCCACCATGCCCGACCCCACCATCGCTCAAAAAGCCTCCTACCCCGTCGACCTCGCGCCCGGTGACTACTGGTGGTGCGCCTGCGGGTTGTCGAAAAAGCAGCCGTTTTGCGACGGTTCGCACAAGGGCACCACGTTCACACCGAAAAAATTCAGCGTGACGCAGGCCGAAACCAAGCGGCTGTGCGGCTGCAAACACAGCAAAAACGCGCCGTTTTGCGACGGCACGCATAAGTCGCTGTGATGGCCATGATGAGCGCCCGCGCCCTCTTCGGCTGTGCGCTGGCCGCGCTGGCGGTAAACGCGGCGGCGCAATCTTATCCCTCGCGCGCGATCCGCGTGGTGATTCCCTATCCGCCCGGCGGCGGCAGCGATATGCTGATCCGCCCGATCGCCGCACGCGTGTC
>VGIF01000141.1 GCA_016868015.1 Betaproteobacteria bacterium
GAGAAAGCGCTGTTCAAATCGAGACCAGAAAAAATCATCTGTTATTTATTTACAATCAACCAATTAGCACGTTTCGGGCACTCAACGTCCGGACACTACTGAATAAAATCAATAATTTACGTCACACCGCTAAAAACGCGATCGGCACGTAACGCAAAAACTTGCCGAGCGCGATGTAAACCGCCGACCACCACGGATTCAAGCGCATCCAACCCGCCGCCACGCACAGCGGATCGCCGATGACCGGCACCCACGATAACAGCAACACCGGCGCGCCGTAACGCTGCACGCGGGCCATGCCCGTTAACGTTTGCCGCTGCGGGATGACGCGCCCGATCAAATACGAGGACAAACCGCCCAGCGTATTGCCCAGCGTAGCTACCGCGATCGCCGGCCACAGTTGCGTCGGGTGCAGCTTTAATACGCCGAATAACACCGCTTCCGAGCCGCCCGGCAGCAGGGTGGCGGCGAGAAAACTGCTGACGAACAGGGTCCACAGGCTTGCCGTTTCGTTCATGACGGGGATTTTACGGGGTCGCCAGGGTTTATAATGCGGCCCTCGCGAAAAACCTTTCCGTATGTCCGGCGCCCTCATCAGCGACGACTATCGCCGCATGCAACAAGAACTGCACCGCAACCCGGATTACGGGGTGGCGTCGCTCGAGTACGCGCCGCTGGTGGCGCAGATCATGGAGGCCACGCAAGCCACCGAGTTGCTCGATTACGGCGCGGGCAAGGGGCGGCTGGGCCAAGCGATCAAGGACATGGCGCAAACGCCGATCCCGGTGTATCACTACGACCCGGCGATCCCCGAGTGGAGCGCGCCGGCAAAGCCGTGCGGCTTTGTCGCGTGCATCGACGTGCTGGAACACATCGAGCCCGATCTGATCGACAACGTGCTCGACGATCTGCAGCGCGTGACGCGCGGCGTGGGCGTATACACCGTGCACACCGGCCCCGCCGCCAAGTTGCTTGCCGACGGGCGCAATGCGCATCTCATTCAGCAACCGCCGTCGTGGTGGCTGCCGAAATTTTTGTTGCGCTTCGAGCTGGTGCAATTTAACCGCATGCCGCAAGGGTTTTGGGTGGCGGTGGAGGCGCGGCAGCCATAAACCTGTTTGCAGTTCGTTTCATTTCAACCTGGAAAGCCAGTCATGACTTATGCAATCGATTTCCCCGGCATCATCACGCTGCCGGTTGCCGAAAGTAACCAGCAATTCCCCGTCGGCCGCATTTATTGCGTGGGCCGCAACTACGCCGAGCACGCCAAGGAAATGGGCCACGACCCGGATCGCGAGCCGCCGTTTTTTTTCATGAAGCCGCCGGATGCGATCGTGATGAACGGTGCCACCATTCCGTATCCGACCATCACCAAGGATTTGCACCACGAAATCGAAATGACGGTGGCGATCGGCAAGGGCGGCAAAGACATCCCGGTGGAAAAAGCGCTCGATCACGTGTTCGGCTACGGCGTGGGCCTGGACATGACGCGCCGGGACGTGCAAGGCGAAGCCAAAAAAATGGGCCGACCGTGGGAAATGGGCAAGGCGTTTGATGACTCCGCGCCGTGCACCGCATTAAAAACCGTGGCGATGGTGGGCCACCCGGCGAAAGGCGCTATTTGGTTAAAGGTCAACGGCGAAGTGCGGCAAAAAGGCGACCTTTCCGAACTGATCTGGAACGTGCAGGAGACGATTTCATACCTGTCAAAAATGATCACGCTGCGCCCCGGTGATCTGATTATGTCGGGCACGCCGGCGGGGGTGGGCCCGGTGAAGCGCGGCGACAAACTGGAAGGGTTTGTCGAGGGCGTGGGCAGCTTGACGGTGAGTTACGCGAAGTAGTTTGTGGTGTCTCGATGGAACCAGGTGAGGACGCTTCCCTCACCCCCGGCCCCTCTCCTGGCGGGAGAGGGGAAGTTAGTGCGGCCAATGGTCTGATGACCATTGGCCGATATTTGGAGTGAACATGCGCAAAATCAAACTTGGCAACGGCGGCCCCGAAGTCTCGGCAATGGGCCTGGGCTGCATGGGCATGTCGATCAGCTACGGCACGCCCAACGACGAGGAATCGATCGCCACCATCCATCGCGCGCTCGATCTGGGCGTGAATTTGATCGTCACCTCGGACGCCTACGGTGGCGGTGTCAATGAGGCGCTGGTGGGCAAGGCGCTAAAAGGTAAACGCAGCCAGGCGCTGATCGCCACCAAGTTTGGCAATCTTTCGCTGGCCGGGCGTGGTGGCGGCGCGGGCAGCGCCCCAGCTTTGACCGGCGGCCATCCCGACTACGTGCCGCAGGCGTGCGACAAGAGTCTGAAAATGTTGGGCGTGGATGTGATCGATATTTATGGCCTGCATCGCGTCGATCCGCAAGTGCCGATTGAAGACACCGTCGGTGCGATGAAGCGCCTGGTCGAGCAAGGCAAGGTGCGTTACTTGCAACTCTCCGAAGCCGGCCCCGACACGCTGCGCCGTGCGTGCAGGGTGCACCCCATCGTCGCGCTGGAAACCGAGTATTCGCTGTGGAGCCGCGATGTCGAAAACGCGATTTTGCCGGCTTGCCGCGAGCTGGGGATTACCTTCATGCCGTACGCGCCGCTGGGCCGCGGGTTTTTGACGGCGACGATGAAATCGCTGGACGCGTTAATCCCCAGCGACCGGCGCCGCGATCATCCGCGATTTCTCGCCGAGAACATTGGCAAAAACAGTGCGTTGCTAAAACCGCTGGAAGAAATTGCTAGCGCGCGCAAGGCTACACCCGCGCAAATCGCGCTGGCGTGGGTGCTCGCGCAAGGGGCGGGCATCGTGCCGATACCGGGCACCAAGCGCCGCACTTACGTCGAACAAAACTGCGCGGCGCTCGACATTCAACTGAGCGCCGATGAAGTTAAACGCTTGAGCGATGCGTTTCCGTTAAACGTTACCGCCGGCACGCGGTATCCGGAAAAGCAGTTGGGCGGGCTGGGTATCTGAAGCCCTAATCCTGGGAGGGCGTCACGTGGTGCGGCCGCGGCCTTACCGTTTTAGGAAATCGGCGTACGCCGCTTGGATCCCCGCGCGTAACGAAGTTTTAGGGCGCCAACCGGTCGCGGCAAGCCGCGTGACGTCCGGGCGCTTGACCGGCATGCCGTCCGGCTTGCTGGCGTCATACTCGAAACTGCCGTCATAGCCGACCACCTCGCGCACGTTCTCGGCCAACTCTCGTATCGACAAATCCTCGCCACTGCCGATGTTGATAAACGGCGCACGTCCCTCGCAGCTTGCGAGTATGCTGTCGTTGCGCTCCATTAGGTAAACGCAGGCGTCGGCGAGATCGTCGCAAAATAGGAACTCTCGCCGCGGATTGCCGGTGCCCCACACTTGCACGGTGGGCGAACCTTGCTGCTTGGCTTCATGCACTTTGCGGATTAGCGCCGGCAGCACGTGAGAATTATTGAGGTCGTAGTGGTCACCCGGCCCGTACAAATTGGTCGGCATCACCGCGAGATATTGCGTGCCGTACTGCCGGTTGTAAGCTTCGCACATTTTGATGCCGGCGATTTTCGCGATTGCGTAAGGCTCGTTGGTCGGCTCCAGCGGCCCGGTCAGAAAGTATTCTTCCTTCATCGGCTGCGGGCAGTCGCGAGGATAAATGCAACTCGAACCCAGATACATCAGGCGCCCGACGCCGGTGGCGTACGCCGCATGAATCAGGTTGCCGGCGATGGTGATATTTTGGTAAATGAATTCGGCGCGATAGGTGTTGTTCGCCACAATGCCGCCGACTTTGCCTGCCGCGACGAAAATATAGTCGGGCCGCGTTGCTTGCATGAATTCGTGGACGGCTTCTTGATCCAGTAAATCCAATTCCTGGCGCGTGCGCAACACCAGATTGCGGTAGCCGCGCTGCTGTAAATTCCGCACAAGTGCCGAACCGACCATGCCGCGATGGCCGGCGACAAAAATACAGGAATCGAATTGCAGGGGTTTGGTCACGCTGGCGGCCGTTGGTCTAAGAAATCTGTTTACCTATTCGCGGTGGTTCGGTGCGCGAAAGCCGTGCTGGGCTACCATGTAATCGCGGCGTGCCAACGCGTAGTCCTCGCGGGCCATTTGGGCGACCAGCTCGTTGAACTTGACCCGCGGCAGCCAACCTAGTTTTTCGCGCGCGCGGCGCGCATCGCCCAGTAGCGATGCCACCTCGGTTGGCCGAAAATAGCGCGGATCGACACGCACGATCACGTCGCCGCGGTTGAGCGCGTTTAACTCATCCTCGGCAACTTCCGAAACCACGCCCACTTCCTCGGCGCCCGCGCCGCGCCATTCCAACCGGATGCCCAAGGCCGCGGCGGCCTGGTTGGCGAATTCGCGTACGCTGTGTTGCTCACCGGTCGCCACCACAAAATCCTCGGGCTGCGCTTGTTGCAGCATCAGCCACTGCAGCTCGACATAGTCTTTGGCGTGCCCCCAGTCGCGCAGCGCATCGAGATTGCCGAGGTAGAGGCAGCGCTGTAAGCCGCATTTGATGCGCGCAAGCCCTTGTGTGATCTTGCGCGAGACAAAGGTTTCCCCGCGCACCGGCGATTCGTGGTTGAACAAAATGCCGTTGCAGGCGTAGATGCCGTACGCTTCGCGGTAGTTCACCGTGATCCAGTGGGCATACAGCTTCGCGCAAGCGTACGGGCTGCGCGGATAAAACGGCGTGCTTTCGCGCTGCGGCGTTTCTTGCGCGAGGCCGAACAACTCGGAGCTCGACGCCTGATAGAAACGGGTTTTGCGTTCCAAGCCCAGTATTCGAATCGCTTCCAGCAGCCGCAGCGTGCCCAAGGCGTCGGTATTGGCGGTGTACTCCGGCTCTTCAAACGACACGGCGACGTGGCTTTGCGCGGCGAGGTTGTAGATTTCATCGGGCTGCACCGCTTGCACCACGCGCAGCAAACTGAGCGTATCGGTCATGTCGCCGTAGTGCAAAATCAGCCGCCGCCCGGCCTCGTGCGGATCCTCATAAAGATGATCGATGCGTTCCGTGTTGAGCAGCGACGCGCGGCGTTTAATGCCGTGCACCTCGTAGCCCTTGCCCAGCAGCAATTCCGCGAGGTAAGAACCGTCTTGTCCGGTAATGCCGGTGATCAACGCTTTTTTCATTGGGTCACCACGGAATACGCTTGTATTGATTGGCGAGCCTTTGCTGCTCCGCGATGGAGATTTGCTGTAGCGCGGGTTCGGCGGCGATCCGCGCCATGCCCGATTTCGAATGGACCAGCCGATTCACCAGCGGCGTCGGTAGCGTGTGCCGCGACAAACGGCACAGGTTATTCGATAAGCGGACGACGTTGGCAAGCCAGGGCCGTACCGGCGCGGCGTATTTCAAATCGACCGGGGCCGTGCTTTCGACCAGGTGTATGCGTCGTAAACCGGTTTCCGATAATCGCCCGAGCCAGGCATTGTCCAAGTGAAAGCGGAAAGTCTCGTCGAACGGGCCGACTTTTTTCAATGTCGCCTTGGGCATCAGCCAACTGGAGGGCGTTGGGAAATCCTGGACGCGCAAAAAAATATCGCGTTCGTCGTATTCGGCTTGGGTTGACGACACAAAATCCGCCGATTCCAGCGCGCACAGCGCATATTCGAGAAAGGGCGCGCACCATTGATCGTCATCCTCTAAAAACGCGATGTAGTCGCCGTCGGCGGCGTTGATGCCGGCGTTGAGCGCCGCCGCCTGCGACGCCGCGTGGCTTTCGACGCAGGTAATGCCGAGTTTTTCGCGGATATCCTCGGCAAGCAGTTTGCCCTGGTCCACCGCGACCACGATTTTGATGTCCACGGCGCTGGCGGCGGTTTGCTCGCGGATCGAGCGCGTCGAGCGTTCGAGAAAAGCGATTTGTTTATCCTGCGTGCGCGAGGGGATGATGACGCTGAGTGTTTTCATAACGGTGCGCTCAGCCTTGCGTGCGTGCCCGCCCGTACAGCAGCGTGACGTTCACCCGCCGGTTTTCGTAGCCGGGCTTGAAGTGGATCTGGTCGGTGACATGAATCAGACTGGAATCGAACAACACGCAGCGGTTTTCGCGATACGGCACGCGCACCGATTGGGCGTTGCTGACCTTGAGAAACGCCGTCATTTTCGCCTGATTGGAGTTGTAATCGGCGAACGTCCACGACGCCGGCGCGGGCACGTCGTACAGCACCAGGCCGCCGCAGGTGGGGTCGGCGCACGCGGCGTCGGGGGTGATCCAGAAATTGATGTTGACCTTGGCGAAATCGGCGTGCAAATGGATGCCCTGCATGCGCTGATCGTATTTGAATGCCCACGCCTGCAGCAGCGCGTGATCGCTGATCACGCGCGGCATCGCTTGTTTGAGCTCATGCGTTAGCGCGAGCAGCGCGCCGTTGGCGAAGCCGTAGGGCAGCGTGGCGCCGACATAACCGCGCGGGTAGTGTAGGCGCCAGATGGTGGCCTCCTCGCAGTATTGCCGTAAGGCCGCGAGCGCGTCCCGCGACAACAGATTGTCGATGACCACCACCGGCGGTGTTGCCGCGAGGTAACGGTTTTCGATGTCGTGAAAATCGTTGTCACCGAGGGCGCGGCCGCTAAAGCGCGTCTCGGGGCGGTAATGCAAATCGGTCATCGCGCGCTGCAGCCGCGTGGCTTCGGCGCCGGCCGGGGCGAAGCGTTGCTCGATACCCGTCGAGCCGGCGAGATGGCGCCGCAACACGCCGAGCGCCTCGCGCCCCGCGGCGTCGAGTTTGCCGCGTTTTTCGAGCAGTTGCAGTTGCTCGCAGTCGTGGCGCAGCAGCGGTTCGGGTAGCGGCCAGGGCAATTGCGCCAGCGGCCGGCCGCTGTGGCGCGCGAGCGTATAGGCATTTTCGAAATGCGCCGCCGCGGCGTCGAGCTCGCCCTGTGCCAGCCGCGCGATGCCCAACACCGACTGACACTCGATGTCTGCACCTATCGCCGCGCCGTGCGTTTGTTCGAGCGCTGCGATTGCCTGCAGGTCCCGTGCATTGGCGTGCAGGTCGAGCAGCGCGCGCAGTGCTTCAATGGGCGCAGGCGCGGTGGCCACCGCGGCAGTGAACGCGGTGAGCGCTGCGCCGCGCAAATCGAGCCCGGCATAGGCAAGGCCGCGCTCGGTCAGCAACTGCGGCGCCGGCGTTTGCTGCTCGCCGATGGTGTCGAATGAACCCAGCGCGCCGAGGTAATCGCCGAGTGCGTTCTGGCAGCGCATCATGTGCAGTAGCGCCTGCTGCGCTTGCGGGTTGGCCAGATGCGCGCGCAGCGCGTTGCCCAGCGCCTCGTGGGTGTTTTTGAGGTTTTGATTGACCGTGCTCAAGGTGATCAGCGCGCGAAAATCATCGGGGTTGGCGGCGAGCACCGCACTCGCAAGCCGATACGCCTGGCGCCAGTCGTAGAGCGCCGCCGCGACTTCCGCCATCACGTTGAGCAGGAACGTTTCGCCCGCGGGCGGCTCGCGCAAATGACACTGGATGTAGGCGTCGGCCTCTGCTGACAAATCATTGGCCTGCAGCAACATCAAAAAGATCGCCTGCGCGTCGGGGTTGGTGAGCGGCTCGGCCATGCCGCGGCGCGCCGCGGCGAGTGCCTGCGCCGCATCGCCGTCACGCAACATCAGCGCCAGCCCTTGTGCCAAGTGCCGCGCCCACGGCGCTTTCCAGGCGTAGGTGCTGCACACATTAACCGCGCTCGCCGCATCGCCGCACACGAACAGACAAACAGCCGCCTCGAACGCATCGTGATCCGAGCGCGGCGGCGCGCTGCGCAATTCGGCGTATGCGGCAGCGGTTTTGCCGTCGCAACGCAGGCGTTTGATGGTGGCGTAGGGTGCGGACAGCATTTAACGTAAGTATTTGATTTAATTGAATATTTTATTTTTGCGTTGCGGCGTGCCCGAAGCTCGCTGGAGGCCGCAACAACGTACAACGCGAAAGCTTGGATTATGCCTTGAGATCGCTGTGCAGCGTGTTTAGCGCATCATCCCAACGGCCGTCGGGCGTTTGGCGATACACGCTTGAGCCGGGAAACCACGGGCTCGCGCCCGCGGCCATCCAGCGCCATTCCGCGGGGCAAGGCACCAGCACGCGCACGGGTTTGCCGGCGGCGGCGCGCAAATGCATGTTGGTGTTGCTGACGCCCACGTATTCGTCGATCACGTTCAACAGCGCGAGCATCTGCTCCAAATCGTCATTCACCGCGGTGAAATCGGCGAGCGGCCGGTCCAACGCCGTTTGCAGGGCGTCAAGTTCGCCCGCGGCGGGCAGGCGCTGCAGCGCCAGCAGCGTACCGGGCCAACCGCGCAGCGCTTGGGCGAGTTTAGGAATGGGAATTTCCTTGAATAATTTCCATTCCACGCCGCGTTGTTGTTCGGGTGCGGTGCCGCCGCGCCAGGTCAGCGCCAGATACGGCGGCGAGCCCGCTTGCGCCAACCGCGCGCGCATTGCCCCCAGCGCATCCGCCAGCGGCGCGATGGCAATGCTTGGCGGCGGCAGCGGCGCGTAGGGCGCATGCGTCCACGGGAACGCCGTCAGCAGCGTGGCCTCGCGCGAGTGTGCATCCGGCGTGAACCCTGGCGCCTCGCATAGCGCATACGGCAAATCGCCCACCAGGATGTTCATATCCGTGGCGGGCATCGCGTCCACATCGGTGATTACGCGATCAAGCGCCGCCACGCGGCCCAGCAGCGAGCCCAGTTTGGGGCTGGTGCAATAGGTGATGCGCGCGCCGCGCGCCTTCAGTTGCGGCGCAAAACGCAAAAAATACAACTCATCGCCCAAACCTTGTTCGCAGATCACGCCGATGTGTTTGCCTTGCACATCGGGCGGCAATGCTTGTTGCAAATTCAGGCGCGCGAACTTCGATTGGATACGCAAGAACGTTTGCCGCTGGCGATAGCGGCTCCAGCCTTCGGCGAAAAAACCGTTGGCGAGCAGGATCGGCGCCACCAGTTGCGTGGTTGCGAGTAAATCCGCGTCGTTGCGCAGCAGCGGACTTAATTCTTGCAGCCCTTGCTCCACTTGCTCCAGTTCGCACAACGCCGTGGCATAGGCGCTGCGGTGGCGCGCTGTTTGCGGCGATAGCGCGGCGGCTTGTTGCAAATGCGGCAAGGCCTCGCACAGGCGCCCCTGCAACGACACCGCCGCCGCGTACATCGCATGCGCGTCGGCGAAGGCGGGCGTGGCTTCGAGCAAATCGTGCGATAAGGTCTCGGCCTCGGCAAAGCGCCCCAGATCGATCAGCACCGAGGCGAGATTCACGCGCGCCAGCATAAAACCCGCGTCGATGGCGAGACACGCGCGGTAGGTTTTTTCGGCGTCCTCGAAACGCAGCAGCGTTTGCTGCACACTGCCCATGTTGTTGCGCGCATCCAGAAGTTGCGCATCGCGGCGCAGCGCTTCGCGGTAATGCGCGAGCGCTTCTTCGAAGCGGCCCTGATCGCGCGCCACGTTGCCAAGGTTCAGCCACGCATGGGCGGCGTTCGCGTCGCGCGCGAGCACGCGTTTTAGCAGCGTTTCGGCATCCGCGAACTTGCGCTGCAGCGCCAGCGCGGTGGCAAGCCCGGTCTGTAAATCAGCATCACCCGGATCAAGCCGCAGCGCTTTGCGATACAGGCTTTCGGCATCGCTGCCGCGCTCAAGCTCGACGTAGGCCTGTGCAACGCTCGCCAGCACCGCGGGATGATTGCGCTGGCGCGCGGCGGCGGCTTCGAGATGGGGCAATGCGGCCTGTGTTTGCCCGGCTTGCATCAATACGTTGCCGAGAAAAAACAAAGTTTTGGGGTCATCGGGCTGCACTTGTAGCGCGGCCTGGTAAGCGCCGATGGCGCCGCTTAAATCGCCCGCTTCGTGCGCGCGGCGCGCGGCGGCCAGTAAGTTCTCGGTGTCGATAGGCATCAAATCATCATAGCAAAGCGCGTTTCGTGCGGTATACAACCTGATGGCACTACCATTAACACTCCAACGGAGATACGTATAACAACGTAATTAGGGAATTATTCAGTTAAAAAAATTTTACAAAATTGGATTGTTGTCAAAAGACAACAAAACCCTTTTAAAATATAAGTAATAATTACTAAGTCATAATAACTATTTAATTGATAAGTATTTTTACTATGTTGTTGATAGGCAACACAGATCAAGTATTTGCCCGTTCCGAGGCCGATTTTGTTGATCGACGCCATTGTGAATTTCATACTGCAGTCGTCCTTTTGTATTGGCGTTAGGGCGAAGTGCCCGAGAGGGATGCTCGGTGTGTCACCAGCAGTAAGGGGGTTGCCGACACCGTATCAGAGGGCGGTAGTTATAAACATCACAGGAGATAAAGATGCAAAAGAAACTGATAGCTGTTGCGGTAGCTGGCGTGCTGGGCGCACCTGCTGTTGCACTGGCGCAGAACGCGACCGTGAACATCTACGGCCGCATGTATATGGAATTGGCGCAGGTGGACCAAGGTAATTCGCGCACTTCCTCAACTAGCCCGCTGGTCGATGGGCAGATCCTGCAAACCCCGGGCTCGGCGATCGGCTTTCGCGGCGAGGAAAAACTCGGCGGTGGCATGTCGGCGTGGTTTCAGTGCGAGACCACCGCGGACTATCGCGGCTTCGAGCAGGATGCTTTGTGCGGCCGTAACAGCGCGCTCGGTTTGCGCGGCGGCTTCGGTAACATTTTCATCGGGGTGTGGGACACGCCGTTTAAGCGCGTGACCGATCCGGTGGGCAGCCAAGAAACCGGCGTGTTCGGCACTGCGTGGGTGTTGTTCGGCAGCTCGGGAACAACGACCGGCGCGAACGTCAACCAAGGCGTGTTCAAGCGCCGTCAAGGCGGTTCGATCAACTACGACACGCCCGTATTCGGTGGCTTCCAAGTGTCGTTGGCGACCACGGTGTTGAATTCGCAAACCAGCGTGTTGAATTCCGCCACCGGCAGCAAGCCGCGTGTGTATTCGATCTCGGCGCGTTACAACGCACGTGGCTTAAACGTCTACGGCGCGTATGAGAAGCACAAAGACATCACCGGCGCCGCAGGTGCGGGCGACGATACCGGCTACGCGCTGGGTGCGTCGTACACCTTCGCTGGCAACATCAAGGTCGGTGGCTTGTATTCGCGTCAGAAGTGGCAGTTGCAAGATGGTTCCGCGATGACCGAAGGCCGGGTCAATGTGTGGAGCTTTGGTGTGGACGCGAAGATTTCGGGTCCGCACGGCATACGCGCCAACTACTCGAGCGCGGGCGACGTCAAGGGCAACACCGTTGCTGGTTTGGGTACCGCCGGTGCGACACGTCCCGCGGCGATCAACTCGGGTGTCAAGGGCAACACCGGCGCGGCGGTGTATTCGATCCGCTACGTGCACGCGTTGTCCAAGCGTACGGAGTTCGTGGCCGGTTATTCCAAGGTCAAGAACGATACCAATGCGCGTTACCCGCTGGGCGGCTTGAACAACAACGCCACCGGCAACGACCCGAGCGCGTTCGCGATTGCGCTGGATCACCGCTTCTAATCAAAAGCAATAATCAGTTCCATCCTCAACGGGCGCTTCGGCGCCCGTTTTTTATGTGCGCCCGATCACGCGGGTGTTTGTGCCGCGATCATGCCGAGGTAGAGTTGTTCCAG
>VGIF01000142.1 GCA_016868015.1 Betaproteobacteria bacterium
TGAACATTTACAAATGGGATAGGCCGCTCACGGGATAAGTGCGTGCAGCGGAAGCCTAAAACGGCGAAAAACACCGAATTAAACATCGAAAGCGCCTTCGGCCTGATGAAATCAGCATTCATTTCGCATAATCGGCATCATCGCTTTCCTCGGGCGCACCTTTTACCTACTTGATCAGCGTATCCTTAGACAATGAATATCTGGAACCTGATACTTGGGAATCAGTTCCCAATCAGTTTTCTCAGTCGAAGTCGCTTGTTGCACGACACATGCTCCTCTTTCGATCAAAGAGGAGATCACCTTACGCACAAAAGATTCGAGTTCTTCACCTTCTAACTCGTATCCAGTTTTGCCAAAAGAAACAATACTGCCGAATGCCACTGCATCAAAGCGTGCCTCTTGAATACGACCTTCGATGTACTTATCGACTGTTCTACCAAACGGGTCGAGCTGCTTTGCCATAACTATTTTGGGACGTCAGGAATCGAGGAACGATAAACATGAATTTTTTGATACGGCACGCCCGGTACATTAAACAACTGTATGGTAAGGCCATTTTATTTGCTAAATCGCAATCGCCATTCGTCAACCTTCATTGAACTTAAACGACTGGCCAGCACGCGAAGCCCGGAAGAAGGCCACAGGCCGTATTCCGGGATTTTGCCTTGGTCGGGTGACAACGTTGCCCCGGAATACGCTGCGCTCCTTCCGGGCTACGCACTACGCACATCGCTACAAACAAAAATCCCCTCCGCCAAACGGCGTGAGGGGATTTTTTTACGCCTACTTTTTTGCGCGCAGCGCTACCGCCCCGCCAAATTCGGCGTCGGATTCAACGGCAACCCCGGTTTACCCGTCAAGCGCGTGCCTTCCTCCGACAGCTCGCGCGCTTTCTTTTTGATTTCCGGCAGCATGGACATGAATTTTTCCATGTCTAGTTCAGCGGCGATGCCGGGGTAGCCGGCGCGCTCGATCATCTGGCCGAGTTTGCGGTCTTCGAACTGGCCAAGCACCCATTCCAGAGGGTTGTCGACCAGGGTGCGGTCCCAGTAGATGCGATGGTTTTTGTTGCGCGGGCCGTAGTGGTAGTGCGGGCCATCCCAGAAGAGGTCGAACGCCAGCAACTCGGTTTCTTCGGTGTAGGAGTTTTCGGCGCCGCCGCCGATATCCGCCAGCACGTGTATCGCCAAGCCGCCGTCGCCCACCGGCAGGCGCCGCATTTCCAAGCCGACTTTGACCTGGCCGCATTCGTACACATGCGTGCCGCGATTGTGTTTAACCGTGTTGCGCTTGCTGGCGTGAATTTCGCGCGCGTAGGCTTCGACATCGGGCAGCACGTTGTTCACTTTTTCGTAGCTCGTCGCATCGGCGATTTGCGGATAACCCGCGCGACGCAGCATTTTGTCGAGTTTGGTTTCCAGCGTGCGGATGGTCCAGCCGATCGGGTTGCCGTCGGCGATCGGGTCCATGCGATAGAGCTGGCCCATGCGGCCGTCATTGGCGGCGCCGCCCAGCATCATCGGGCCTTCTTTTTTGAGATCGGGATTTTCCGGGCCGTAGATGTAGCTGCGCTCGAAGTCGAAGCAGTTGAAATGCAGCAGCTTGGTCGGCTTGTTGTTGACATCGGCTTTGACGGCGATGCACACACCTTGATCGGGGTGGTCTTGCACGTTGCCGTCCCACAGCTCTTGCCACACGCTAAAGGTTAATGGGGCTGCGGCGAAATCGGGAGGATTCGATACTTTTTCCATGGCTAAGGGCTCCATTTCAACGGGTAAGTTAATGCTTAATTCATTCAATTCTAAACCAGCGTCGGGTGCATGTTAACCCAAGGCGAGGCCTGCTCGTAAGCATACGCCACTCGATACAACAATGCCTCCGAAAACGGCTTGCCAACAAGCTGAATTCCCAGCGGAAGTCCATTTTTTGTAAAACCGGTCGGCACCGACAGGCCGGGGCTGCCGGTGACATTAAACGGTGCGCGCGATTGGCGGCTATAGGTGTATTCGTTCGCTTGCGGGTCGTCGATGCGGCAGGGCGGGTCCATTGAGCTGCTGGTGACGATGACATCGACATGGTCGAACAGCGCGTGAAACTCCGCCGTCAACTTGCGGCGCAGGCGCGTGGCGTTGACGTAATCCGCCGCGCGCACGAACGCGCCGCCCATCAAACGCTCGCGCGCGAGTTGGCCGTAATCTTGCGGGCGTTCCTGCATCCATTTTTCGTGCACGGCGAAAGCTTCGCTTAGCAGGATCACGCGGTTGCACGCTTGGTAGGTTTGCAGCGGTGCGGTCGACACTTCGCTGATGATGGCGCCTAACTCGGTGAGTTTTTGCACGGAGGCTTCGATGCTGGCGGCGACTTCGGCATCGGCTTGCATGTCCTTGGCGTAGAAGTGGCGCAGCACGCCGATGCGCAGGCCCTTCAAATCGCGGCCGAGTTGCGCGGTGTAACCGCCAGTGGCGTGATTGGCGCTGGCCGGGTCTTGCGCGTCATAACCCGCGATGAGATCGAGCATCATCGCGTTGTCGCGTACCGTGCGCGTGAGTGTACCGACGTGATCGAGCGAAAACGCCAGCGGCACCACGCCGCGCCGACTCACCAAACCATAAGTGCCTTTCATGCCGACCACGCCGCACATCGAAGCGGGATTACGCACCGAGCCGCCGGTGTCGGTGCCGATCGCCGCGGGTAAAAAGCCAGCGCCGGTAGCGGTGCCCGATCCACTCGATGAGCCGCCGCAAAAATGATCGCGGTTCCACGGGTTGCGCGCCGGCGGCCACGGCAGATCGAATGACGGGCCGCCGGTGGCGAACTCGTGTGTGGAGAGTTTGCCCATGAACACGCCGCCCGCGGCTTTGAGTTTTTGCGTCACCACCGCGTCGGCGGTGGCGACATTGTTTTGCAGGATTTTGGAGTGCGCGGTGGTCGGCAAATCGGCGTAATCGACGATGTCTTTCAAGCCGTACGGCACACCGTGCCACGGCCCGCGATAACGGCCTTGCAGGATTTCGTTTTCCGCGCGGCGCGCGTCTTCCAGCGCGATGTCGGGTGTGGGCCGCAGATACGCGTTGTAGTGTTTGTCGTGTTTCTCGGCGCGGGCGATCAGCGCCTTGGCATATTCGACGGGCGAGAGCTTTTTGCTGCGTAACAGCGCCGAAACTTCAGCGACGGTGAGCCAGGCGAAGTCTGTCATTGGGTATCTCCTCGTGTGAGATCAAGGATATGCGCGGGCTCATCCGCGTAAGTAAGGCCGCTCATGTCGAGCGCTTTGCGCCGCGCGTGCGCCGCGTTGGTTGCGCGCAGCAGGTCTTGCAAGTGCGTGTCGTTAAGCCGCGTCATGCCGATATCGGCGGCAAGTTTTTTCACCGCTTCCAGCGTGAGTTTTTCGTCTGCCATGGTTTGCTCCGGGTTCGCGTTTGCCGCAACATCGCGTGCTTCGCGCATTGTCGCCGCCTCTTCAGCGCGGCACAACGCGGTTCGCCGCCGCCATTTGAGCATAAATTAAAAATATCAATAAAATCAAATGCTTACGTGAGTCACCTGTTCAGGCTGTTGGCGTGCGCCAGAAGCGGCTACACTTTCTTTTCCACAACGAGGAGGATCTGATGAAGTTAAAGCAACTGTTGATCGCCGCGGCAGCGGCGGGTTTGAGTTCGATCAACGCCACGCCCGGCGCGCACGCGCAAGCGTTTCCGACCAAGCCGATTGAGTTGGTGGTGCACACCTCCGCCGGCAGCGGTGGCGATTTGGTGTCGCGCACGGTGGCGGAAATCATCCGTGTCAACAAATGGCTGCCGCACCAGTTGCAAGTGAATAACCGCGTCGGCGGCGCCGGCGTGATCGGCTGGAACTATTTCAAAACCAAGCGCGGTGATCCGTACACGATCATGTCCGTCACCGGCACGATCCTGGTGATGGCCTACCGGCCCGATGTGAACATACCGCTCGACAGTTATACGCCGTTGGCATTGTTCGCGATCGACCCGCAGACCATCATGGTGCCGGCCAATTCGCCGCTCAAGACGTTCAAGGACTTGATGGCGGCCGTGCGCACCAAGCCCGAATCGCTGGTGGCCGCGACCACTTCGGCAACGGGCACCGGACGGCTGCTGCTGCATTTGATGGAAAAGCAGGCGCCGGGCTCGAGGATCAAATTCGTGACGTTCAAAGGCGGTGGTGAAGCGACTACCAACACCGCCGGTGGCCACACCAGTTTCACCACCGAGAATCTGGGCGAAGGCATGGGTTTCGTCGAGGGCAAGCAGTTGCGCGTGCTGGCGATTGCCTCGGACAAGCGCCTGCCGCAGGCGCCCGACGTGCCGACATTGGTGGAGCTGGGCTTTCCGATTACCGCGGGAACCATCCGCGGCTTTACCTATACCGCCGGCGTGCCCAAGGAGGCAGTGACTGTGATGACCGACGTGCTGAAACGAGCGCACGACTCGCAGCAGTGGAAAGAGTTTGCCGCGCGTAACATGTTCCAGGATATCTACATGGGCCCGGAGCAATTCGCCAAGTTTTTGGCTACGCGCATGGAGGAGTACAAAGAGTTTTACGACGCCATCGGGTTGGCTAAAAAGCCGTAATGAACGCTTATCGGTTGGTACAGGTGGCCGATTTGCACCTGGGCGCCGGTCAGGAGCATCACTTCGACAACTGGCGCAAAGTCGCGGCCTGGATCGCGCGTGAAAAGCCCGACACCGTGGTGGTGAACGGCGACCTCATCATGGGCGACCCGGATGACGAGGCCGATTACGCGTTTGCGCGCGCGACGATGGCCCCGTTGCCAGTGCATTGCCGTTATTTGCCCGGCAATCACGACATCGGCGACAACATCGTCTCCGGCAAAATGGAAAAGCGCGTGAGTGATGCGCGGCGCGCGCGTTTTGTCTCGCACTTCGGCGAGGAGCGCTTCGCGTTCGAGGCCGCGGGCTGGGGCTTTGCCGGCATCAACGCGCAGCTGCTCGGCAGCGACGGCCAGCCGGCCGAAGCCGAGCAGTGGGCGTGGCTGGAAAAAGCGCTCGCGGGGTTCGGCGGCAAACCGACCGCACTGTTTTTGCACAAACCGCTGTTTCTCGATCACCCTTCCGAACCGGACTGCGAAGATCCGTCGATGCGCCAATCCTGCGCCGATGCCGCCAGCCGCGCGCGCCTGCTCGACTTGTGCAAGCGCCACCGCGTGCGTTTGGTGAGCAGCGGCCACAAACACCAAACACGTTCGTTCTCGCTCGACGGCATTTACTACATCTGGGCGCCGTCCACCGCGTGCGTGAACGGCGCGCCCGATGCCAAGCATTGGGGCGCGCGCGAAGTGGGCTTCGTTGATTACCGTTTCACGCCGGAAGGCTTCGATCACCGTATCGTCGGCGCGGATTTTTTGTTCCGCCACGAGAATTACATCCGTAAATACGGCGTGGCGGGGCAGTAACCGCGGGGGAGATGCTTGGGCACCCTCGGCCATCTTAGGCAACTTGCATACAACTTATTGTGTTGCAATTTTCTATACATTAATGTATAGTTCTAGTATTCAAAAGGTGTAGCCATGTCACAAGCGATCGAGGCCGTTTCCATCAACATCCGCGCGCGCGCGCGTCAGCGCGATTTGATCGACCAGGCCGCGCAACGCCTGGGGCGCAGCCGCTCCGATTTCATGCTGCAAGCCGCGTGCGACAAAGCCGAGGACGTGTTGCTCGACCAGGCATTTTTCACGGTCAACGCCGGCACCTACGCGCAATTGCAAAAGCTGCTGGAGCGCCCGCTGCCCGCGACCGATAAGCTGCGGCGCTTGCTCAAGACCAAGGCGCCCTGGGAGAAATGACGCTCTCCGGCCTGACGGCGCCGCAACCGATTACGCCGGAACACGACCTTTCAAACTTCGAGTGCGGTCAACCGTCGCTCGACGAATGGCTTAAAAAGCGCGCGCTCAAAAACCACGCGTCGGGTGCCTCGCGTTGTTTTGTGCTGTGCGCCGGCCCGCAAGTTGCGGGCTACTATAGCTTGTCGGCCGGTGCGATCGGCCACGACGCAGCGCCTAAGCCCATGCGGCGCAACATGCCCGATCCGCTGCCGGTGTTGCTGCTGGGCCGGCTCGCGATCGACCAGCGTTTTCACAACCAGGGCCTCGGCAGCGCACTGTTGCGCGACGCGATGCTGCGCGCGGTGGCGGTCGCGCGCGACGCAGGCGTGTTCGCGATTTTGCTGCATGCACTGATACCCGAGGCCAAGCAGTTTTACCTGTCGCGCGGCTTTGTGCCGTCGCCGCTGCAGCCGATGACGTTGATGATGACTTTGGAAACCTTGCGTTCGATACTGGCCGAGATATTGGCCGAGCCCGACTAAGGGCTTACGTTCGCGCGCTAATGGCCCTGCGGTTGATCTATCACAAGTCCGAATAGCCGCCGTCGAACCACAATATCGAAGTTTGTTCGCTGGGAACGATCATGAATGTCCGACTTCTTGCCGTGGTTATGGCCCTGACGCTGTTCGCGGTGATTTCCCAAGCCATTCACGCCCAAGTCGACCGCGTGCAAGAAATGAACGGCATCGTGTTCGTTTCCGGCGGCATCGGGGCGGATTCGCGCGAGGATTTGGCGGCGCGCGAAAAATCCTACAATTTCAAACTGGTGACTACACTCGAAGGCAGCGGCAGCTTCATCAGTGGCGCACGGGTGATTTTGGCCACCGCGCAGGGCGATAAACTGGTCGAGCATGTCACCGACGGGCCGATCATGCTCGCCGGCTTGCCGGCGGGCGCGTATGTGGTGATCGCGTCGTTTCGCGGTATCACGCACACGCGCAAGTTTCAAGTGCGCGCCGAGCGGCTGCACACCGAACACTTGCGTTGGCCCGTAGACCCGTCGCAGGATGTGGTCTTGCCGCCTGAGTTTAAATAGAGCCATAAAACAACTGGGCCGTGACAACGGCGGCTGAATGCGACACAATTTGCGGCCCACAACCTGTCCGGGGAAATCCAAATGAGTGAAATGCGTTATGAGGCGCCGAAAACGGTGGAGGCTGCCGTGGCGTTGCTGGCCGGTGCAAGCGGCACGCTCAGAGTGCTGGCCGGCGGCACGGACCTGCTGGTGCAAATGAAAAGCGGCCGCGTCGACCCCACGCTGGTGGTCGATGTAAAAGGCATACCGGAAATGACGACGATAGCCGTGGAAAACGGCGGTTTTCGTTTTGGCGCGGCGGTGCCGGCGATGACGCTGCACGAACACGCGGCGTTCTCCAAGGCGTGGCCAGGCTTGACCGAGGCGGCGATGCTGATCGGTTCGTATCAAATCAAGGGCCGCGCCTCGGTGGGCGGTAACTTATGTAACGCCTCGCCGGCGGCGGATAGCGTGCCGGCGTTGATCGCTGCGGGCGCCACCGCCACCATCGCCGGGCCCAACGGCCGGCGCGAGGTGAAGGTCGAAGACATCGCCACCGGGCCGGGTAAAACCTCGCTTGGCAAGGGCGAAATCGTGGTGTCGTTTTTCCTGCCGGCGCGGCCGGCGCATTCGGGTGATGCGTATTTGCGGTTTATTCCGCGTACTGAAATGGACATTGCGGTGGTCGGCGCGGGCATTAACTTGACGCTCGATGCATCGGGCAAGTGCACCGCGGCGCGGGTGTGCATCGGCGCGGTGGCGGAGCGCGCGTTGCTGGTGCCGGATGCGGCCAAAGCGTTGGTCGGCACGACCGTGGATGCCGCCGCCATCGAAAAGATGGGCGCTGCGTGTAGCGCCGCCGCCAAGCCGATCGACGACAAACGTGGCACGAAGGTGTATCGAACCAAGGTGTGCGGCGTGATGGCAAAACGCGCCGCCGCCATCGCGCTCAATCGAGCAAAGGGAGCGAACTAATGGCCAAGCAACATGTAATGACCACCATCAACGACAACGCGGTCGAGTTTTTGTGCGACATGCACCAAACCATGCTCGACGTGTTGCGCGACGAGCTGCACATGATGGGCACCAAGGAAGGCTGCGGCACCGGCGATTGTGGCGCGTGCACCATCAACGTCAACGGACGCATGGCGTGCTCGTGTTTGATGCTGGGCGCCGAAGCGCAGGGTAAAACCATCACCACGGTCGAGGGCATCGCGCAAAGCGACAAACTGCACACGCTGCAGCGCAAGTTCATCGAACACGCGGCCTTGCAATGCGGCATTTGCACGCCGGGCATGCTGGTGGCGGCGAAAACGCTGCTCGACAAAAACAAAAATCCGACCGAAGAAGAAGTGCGGTATTGGCTGGCGGGCAATTTGTGCCGCTGCACGGGGTATAACGCAATCGTTACGGCGGTGCTCGATGCCGCCAAAGAAATGAGAGGGGCCTAATCATGAGCGCTGTCGTTAGCGAGAAAAAACTTAAAGTCGTCGGCACCAGCCCGGATCGCCCGGAAGGCGTGCCCAAGGTCACCGGCCAAGCGCAGTACGGCGCGGATTGGACGCTGCCCGGCATGTTGTGGGGCAAGATACTGCGTTCGCCGCACGCGCACGCGCGCATCCGCAAGATTGACACCTCGAAGGCGTTGAAGCTCCCCGGCGTCAAAGCTGTGGTTACGGGCGCTGATTTCCCCGAGCAAAAGTTCGAATACGTGGGTGCCGCGCGCGTGGCGCTCAATTTCTGGCACATCACGCGCAATGTCATGGCGAAAGAAAAGGCGCTGTTCGAAGGCCACCCGGTGGCTGCCGTGGCTGCTGCCTCGCCGCTAATCGCCGCCGAGGCGTTAAAGCTGATCGAAGTCGATTACGAAGTGCTGCCGCACGTGATCGACGTCGAAGAGGCGATGAAGGATAACGCGCCGCTGTTGTTTGAAGACATGATTCCGCGCGGCTACACGCCGGAGGCGACCAAGCCCTCGAATATTTCCAAGCGCGTGGATTTCAAGATCGGCGATGTCGATGCGGCGTTTGCGCAAGCCGACGAAGTCATTGAAGCCCATTTCAAAACCGCGCCGGTGCATCAAGGTTATCTGGAAACGCACGCGTGCCTGGTGCGCACCGACGCCGATGGCCAAGCGGAATGCTGGTCTTCCAGCCAGGGCCATTTCGCGGTGCGCAATCTGACCGCGAAAATCACCGGCACCAAGGTCGCGGACTTGCGTTGCCACGCGGCGGAAATCGGCGGCGGCTTCGGCGGCAAGACCGTGGTGTATGTCGAGCCGGTGGCGTTGATGCTGTCTAAAAAATCCGGTCATCCGGTAAAAATCCAGATGAACCGCGAGGAAGTGTTCAAGGCCACGGGCCCGACCTCGGGCGCGTCGATGACGATAAAGATCGGCGTGATGCGCGACGGCAAGATCGTTGCCGCCGAGGGCATCTTCAAATATCAGGCGGGCGCCTTTCCCGGATCGCCGGTGATGAACGGTTGCATGTGCAGCTTCGCGCCTTACGACATCGCCAACGTGCGCACCACCGGTTACGACGTGGTGTGCAACCGGCCCAAGACCGTGGCCTATCGCGCGCCCGGCTCGCCGATTTCCGCGTTCGCGGCGGAAAGCGCGCTCGACATGGCGGCGAAAAAAATCGGCATGGACCCGATCGATTTCCGCTTGAAGAATATCGCCAAGCCGGGCACGCCGACGGTGTTCGGCACCAAGTTGGCCTTCAACGGTTTCGCCGAAACGCTGCAAGCGTTAAAAGCGCACCCGGCGTATGCCAATCCGCCCAAGGGCAAGAATCAAGGGCGCGGCGTCGCGGCGGGTTACTGGTTTAACGGCGGCGGCGAATCCAGTGCGACGGTGTCGGTGAACGAAGACGGCACGGCAGTGGTGTGCACCGGCAGCCCCGACATCGGCGGCTCGCGCGCCACCACCGCGCAAATGGCAGCGGAAACGCTGGGCATCGAGTACGAGCGCGTGCGCCCGATCATCGCCGACACCAACTCGGTGGGCTTCACCCAAACCACCGGCGGCTCGCGCGTGACGTTTGCCACCGGCATGACCGTGATCAATGCTTGCAATAAAGTGATCGAGGAAATGTGCAAGCGCGCGGCGAAGATCTGGAAGATCGAACCCGAAAACGTGGTGTGGGAAGACGGCAGCGCGCGCCCGGCGGGCAAACGCGCGGGCGAGTTCCCGCCGCTCTCCTTCCGCGAAATTGCGTCCAAGCGCACCGCGACCGGCGGGCCGATCACCGCGGCCGCATCGATCAACGCCGAAGGTCAAGCGCCGGGCTTCACCGCACAGTTCGCCGATGTTGAGGTCGATCCGGAAACCGGCTTGGTGAAAATTCTGCGTTACGTCGCCGCGCAAGACGTCGGCCGCGCGATCCATCCAAAATACTGCGAAGGCCAAATCCACGGCGGCGTGGTGCAGGGCATCGGCTGGGCGTTGAACGAGGAATACATCTACGACAAAAACGGCCGCATGGAAAACGCTGGCTTCCTCGATTACCGCATGCCGGTTGCGAGTGACCTGCCGATGATCGAAGCGGTGATCGTCGAAGTGCCCAACCCCAACCACCCGTACGGCGTGAAGGGCGTGGCCGAGGCGAACATCGTGCCGCCGATGGCGGCTATCGCCAACGCGGTGCAAAACGCCACTGGCAAGCGGATTAACGAGCTGCCGCTGTCGCCGCCGCGGGTATTGGCGGCGTTGGATTCGTAAATCGTTTCGACGCGTTCACCGCAGTAAAACAAGGCCGCCCTGGGGCGGCCTTGTTTTTTGCTCATCAATAATGGCCGTTCATCCTTCGACAAGCTCAGGACGAACGGAAATTTTGACCTCCGTTCGTGCTGATGCTGAGCCTGTCGAAGCATCTAAGCGCGAACGCACTATTTACCGAATCGGATCCCCATCCGCCGGCACATCCACTTCAAACGCATTCGCAATACCGGCGACATACACAAAAAAGTTAAGCGTCGCGGTGAGCTCCACCAGCCATTGCACGCCGTGGCGCTTGATCAGTGTGTCAAACAGCGCCTGCTCCGCGCGGTGCGTACGCACGATTTGCAAGGTGTAGTTCGCCACGTCACGCTCCTCCGCCGAGAGCTTCGCCGGATCGCCCTGCGCGCGAATGTGGTTGATCAAATCCTCGCGAATGTGATGCTTGCGCGCCTGCGCCACCTGCGCTGCCCACACGTACGGCGCGTCGCATGCACGCGCGGCAGTGAGAATCGCCACAAACCGCAGCGGCGGCTCGACGATGGTGTCGTCGCGCACAAAACTCACCATCGGCACCAAGCGCGCGGCAAGCGTGGGGCTATGCATCAGCACGCTAAACGGCCCGCGAATGTGGCCGAATACTTTGATGATGGCGTCGGCCACCGCTTGATGTTCGGGGGCGACGTCGGCTTTGCTTAAGGAAGCGCTGAATAAGTCCCCGATTGCTCTGTAAACGCGAATTCCAGTGGTACGTTCTGATTGGGAGGACGTATTCGCGAGCCACGAGGCAAGACATGAAACAAATGACGCTGGCAGCAGTGAGCGGATTTGAAAAGCACAGCCGCGCCACGCGCAAGGCG
>VGIF01000143.1 GCA_016868015.1 Betaproteobacteria bacterium
CGGCCGCGAGGTCACACGCGGCCGCGAGCGGGAGCAACGCCCATGAACAAGTTAACACTCGGAGTTCTGTACGGCTTGGTGGGGCTGCTGGTATTGACCTTCACCGCGATGTTCATCGTCGATCAGCGCCAGAACGCGATCGTGTTTCGCTTTGGTGAAGTGGTTGGCATCAAAAACGAACCGGGGCTGTTTTTCAAAGTGCCGCTGCTCGATAACGTGCGCTATTTCGACATGCGCATTTTGACCATCGATACCCCGGAGCCGCAGCTTTTCCTGACTTCGGAATTGAAAAACGTGCAGGTCGATTTGTTCGCCAAATGGCGAATTACCGATGTGCGCCAGTACTACGCCAGTATCGTAAGCGGCGGCGGCGGTGAGGCGCAGGCGGCCACGCGCCTGCTGCAAGTGATCAACGAGGGCCTGCGCGCCGAGTTCGGGCGGCGCACGGTGCATGAGGTAGTCTCCGGCGAGCGCGACAAGATCATGGAACTGATGCGTAAGCGCACCGCGGAAGATGCCGCCAAGATCGGAGTCGAGGTCATCGATGTGCGCTTAAAGCGCGTCGATTTACCCGAGGCAGTCAGCGAATCGGTCTACCAGCGAATGTCGGCTGAGCGCACGCGCGTTGCCAACGAGTTGCGCTCGCTCGGTTTCGCGGAATCGGAGCGTATACGCGCCGAAGCCGACCGGCAACGCGCCGTCATGGTCGCCGAAGCCTACCGCGAGGCGCAAAAAATCAAGGGCGAGGGTGAGGCCAAGGCGGCGGCGATTTACGCCCAAGCCTATCAGCAAAGTCCCGAGTTTTACGCCTTTTACCGCAGCCTCGATGCGTATCGCGCCGGCTTCAAGGACCGCAGCGACGTGCTGGTGCTTGATCCGGGGTCGGATTTTTTCAGATACTTTAGATCGCCCGGCCGCACCGCGACCAAGTAACGCGGCGCTGCTCGCATTAGTGCACCCGCGCCGCCGCCACCGCGAATTCCTCGATTGAACCATGAGCTTGCAATTGCTGCTCACCGCGGTGGCCTTGATGCTGGTGCTTGAGGGGCTGATGCCGTTTATCGCGCCCGGCCTGTGGCGCGAGACTTTCCGCAAACTCACGCAAATGAGCGATGGGCAAATTCGCTTTATCGGTTTGACCTCGATACTGCTGGGTTTGCTGATGATCGTTTTTTTGAGGCCGTAACGCCATGCGTACCTGGGTTTTGCCCGAATATGTCGAAGACATCCTGCCCGCCGAGGCCGCTCGCATCGAGCGGCTGCGCCGCGCGCTGCTCGATCTATACGCGATGCATGGTTATCAACTGGTGATGCCGCCGCTGTTGGAATACGTCGATTCACTGCTGACCGGCACCGGGCATGATTTGGATTTGCGCACCTTCAAGCTGGTCGATCAGTTATCCGGCCGCATGCTCGGCGTGCGCGCGGATATCACGCCGCAGGTGGCGCGCATCGATGCGCATTTGCTCAATCGCAGCGGGGTGACGCGGCTGTGTTACGCCGGCAGCGTGCTGCATACGCTGCCGTCGGACATGAATCGAACGCGCGAGCCGCTGCAAATCGGTGCCGAGCTCTACGGCCATCGCGGCGTGGAGAGCGATATTGAAGTGCAGCGCTTGATGATGCAGGCGATGGCCGCGGCGGGCATAACCGAGGCCTATCTCGATCTGGGGCATGTCGCGGTGTTTCGCGCGCTGGTGCGGCGCGCGAAAATTGGCGCCGCGAAAGAGTCGGAGCTGTTTCACGCCATGCAACTGAAAGACGTGCCGGCGCTGCGCGCGCTCACACAAAAACTCGATCGCGCCACGCGTGAGGCGATGGTGGCGCTGCCCGATTTGTACGGCGGCAAGGCGGTGTTGGCCGCGGCTTCGAAGCGACTGCCCAAGTATCCGGAAATCCGCAGTGCCCTGCGCGATCTAAAGTGCTTGTCCGATGCGCTGGCCGATGTGGCGCGCATTCGATTCGATTTGGCGGAACTGCGCGGCTACCATTATCACAGCGGTGTGGTGTTTGCGGCCTACGCGCAAGGACACAGCAACGCGTTGGCGCGCGGCGGGCGTTACGACGAAGTTGGCAAGGCGTTTGGCCGCGCGCGCGCCGCCACCGGTTTTAGCATGGATTTGCGCGAGCTCGCCTCGGCGCGGCCGAACGGGCCGGCGAAAAAAGCCGTGCTTGCGCCGTATAAGCCGAAAGATGCATCCTTGCAAAAGCGCATCGCGGCGTTACGCGCGCGCGGCGAAATCGTGATCGTTGATTTGCCGGGCCATGTCGCGGCGCGGCGCGAGTTGGGCTGCGATCGTCGCCTCGCGCGCCGCGCGGGCGCTTGGATGCTGGTTCGAGATATTACGTAAGCACTTGATTTAATTTAATAATTTGTAAGGCCGATTTTAAGGCATAAAGCATGGCAAAGAACGTGGTGGTGGTCGGCGCCCAATGGGGCGACGAGGGCAAAGGCAAGATCGTCGATTGGCTGACCGATCACGCCCAGGGCGTGGTGCGCTTCCAAGGCGGGCATAACGCCGGCCACACGCTGGTGATCGGCGGCCAAAAAACCGTGCTGCATTTGATCCCGTCGGGCATTTTGCGCGACAAGGTGGCCTGTTACATCGGAAACGGCGTGGTGCTATCGCCGCAGGCGTTGTTTGAGGAGATCGATACCTTGCAGGCGATGGGTGTGGTCGTCACCTCGCGTTTGTTGGTGAGCGAGGCGTGCCCGGTGATCATGCCGCACCACGTGGCGCTCGATCGCGCGCGCGAGGCAGCCAAGGGCGACAGCAAAATCGGCACCACCGGCCGCGGCATCGGCCCCGCGTACGAAGACAAAGTCGCGCGCCGCGGCATCCGCGTACAAGATTTGCTGCATCCGCGGCGCTTTACCGACAAGCTGCGCGAGGTGCTGGACTACCACAACTTCGTGCTCAAAAATTATCTCAAGGCCGATATCGTCGATTTTCAAAAATCACTGGATGAGGCCTTGGGCTATTCTGAACGCATCAAGCCGCTGGTGGCCGATGTGCCGCGCCTGCTCTACGAAGCGCAGCAAAACGGCAAGAGCTTGTTGTTCGAAGGCGCGCAGGGCGCGCTGCTTGACATCGATCACGGCACCTATCCGTTCGTCACCTCCAGCAATTGCGTGGCCGGCGCGGCGGCGGCGGGCGCGGGGGTAGGGCCGCAGCATTTGCATTACGTGCTGGGCATCACCAAGGCCTACACCACGCGTGTCGGCGGCGGGCCGTTTCCCACCGAATTGCACGACGAACGCGGTGCGTATCTCGCCACGCGCGGCAATGAATTCGGCAGCACCACCGGACGTGCGCGCCGCTGCGGCTGGTTCGACGCCGCGGCGTTAAAGCGCGTGATCCAATTAAACGGCGTGTCGGGGCTTTGCATGATGAAGCTCGACGTGATGGACGGCATGGAGCGCGTGCAGCTTGGCGTGGGGTACAAGCTCAACGGCAAGACCTGCGACATCCTGCCCTACGGCGCGGAGTTACTCGCGCAGTGTGAACCGATTTACGAAGAGATGCCCGGCTGGCCGGAAAGCACGGTGGGCATCACCGATTTCAACCAGCTGCCCAAGGCCGCGCAAAATTATCTGAACCGCATGGAACGAGCCTGTGGCGTGCCGATCGACATCATTTCGACCGGCCCCGACCGCGAGCAAACCATCGTGCGGCGGCATCCGTTTACCGGTTAAAGCGCGGCACGCGATTTGCAGCGAATAAAAAAATGCGGAACGGTTTTCACCGATCCGCATTCATGGTTTTACAACACAGGAACCACTGGTGCCCAGAAGAGGACTCGAACCTCCACGGTGTTACCCGCCAGTACCTGAAACTGGTGCGTCTACCAATTCCGCCATCTGGGCCGAACCAAAAACAGGCCGCGATTCTAGCCGAACGCGCCGAATTGAGCAAATGAAAACCGGAAGAAAAAAAGCACAACCACGCCTGACCCCAGCGAAGCACGGCACCGCGGCGCGCAGCCGTGATCCGTTTTATCAGCGCGAACGGGAGCGCTACGACAACCCGTTGCCGAGCCGCGAATACATCCTCGACACGCTCAAAAAACAAGGCGTGCCGGTGGCCGAGCACGAGTTATTGGAATTGCTCGCGATACGCACCGAAGAAGAGCGCGCGTTCGCCAAGCGCCTTTGCGCCATGCAGCGCGAAGGCCAGATCATGCGCAATCGGCGCGATGCGATTTGCGTGGTCGAAAAACTCGATTTGATCGCGGGCCAGGTGCAAGGGCACCCGGATGGATTTGGGTTTTTGCTGCGTAGCGACAAAGGCCCTGATTTATTTTTGGGTCCGGATGAAATGCGCAAGGTACTGCACGGCGACCGTGTGATGGCGCGCATCTCTGGCGTGGATCGGCGCGGACGTCCCGAAGGCAAAATCGCTGAGATTTTGGAGCGCGCGCGCACGCGCCACGTCGGGCGCTTGCAAAACCGCCACGGCGTTTATTTCGTGGTGGCAGAGGATAAACGCATCAGCCAGGAATTTCTGGTGCCGCCGCACGAAATCAACAACGCCAAACCGGGGCAGGTAGTCAGCGTCGAGTTGATCGAGCAGCCGGCGCGTCACAGTCAGCCGGTGGCGCGCGTCACCGAAGTGCTGGGCGACTACGGCGACCCCGGCATGGAAATTGAAATCGCGTTGCGCAAACACGCGCTGCCGCATGAGTTCCCGCGCGAGGCGGAAAAGCTTGCCGCCAGGTTTCGCGACGACATTGCCGCGCGCGAACTCAAAGGCCGGCTTGATTTGCGCGGGTTGCCGCTGGTGACCATCGACGGCGAAACCGCGCGCGATTTTGACGACGCGGTTTACTGCGAGCCGCAAGCAAGAGGCGGCTTCCGGCTGATTGTGGCAATCGCCGATGTCAGCCACTACGTCAAACCCGGCGACGCGCTGGACGTGGAAGCCAAGGCGCGCGGCAACTCGGTGTATTTCCCGCGCCAGGTAATCCCGATGCTGCCGGAGCGGTTGTCGAACGGGCTGTGTTCGATCAACCCGCAGGTCGACCGCTTGTGCATGGCCTGCGACATGCGCATTACCGCGCAAGGCAAAATCAGCCAGTATTCGTTTCACACTGCGGTGATGCGCTCGCATGCACGCTTGACCTACACCATTGTCGCCGCGCTGCTCGCGGGCGAAACCGCGGGCACGCCGGAGCAGCAAGCGTTGCTGCCGCAGCTTCAACACCTCTACACGCTGTTCGGCAAACTGGTCAAAGCACGCGCCAAGCGCGGCGCCATCGATTTCGAAACCACCGAAACCGAAATCATTTTTAACGCGCAGCGCAAGATCGAGCGCATCGTTCCGGTGAAACGCAACGATGCGCACCGCGTGATCGAGGAATGCATGCTGGCCGCCAACGTGTGCGCCTCGGATTTTTTGTCCAAACATAAACAAGCCATGCTGTTTCGCGTGCACGAGGGGCCGACGCCGGAGAAGCTCGCCGGATTGCGCGAGTTTCTCGGCGGTTTCGGTTTTGATCTCGCGGGCGGCGCCAAACCGCACGCCAAGGATTACGCCGCGCTGCTCGCCAAGGTGAAGGATCGGCCCGACGCGCAACTACTGCAAACGGTGATGCTGCGTTCGCTTAAACAAGCCGTCTATAGCCCGAAAAACGCCGGGCATTTTGGTCTGGCGTACGAGTCGTATACCCATTTCACCTCGCCGATCCGGCGTTACCCCGATTTACTGGTGCATCGCGCGATCAAAGCGGTGCTCGCCGACACCCACTACAACCCCGGCGATTGGGCGGCGCTGGGGGAACATTGTTCGATGACCGAGCGCCGCGCCGATGAGGCCACGCGCGAAGTGGTGAATTGGTTAAAGTGCTACTACATGCAAGACAAAGTGGGCGAGGTGTTCAGCGGCAGCGTAAGCGGCGTCACCGGGTTTGGCGTGTTTGTCGCGCTGGACGAGATTTACGCCGAAGGCCTGGTGCACGTGTCAGACCTCGGGCGCGATTATTTTCACTTCGATGCCGCGCGCCATCAGCTGCTGGGCGAGCGCAGCAAGCGGCGTTTTCGGTTGGGTGATCGCGTGCGGGTGCGCGTGGCGCGCGTGAACCTCGATTCGGCGCGCATCGATTTTGCGCTCGATGAAGCGCCGTCGCGCTAAATTGATATATATCTAAGTATCTGATTCAATTGATTATTTTAAAATGACCGAAACGCGGCTGATTTTCGGCTTTCACGCGGTGACGGCGCGGCTGCGCGGCGCGCCCGACAGTGTGCGCGAAATTTATGTCGATGCCGCGCGCAGCGATCGGCGCAGCGCCGATTTTTTAAAACTCGCGGCCGCGCGCAACGTGCGCGTGATGACGGTGGATAGCAAGCGGCTTGACGGCATGACCGGCAACGCGCGCCATCAAGGCGTGGCGGCAAGTGTCGCGCCGCTAAAACTCGCCACACATATCGACGATGTGCTCGAAGCATTAACCGAACCGGTGTTGTTATTGATCCTCGATGGCGTGACCGACCCGCACAACCTGGGCGCGTGTCTCAGAGTGGCCGATGCCATGGGCGTGCACGCGGTGATCGCGCCCAAGGACCGCGCGGTGGGCATCAACGCCACCGTCGCCAAAGTCGCCAGCGGCGCCGCCGAAACCGTGCCGTATCTCGCGGTGACCAATCTCGCGCGCACCATGCGCGAACTCAAAGACCGCAACATCTGGATCACCGGCGCCGACGAACACGCCAGCGTCGACCTGTTTCACGCCAAGCTCGACGGCGCGCGCGCGCTGGCGCTCGGCGCGGAAGGCGAGGGCATGCGCCGCTTGACGCGCGAAAATTGCGACGAACTGGTGCGCATCCCCATGCTGGGCAGCGTGGAAAGCCTCAATGTCTCGGTTTCGGCGGGCATCTGCCTGGCCGAGGCACGCCGCCAGCGGGCAATGTTATAATGCGCGCCTCGGGGCGTAGCGCAGCCTGGTAGCGTACCTGCATGGGGTGCAGGTGGTCGGAGGTTCAAATCCTCTCGCCCCGACCAAATTCCCTGTCACAATTTGGCTTGGTCCCGTTCCGGCACACACACTGTGGGCGCCAGCGCGCCTGTGTTTTGATCAACGCGCGTTGCTGGCTTGCTCGGTGACCGCGGGCGCCGGCGTGGGCAACGGCGGCAGTAACAAATAGCGTCGCTCCGGCGGGGTACCTGCCGCATAGTGTGTCGGCGTTAATTGCGGCACCGTTACGTTGTCGCAGGTTTTGTGCACCCGATACACCTCCACTGGCGGCCGCCAGCCGGTTTTTAGCTCGCAGGTGACTTGCACGCAACTGATGTTTTTCAGCCACGCGCACACCTTGAGTTTGCTGCCGTCGGTCTGATTTATCTCCGTCAGGTACGGCGAGCCGGCGTAGAACGGCTGATTGGCGCCGGCTTCGGAATGCACATCTTGCAGGATGGTGTAGAAGCTGCCACCGGTGTGAAGAAAGCTCAAGGCTTTTTCCAGAAAACGCGACAGGTTGGGTGCGTAGGAAAAGCCGCCGATAAAATCGGTGATGATATGAAATTTGCCGAGTTCCGCCAGAGAGTAATTTTCTAGCGGCTTGCCGTGATGGTAGATGATGCGGTTGGGCTCGAGCTTGGCCGCAGCTTCATGCCAGGCGTTGGTGCGGCGGTCCTCGATCGAAACCGCAACCGCTTGCGCCTTGTTGCCGGGGATGCGGTACTCGGGGCGGCCGACATCGTAGCCTGACCCATGGTAATCCAGGATCGCATGGCCCATGCCCGCGCCGATATCCATCCAGCGGTCTGTCTTGTTCAGGCTTGCCAAACCAACTTCGAATTCGCGGGGCAGCGCGCTGGTGTAATAGGCGAGCGAGCGATCGAGCACGTAGCCCGTGGGAACGTTCTCGCCCCTGCTCTGATAAATGGTGTTTTGGCGGACGGCTTCTTCTTTTAGTAGGGGCGAGCCCGGCGCTTGCGCCAAGGCGCTTGCCCCCAACAAACCTTGCACGGCCAGCAGTGCGACAATTCCACGCGCGTTCATATGCAGTTAGCCCTCCTCCAGGCAATGTTAATGACATTAAAGTTATGCCTGCGAACCGCTGAGTCATTTTAGCGGGGCGGGTAGTAGCGTCAAGTGGCAAACGATTGACCAACTGATTTTCAACCGTGCGCAGCCATGAAAGGGCGCGTAAATAAGTGACAATACTTAAGGCAGACGCCGCTATAATCCGCGCCATGACTCATCTCAAATCGCCATTTTTAATCGCCCTAGTCGGATTGTTGCTGATCGCCGGTTGCGCCAAGCTGGCCACGGTCGAGCGTACCTCATTAAAGCCGCGCAGCTACGGCGCGTTGGAAACCCTGCTGCAGCAGCGCCCCGCGGAACTTGACCTGTTTCGCATGCTAGGGCCGTATTTCGTGACGCGCGATCCCAATGTGCTGCTGCGGTTGTCCCCCGGCGAAAGCGTGTCGGCGGATTTGTATCTCGCCTCGCACAAGGACAAGGCGCCACTGGTGATATTTATGCACGGGCACGGCAACTCCAAAGCCTCGCACGCGCAACAGGCCGCGCATGTCGCCTCGTGGGGTGTGCATTGCCTGACGCTGGATCTGCCCAATGCCGGGCCGTGGCTTTTCAACGGCAAAACACTCGCGCGGGTGGCGGATTTTATCGCCAGTCAGCCGGCGATTTTCAATAACCGCGTTGATGTCGGCCGCATCGTGCTGGTGGGGCATTCGTTCGGCGGCGTGGCGGTGACGGTGGCGCTGGCCGAGGGCGCGCGCAGCAGCGGCGGCGTGCTGCTCGATCCGGCCAGCGACGAATACGGATTACCCCATTACCTGCGCAAAATCAGTCAACCGCTGTTGTTGGTCGGCGCCGACCGCAACGTCTCCTCGACGTTGAATCGCGATTACTTTTATCAGTATCCGAGCCGCGGCGTCGCCGAAGTGTCGGTGAAAGGTGCGGCGCACGAAGACGCGCAGGATCCGCCGCCTTCGTGGTTTCGCAATGAAGAGCACCACATCACCTTCGTTAGCGCCATCACCGCCGCGGTGTTAAGCCTTGCCATGACGCGGCGCTTCGACTACGCGTGGGCGAGTTTTGAAGGCAGCTTTGCCAAAGGACGTTTGATCGACGCGAAGAAGCGCTAAGTCGCGGCGCGCGGCGCGCGCGGCCGTTTTGCCGATACGGCGCTCTTCAAAGTGCGATAAAATCGCCGTTTCGCCCGGATGGTGAAATTGGTAGACACAAGGGACTTAAAATCCCTCGGGCCTAAAACGCCCGTACCGGTTCGATTCCGGTTCCGGGCACCATCGTTTTGTGGGTCGTTTTGGAAGCGATATGATCGTCTATGATCTGGAGTGCGAGCACAGCCACCGTTTCGAGGGGTGGTTCGGCTCGGCCGGCGATTACGACCAGCAGCTTGAAAAAAAGCTGCTGTCCTGTCCGATGTGCGGTAGTGCCAACGTGGTGCGCCGGCCAAGTGCGGCATACGTTAACACGGGTGCGCAGCAAGCGCCCGTGCCCGCGCAGCGCGAGTCGGCGCCGTCCACCGGTGTCGACATGCCGCCGCAATATGCCAACGTGTCGCCGCACATGGTTGCCAAGCTCATCGAACACATCGTCAAGCATACCGAGGACGTGGGCCACCAGTTTGCCGAAGAAGCGCGCAAAATTCATTATAAAGAAGCGCCCGAGCGTCACATCCGCGGCACCGCCACGGCGCAAGAAGCCGAGTCGTTGCGCGAGGAAGGCATAGAGGTCGTGTCCTTGCCGCTGCCGCCGCAACTCAGCGATAAAACCCACTGATGGGCGCTTGCGCGGCGCTTGATATGGATCAACGCCGTGTGTGTCGCGCAAGCTCGGGCCGGCGGCGATTGCGCTAAGCTCGGCATATCCAGCGTGTATCGCGTGCGTCCAGTTAAATGGCCGAGCCCGTGCAAAACAGCCCGCCCGTCGAGTCGCTGCTCGGGTCGAGCATCGCGTTTCTCAAGCGCTACCCGCCGTTTGATGAAATGGACGAGGCCGCGCTGCGCTTGCTGGCGAGTCATCTGAGTCTGGCGTATTTCCCCGCAGGTGCCGTGGTGCTCGCGCCGCAAGCGGGGGTGCTGCGGCAGTTGTATATCGTGCAGCGCGGGCGCGTGCAATTGCAGCCGGTGGCCGGTTATCACGCTGCCGGCGGCGACGTGGTGACGCTAGGGCCGGGCGAATGTTTTTCGGTGTATGCGCTGATGGAAAAGCGCGCGGTGGCTTCGCCCTATACCGCGGCGGCCGATACCTTTTGTTATTTGCTGCCGGGCCTAATTTTCGAGGAACTGCTGCATCGCAGCCCGCGTTTTCGGGAATTTTCCACCGATTATCTCAGGAGCCTGCTGCGCGAATCGCGGCGGCTGCTGCAAATGCACGGCGCGGGCGCGGCGGCCGAGCAGCACGCGATGAATCGGCCGCTCGCCGATTGGGTGAAGCGTGAACCGGTTGCTTGCGCGGTGCACACGCCGTTGCGGGAAGCGTTGCGCCGGATGTCCGTCGCGCGCGCGGGGTCCGTGGTGGTCACCGGCGAGGCCGGCCAGCCGCTGGGTATTTTCACGCGGCACGATGTGCTCGATCGCGTCACGCTCGCCGGGCGCGCGCTCACCGATGCGATCGGCGCGGTGATGACCCCCGACCCCGCGTGCCTGGACGCGCATGCCAGCGCCTACGATGCGGCGATGTTGATCGCCGCGCGCGGCATCCGCCATGTGCCGGTCACCGACCAGGGCCGCTTGGTGGGTGTGGTGACCGAGCGCGATTTGTTCGCCGCGCAGCAAGTGAGCGTGCGCGACGTCAACCGCACCATTGCGCGCGCCAGTGACGCGCAGGGCCTGGTGCAAGCCGGGCGCGATATCCACGCCCTGGTGCGCACGCTGTTTGCGCAAGGCGTGGCGGCGGAGCCGCTCACGCGGCTCATCACGACCTTAAACGACGCCTTGACCGGGCAAGTGATTTCGCTGAGCGCCCGGCAGCATGATCTGCAAGGCATCCGCTGGTGCTGGCTTGCCTTTGGCAGCGAAGGGCGGCAGGAGCAAACGGTGAGCACCGATCAGGACAACGGTTTAATTTTTGCCGCCGACGCGCCGGATGAGACGCAGGTTAAAGCGCGGCTGCTGCCGTTTGCACAAGACGTGAATCGGCTGCTCGACCGTTGCGGCTTTCCATTGTGCGCGGGCGAGATCATGGCGGGCAACCCGCGCTGGTGTTTGAGCGAGCAGGGTTGGCGCAAGCAGTTTGACCATTGGGTGCGCAATACCGACCCCGAAGCGCTGCTTAACAGCGTAATCTTTTTTGATTTTCGCGCGTTGGCGGGCGATGCGGCCCTGGCGCGGGAGTTGCGCGGGTTTTTGAACGGCCTGGTTAAGGAAGCGCTGAATAAGTCCCCGATTGCTCTGTAAACGCGAATCCCAGTGGTACGTTCTG
>VGIF01000144.1 GCA_016868015.1 Betaproteobacteria bacterium
GAAGTGCGCGCCATGGGCCGCAATGCCGCCGGCGTGCGCGGCATGAAGCTGCAAAAAGGGCAGGCGTTGATTTCGCTGTTGACCGCAGGTGATGAAAAACTGTGTGTGCTGACCGCTACAGAAAACGGCTACGGCAAGCGCACGCCGGTCGCCGAATACACGCGCCACGGCCGCGGCACGCAAGGCATGATCGCGATTCAATGCAGCGACCGCAACGGCAAGTTGCTTGCCGCGCAATTGGTGAGCAAGGAAGACGAGATCATGCTGATCACCACCGGTGGCGTGTTGATCCGCACTCGCGTGGCGGAAGTGCGCGAGCAGGGCCGCTCGACCCAGGGTGTGCGCCTGATCAATTTGGATGACAATGAAAAACTCGCGGGCTTGGAGAAAATCGTCGAGACCGATGACGACGATGATCCGCAAGGCAACCTTATTTAAAAAATTGTTTAAAATCAAATACTTACGTAATTATGGCAAGAATCTTTAATTTCAGCGCGGGGCCGGCGGTGCTGCCCGAACCGGTGCTCGCGCAGGCGGCCGAGGAAATGCTCGAGTGGGGCGGCAGTGGCATGTCGGTGATGGAAATGAGCCACCGCGGCAAGGCGTTTATCGGCATTCACGCGCGCGCGGAAGCCGATTTGCGCGAGCTGCTGGCGATTCCGAAAAATTACAAGGTGCTGTTTTTGCAAGGCGGCGCGGCGGCGCAGTTTGCGTTGATCCCGATGAATATTTTGGGGGACAAAAAAAGCGCCGATTACGTTTACACCGGCCAGTGGTCGAAAAAAGCCATCAGCGAAGCCAAAAAATTCTGCGCGGTGAATATCGCCGCGAGCAGCGAAGACCAAAATTTCAGCTACGCGCCTGCGCAAGCGGCGTGGAAGCTCGACCCCAATGCGGCTTACGTACACTACACCTCGAACGAAACCATTGGCGGGGTGGAGTTTAACTGGATACCCGAGGTGGGCAATGTGCCGCTGGTGGCGGATGCGTCCTCGCATATTCTGTCGCGGCCGCTCGATGTATCGAAGTTCGGTTTGATTTACGCCGGCGCGCAAAAAAATGTCGGTCCCGCGGGGTTGACCATTGTGATCGTGCGCGAGGATTTGCTCGGCCGCGCGATGGCCACCACGCCCGAAGTGTTCAACTACAAAATCCAGGCCGAAGCCGATTCGATGATCAACACGCCGCCGACGTATGCGGTGTACATCGCCGGGCTGGTGTTTGCGTGGCTCAAACAGCAGGGCGGTCTCGCAGCGATGGAAAAAACCAACGTCGCCAAGGCCAAGCTGGTTTACGATTATTTGGATCAGTCGGAGTTTTATCAATCGCCGGTGGCCAAGAATGACCGTTCGCGCATGAATGTACCGTTCCGTTTAAAAAACGAAAAGCTCGACGACGCGTTTTTGAAAGGCGCGCAGGCGGCGGGCTTGGTGGAACTCAAAGGCCACCGTTCGGTGGGCGGCATGCGCGCCTCGATCTACAACGCGATGCCGATGGCCGGCGTGCAAGCGCTGGTTGACTACATGCGCGATTTTGAAAAAAAACAAGGATAGATCGCAGTGCCAAACATACTGACGCTTAACGCGATTTCGCCAGTCGGGCTCGATCGTTTTCCCAAACCCCAATACACCGTCGGTTCCAAAGTGAGCGAGCCCGATGCGATTCTGGTGCGCTCACACAACATGCACGAGATGGATATCGCGGCGAGTGTGAAGGCGATCGGCCGCGCCGGCGCGGGCGTGAACAACATCCCCGTGCCCAAAATGAGCGAGCGCGGGGTGCCGGTGTTTAATGCGCCGGGGGCGAATGCCAATGCGGTGAAAGAGCTGGTGATCGCGGCGCTGCTGATTTCCTCGCGCAATATTGCGCCCGCGCTGACGTTTGTCGCGGGTTTGTCGGGGGATGACAAAACCCTGCACAAGCGCGTCGAAGACGGCAAAAAAGCCTTCTCCGGCACCGAGTTGCCGGGGCGTACGCTGGGCGTAATCGGCTTGGGCAAAATCGGCAGCCTGGTTGCCGATGCCGCCATCAAACTGGGCATGAATGTGATCGGCTACGACCCGCATATTACGGTGGAAGCCGCGTGGGGCTTGCCTTCGCTGGTGAAAAAAGCCAACAGTATCGAAGAGGTGTTGAAGTTAAGCGACTACGTGACCCTGCATGTGCCGCTGCTAGAAGCCACCAAGAATTTGATCAGCGCACAGCGCATGGTGTTGATGAAAAAAGGCGCGATACTGCTTAACTTCGCGCGCGACGGCATCGTCGACGACAAGGCGGTGGTCAAGTCGCTCAAAACCGAACACCTGCGCGGCTACATCTGCGATTTCCCCGCGCAGGTGCTGCAAGGCGTGCCCAATGTGATCGCCACGCCGCATCTGGGTGCCTCCACCGAGGAGGCCGAGGACAACTGCGCCATCATGGTGGCCGATCAAGTGCGTGATTTTCTCGAGCACGGCAATATTCGCAACGCAGTCAATTTACCCGACGCGGTGATGCAGCGTGAGTCGCTGTATCGCTTGGGCATCGTCAACGCCAACGTGCCTAACATGGTGGGGCAGATTTCCACCGCCATGGCGAGCGCGGGCTTGAACATACACGACATGCTGAATAAATCGCGCGGCGAGATGGCGTATACGCTGGTGGATGTGGATAGCCCCGTCGCGCCGGCGTTGGTGGCGCAGTTGGCGGCGATCAAGGGCGTGTTGTCGGTGCGCTATTTGCCGATGGAAAAACCGTGAGGCGTGAGGGGTGAAGCGTGAGGCGTATCCCGACGGGAAGAATGTTGATAAGTATATGATTTTATTGTGTTTTTATAACAAGGGGTGCAGTGAGTGTCGGATAGCTCGGCTGTCGCGCCTCACACCTCACACCTCACGCCTCACGCTTTAATGGATTCGCTAACCACCATCCGCCGCAAAATCGACGCCCTCGACGCGCAGTTGGTAAAGCTTTTTTCCGCCCGCGCCAAAATCGCGCAGCAAGTCGGCAAAATCAAAAACGGCAAGGGTATCTACCGCGCCGACCGTGAAGCACAGGTGTTGCGGCGGGTATCGGCGATTAACCCCGGGCCGCTGCCCGCGTCGAGCATCCGGCGCATCTATGTCGAGATCATGTCGGCGTGCCGCGCGCTCGAAGACAAAATGACGGTGGGTTACCTGGGCCCGCAAGGCACGTTTAGCCAGGAAGCCGCGATACGCCATTTTGGCGGCGCGGTGACGACGCGCTCGTGCGCCACCATCGACGAGGTGTTCAAGCTGGTTGAAACGGCAGCCACCGGCTACGGCGTGGTGCCGGTTGAAAACTCCACCGAGGGCGCGATCGGCCGCACGCTCGATTTGCTGCTCGCCACGCCGGCGACAGTCTGCGGTGAAATCATGCTGCCGGTGCAGCAGTGCTTGATGAGCAAGGCGAAAAATCTCAAAGCGGTTAAAAAAGTTTATTCGCACGCGCAAAGCCTTGGGCAGTGCCAGCGCTGGCTCGCGCGCCACTTGCCAGGAGTGGAGCAAGTGGCGGTGGTGAGTAACGCCGAGGCCGCGGTGCTCGCCTCGCGCGATGCGAAGTCCGCAGCGCTGGCGAGCCGCACCGCGGCGCAGATTTATAAGCTCAATCTGCTCGCGCGCAACGTGCAGGATGAATCGCGCAATATCACGCGCTTTCTGGTGCTCTCGCGCGAGGATGTCGCGCCGTCGGGCCGCGACAAAACGTCGTTGATTTTGTCCGCGCGCAACGTGCCCGGCGCGATGCAGGATTTGTTGACGCCGCTTAAGCAAAACGATGTCAGCATGACGCGGCTGGAATCGCGTCCGGCGCGCACCGGGCGCTGGGATTACGTGTTTTACCTCGATATCGAAGGCCACGTGCAAGACAAAAACGTGGCGCGCGCGCTGGCCGCCATCGAGCGCAAGGCGACGTTTGTCAAAATTTTGGGTTCATATCCCGCCACTTTCGTGCGCTAGGTTGGAGCGCCTGACATGAATATTTGTGACGTAGCGCCATCGTACATCCGCGCCATAGCGCCGTATCAACCGGGCAAACCGATTTCGGAACTGGCGCGCGAGTTCGGGCTGCAGGAAGCGAACATTATCAAGCTTGCCTCGAACGAAAACCCACTGGGTGTCAGCCCCAAGGCGCAAGCGGCGATCCGCGCGGTGCTCGATGGGCTGGCGTTGTATCCCGACGGCAACGGTTTTGAGTTAAAGCAGGCGTTGTCGCGTCATCTCAAGGTTGGCATGGATCAGTTGGTGCTCGGCAATGGTTCCAACGACGTGCTGGAGCTCGCCGCACGTGCGTTTTTGCAGCCGGCGAATTCGGCGGTGTACGCGCAGCATGCGTTCGCGGTGTATCCGCTGGTGGTGCAGGCCATCGGTTGCAAAGGCATCGAAGTGCCGGCAAAAAATTTCGGGCATGACCTCGATGCCATGGCGAAAGCGGTGCAGGATGACACACGCATCGTGTTCGTGGCGAACCCCAACAACCCGACCGGCACGTGGATCGCGCCGGACGCGATGGAGCGTTTTATCGCCGCGCTGCCGGCGCAGGTGTTGGTGGTGCTGGACGAGGCTTACAACGAATATCTGCGCCCGGAATTGCGTGCGGATAGTATTTCGTGGCTTAAAAAATATCCGAACCTGCTGTTGACGCGCACGTTTTCCAAGGTCTATGGCCTCGCCGGTTTGCGCGTGGGGTATGCAGTGGGCAGCAGCGGCGTCGCGGATTTATTGAATCGCGTGCGCCAGCCGTTTAACGTCAACAGCATGTCGCTGGCGGCGGCGGCGGCGGCGCTCGACGATCACGCGTTCGTGCGCAAGAGTTACGAGTTGAATGTGGCAGGCATGGCGCAAATGACCGCGGGTTTCAAACAACTTAGGCTCGACTACATTCCCTCCTACGGCAACTTCGTCACCTTCAAAGTGGGTGACGCCCAAGCCGTGAATCTCGCGCTGCTCAAAGCGGGCGTGATCGTGCGGCCGATCGCCGGTTATGGTTTGCCGCAATGGCTGCGTGTGACCATCGGCACGGCGGCGGAAAACACGCGGTTTCTGGCGAGCCTTAAATCCGCTGTTGGGTCCACGGCGGGTTCATGAGCGGTTTGCGCATCGAGAAGCTGGTGGTGATCGGTGTCGGGCTGATCGGCGGTTCGTTTGCGCTGGCGCTGCAAAAAGCCAGAGTCGTCAAACACGTGGTCGGCGTGGGGCGCACGCGCAAGAACTTGAACGTGGCGCTAAAGCTTGGCGTCATCGACGAAATTTCGCACGATGCGGCGCAAGCGGTGCGCGACGCCGATCTGGTGTTGATCGGCACGCCAGTGGGGCAAATGCCCGCGGTGATGAAAGCGATCGCGCCGCATCTGGGCGCCAAGACCATCGTCACCGACGGCGGCAGCACCAAGCAGGACGTGATTGCTTGCGCGCGCAAATATCTTGGTGCGCATTTCACTCGCTTCGTGCCGGCGCACCCGATGGCGGGCACGGAACATTCCGGCGCGGCGGCGGCGTTTGCCGAACTGTATCGCGGCCGCAAGGTGATCCTGGTGCCGCAGCGCGAAACCGAGGCGAAGGCGCTGGCGTTGGTGCGAGCGGCGTGGCTTGCGTGCGGCGCGAACGTGGTGCGGCTTAAGCCGCGCGAGCACGATGAAATCCTCGCGCACGTGAGCCATCTGCCGCATGTGGTGGCGTTTGCGCTGATGCATACGCTCGCCCGGCGCAAGGACGCCAAGCGTGTGCTCGGCTTTTCCGCCGGCGGGCTGCGCGATACCGTGCGCATCGCCGGCAGCTCGCCCGAAATGTGGCGCGATATTTTTCTCGCCAACCGCCTTGAGCTGCTCGCGGCCATTGATAAATATATCAATGAAATTAAATACTTACGTAAATCACTCGCAGCGCGCGATGGGGCCGCGATGCAAGCGTTGTTTGAAGGCGCGCGCGACGCGCGCGAACGTTGGTTGGTGGGTGCAAAGCGACCGGTACAACGACCGGCACAACGACCGACACAACGCCGGTAGCATCGCGCATGGCCAGCTCAGAATATTTGGATCTCGCGCCGATTAAAGCCGTGCGTGGCACAGTGACCTTGCCGGGCTCGAAAAGTATTTCCAATCGCACGCTGTTGCTGGCGGGGCTCGCCGCGGGCGAAACCGTGATCCGCGATGTCTTGGAGTCCGATGATACCCAGCACATGATCAACGCGTTGCGCGCGCTGGGCGTCGGCGTCGAAGAAGCGGGCGTGCGCGTGCTTAAGGTGCGTGGCGCGGGCGGTGTGTTCCCGGTGAAACAGGCCGAGCTTTTCTTGGGGAACGCGGGTACGGCGTTTCGCCCGCTGACGGCCGTGCTGGCGCTGTGTGGCGGCGAATACAAACTATCCGGCGTGCCGCGTATGCACGAGCGGCCGATCGGTGATTTGGTCGATGCGCTTGCGCAACTCGGCGCTCATATCGACTATTTGGGCAACAAGGGTTTTCCACCATTGGCCATCTATCCCGCAACGTTGACGAGTGCACAGGCAATCAGCATACGCGGCAATGTATCAAGCCAGTTTTTAACGGGCTTGTTATTGGCGCTGCCGCTGCTTAAGCGCAAAACCACGATCCAGGTGGCAGGCGATCTGATTTCCAAGCCGTATATCGAAATTACGTTGAACACGCTTAAACAGTTCGGCGTGAACGTGCAACGCGATGGTTGGGCGTCGTTCACCATTCCTGAAAACGCGCGCTATCAAAGCCCGCGCGAGGTTTACGTCGAAGGCGATGCCTCCTCGGCCTCGTATTTTTTGGCGGCGGGTGCAATTAGTGGTTTAACAGGCGGCGGCCCCGTGCGCGTGCAAGGCGTTGGGCGCAACAGCGTGCAGGGTGACGTGCGCTTCGCGGAATTTTTGGAGCGCATGGGCGCGCAAGTGACGCTGGGCGATAACCATATCGAGGCCACGGCGAGTGCCGAAGCCGCGCGCCGCGGCAAGTTAAAAGCGCTGGACGCCGATTGCAATTTGATCCCCGATGCGGCGATGACGTTGGCGGTGGCCGCATTGTTCGCTCAAGGCGCCACGACGTTGCGCAACATCGGCAGTTGGCGCGTGAAGGAAACAGACCGCATCGCGGCGATGGCCGCTGAGTTGCGCAAACTGGGCGCAACCGTGGAAGAGGGCGCGGATTTTTTGCGCATCACCCCGCCTCACGCCTCACGCCTCACGCCTCACGCCGTCATCGACACCTACGATGACCACCGCATGGCCATGTGTTTTGCGCTGGCGGCGCTCGGTGGCGTGCCGGTGCGCATCAACGACCCGCGCTGCGTGGATAAAACGTTCCCAGATTACTTTAAAGTTTTGGCTGCAATAGTCGAAAATTAAGAATATTTTGTAAGTATCTGATTTAATGGAATTTTTTTGTGCGCGCAATTCCGGTTATAGCAATTGATGGTCCATCGGCCTCGGGCAAGGGCACGGTGGCGCAAGCGGTCGCGCAAGCGTTGGGCTTTCACTACCTGGACAGCGGGGCGTTGTACCGGGTGCTCGGACTGGCGGCGGTGCGCGCTGGCGTGAATCTCGAATCAGAATCAGAAATATTAAATATCTTATTGAATATTAAAATAAAATTTGAAGAATATAAGGTCATGCTAGAGGCCGTGGAGGTGTCCGATGCCATCCGTGAGGAGCCGATCAGTGCAGCCGCCTCCAAGGTCAGCGCACACGCCCAAGTAAGGCGCGCTTTGCTCGATCGGCAGCGAGCGTTTCGCCAGGCGCCGGGGCTGGTGGCGGACGGGCGCGATATGGGCTCGGTGGTGTTTCCTGATGCGGCGCTTAAAATCTACCTCACTGCGAGTGCAGAGGCACGCGCCGAAAGGCGCTATAAGCAGTTGATTGCCAAGGGTTTAAGTGCTAACATGGCCGACCTTTTTGAGGAAACAACGCTGCGCGATCAAAGAGATAGCGAACGCGCGGTGGCGCCCCTTAAAAAGTGCGCCGACGCCATCGAAGTGGATAGCACAAATCTCCCGGTTTTTGAGGTTGTGGCGCTAGTGTTACAGCATTTTGCAGCGATTTCGGGCAAACGCTAAAGCCCGAGCGATGTCAAAGTGGGCAATTCAGTGCAGTTGCCGGATTGTAGGATTGCAGGAGTCGTAGTCGTAGCACACGGCACCGCGGCCTTCCCAAGGCTGTGGTTTTTTCAACTAACCCCGTATTGCGATTGCGTTACAATGAAAATGAACGCCGCAATCGGAATCCAAGTGATTGTTAATTAATGAAAACTCAACCCGTAACCAGTGCCGCTAACGTGGCCGGCGCTGAAAGTTTTGCCGCGCTGTTTGAAGAAAGCCTGTCGCGCAAGGAAATGCGCATCGGTGAAGTGATCACCGCCGAAGTGGTGCGTATCGACGACAACTTTGTGGTGGTCAATGCCGGGCTTAAGTCCGAAAGTTATATCCCCCGCGAAGAATTCATGACCGACGATGGCGTGTTGGATGCCAAGATCGGCGATTTCATCAGTGTTGCCATCGAGTCGCTAGAAAATGGTTTTGGCGAAACGCGGCTTTCGCGCGACAAGGCCAAGCGCTTGGCGTCGTGGATGGATCTTGAAGACGCGCTGGACAAAAGCCGTATCGTGCAAGGCATGGTGAACGGCAAGGTGAAAGGCGGTTTGACGGTGATGGTCAACGGCATCCGTGCGTTTTTGCCGGGCTCCTTGGTGGACATCCGTCCGGTGAAGGACACCACGCCGTACGAAAACAAATCCATGGATTTCAAGGTCATTAAGCTCGACCGCAAGCGCAACAACGTGGTGGTATCGCGGCGCGCGGTACTGGAAGTGACCCAAGGTGCGGAGCGCGAAAAACTCCTCGCCAATCTGCAAGAAGGCGCGGTGGTCAAGGGTATCGTCAAGAACATCACCGACTACGGCGCGTTTGTCGATCTGGGCGGCATCGACGGTTTGCTGCATATCACCGATCTGGCGTGGCGCCGCGTCAAACATCCCAGCGAAGTGCTGACGGTGGGTGACGAAGTTCAAGCCAAGGTACTTAAGTTCGATCAAGAGAAAAACCGCGTTTCGCTCGGCATGAAGCAACTGGGCGAAGACCCGTGGGTGGGCTTGGGCCGGCGTTACCCGACCGGCACGCGTTTGTTCGGCAAGGTGTCCAATCTCACCGACTACGGCGCGTTCGTCGAAATCGAAACCGGCATTGAAGGCCTGGTGCACGTCTCCGAAATGGATTGGACCAACAAGAACATGCATCCGTCCAAGGTGGTTCAGCTTGGCGACGAAGTCGAAGTGATGGTGCTGGAAATTGACGAGGAGCGCCGGCGTATTTCGTTGGGCATGAAGCAGTGCATGGCCAACCCGTGGGAAGAGTTCTCGATGAACCACAAAAAGGGCGAAAAGGTCAAAGGCCAGATCAAATCGATCACCGACTTTGGTATTTTTGTGGGTCTCACCGGCGCCATCGACGGCTTGGTGCATCTGTCCGATTTGTCGTGGACGCTGCCCGGTGAAGAAGCCGTGCGCAACTACAAAAAAGGCGACGAAGTCGAGGCGGTGGTGCTGGCGATCGACGTCGAGCGCGAGCGCATTTCGCTGGGCGTCAAGCAAATGGATGGCGATCCGTTCACTAATTTCGTGTCTACCAACGACAAAAACTCCATCGTCGACGGCACGGTCAAATCCATCGACGCCAAGGGTGCGGTGATCCAGTTGGCGGGCGATGTCGAGGGTTATCTGCGTGCGTCCGAATTGTCGCGCGACCGGGTTGAAGACATTCGCACCCACCTTAAGGAAGGCGACGCGGTAACGGCGATGATCATCAATATCGATCGCAAGAACCGTTCGATCAACCTTTCGGTCAAGGCCAAGGATGTATCGGAGGAATCCGCTGCGATGCAGAAAATGTCCGCGGACGGCAAACAGGCGAGCACCGGCACCACCAACCTCGGCGCCTTGCTCAAAGCCAAACTGGATACGGCGAACAATCAACAATAAGGGAGCATCATGACCAAGTCGGAGTTGATCGCAAAACTGGCGGCGCGTTTTCCCCAATTGGTGGCCAAGGACGCCGAGTTGGCGGTAAAGATGATCCTCGATTCCATGGGGAAAAGCCTCGCACAGGGGCAACGGATCGAGATCCGCGGGTTTGGGAGCTTTGGGCTTAATTACCGGCCGTCGCGCGTTGGACGCAACCCCAAATCCGGTGACCCCGTGCAAGTTCCGGCGAAACATGTTCCGCATTTCAAGGCCGGCAAAGAATTGCGCGATCGCGTTGATGCGAGGAAGTAGCGCCGTTCCAACCGGTTGCACGCCTGGAGCGCTGAAACGGCATGGCTTAACACCATGCCGTTTTTTACTGGGTGCGGCGTTTTTTTCGTTTGCCCCGCGCGGCGGGCATGCACGCGCCGCAACGGCCTTCGGGCGGCGGGTGTGCGCCGGCGTCAAGCGCTGGTCGCGTGGGCGAGGGTAGGCGCCGTCATGGAAATCGAATACTGGTGGTTGCTGGCGCTTCCGCTGTTCTTCGTGCTTGGCTGGATTGCCGCGCGTATTGATATCCGCCACCTGTTGTCCGAGTCGCGCGTGCTGCCGAGCTCCTATTTCAAGGGGCTTAATTTTCTGGTCAACGAGCAGCCCGACAAGGCGATCGAAGCTTTCATCGAAGTGGTCAAGGTCGACCCGCAAACCATCGAACTGCATTTCACGTTGGGCAATTTGTTCCGCCGCCGCGGCGAGATCGAGCGTGCGATTCGCATGCATCAGAATCTCGCGGCGCGCGCGGATTTGCCCAAGGCGCAAAAAACGCTGGCGCTGTATGAACTGGCACAGGATTATCTCAAGGCGGGCTTGCTCGACCGCGCGGAGGAGCTGTTCCGGCAGTTGGAAGGCACGGATTACGCCGAGCCGGCGCTTAAATTTTTGCTCGACATTTACCAGCAAGAGAAAGATTGGCAAAAGGCGGTGGACACCGCCGGCAAGCTCGAAACCGTCACCGGGCATTCGCATCAAAAGGACATCGCCAATTATTTCTGCGAAATGGCGAGCAGCGAAATCATGCACACGCGCCCGCAAGCGGCGCGGCCGCACCTGGAGCGCGCGCTCGCACATCATCGCTTGTGCGTGCGCGCCAACGTCTTGTTGGGCGATCTGGCACAGTCGCAAGGTGATCTGAACGCGGCGGTCGCCGCCTGGAAGCGCATCGAAAGCCAGAATCCCCAGTATTTGTCGCTGGTGGCCGAGCGCATTTACCGCGCGTTCAAGCAACAAAACCGCGCCGCCGAAGGCGTTACGCTGTTGCGCGGCTTTCTGGAAAAATACCCCTCGCTTGATTTGCTCAACGCGGTATTCGATGGCCTGCTCGAATCGCAGGGCGCGGACAGCGCCTACGCGTTGGTGCGCGACGAAG
>VGIF01000145.1 GCA_016868015.1 Betaproteobacteria bacterium
GTTATCCTTCCACACGCGCTCGTACAAAAAGTTATGGAAGTAAAAATACTCCATGTGCTTAAATTCGGTGCGCGTGGCGGTGAAAAGCTGCTCGCACACCTTGATGTGGTCATCCATCGAGCCGCCGACGTCGAAAAACAGCAGCACCTTTACCGCGTTGTGGCGCTCCGGCACCAGTTTGAGATCAAGCCAGCCGGCGTTTTTGGCGGTAGAGCGGATGGTGTCTTCCATGTCGAGCTCTTCGGGCGCGCCGGTGCGCGCGAACTTGCGCAGTTTGCGCAGCGCCACTTTGACATTGCGCACGCCGAGCTCGATTTTGTCGTCGTAGTTTTTGAATTCGCGCTGATCCCACACCTTGACCGCGCGGCGGTTGCGCGATTTATCTTGACCGATGCGCACGCCTTCGGGGTTGTAGCCGTAGGCGCCGAACGGGCTGGTGCCCGCGGTGCCGATCCACTTGTTGCCGCCTTGGTGGCGGCCTTTTTGTTCTTCCAGGCGTTTTTTGAGCGTCTCCATCAGCTTGTCCCAGCCGCCGAGCGCCTCGATCATTTTCTTTTCTTCCTCGGAGAGGTGTTTCTCCGCCAGGCGCCGCAGCCACTCTTCGGGGATGCGCGCTTCTACCTCGTCGACATTGATGATGCCCTTGAAGTAGGCCGAGAACACGATGTCGAAGCGGTCGAAATATTTTTCATCCTTCACCAGGCAGGTGCGCGCAAGGTAATAAAAATCCTCGACGCGGCCGAAGATCACTTGCTTTTCGAACCCTTCGAGCAGCATCAAAAACTCTTTGATGGAGACGGGCACGCCGCCTTGCTTTAATTTGAGAAAAAACTCGATCAGCACGGTGTTACCTTTGCCGAAATAAAAAAGTCAGTAAAATCAATAGGTTACGTTTACACCGATAATCCACCCGCACACCTGCTTAAACATCGTTACAACTTGTTACGCCTGCATCGCCACCTCGGGCGTTAGTATGCTTGTGCGCGCCAACGAATAAAAGCGCACGCTGCAAATAGCGAGTGAAAGACCTTAAAGGAGAAACAACCATGCGTAAATTGATCCTCTCAACCGTTGCCGCGGTCGGCGTGTTGATTGCCGGTGCCCACTTGGGTGTGCCGGCGGCACACGCGGGCAACGTATCGTTCGGTATTTCGATCGGCGTGCCGCTGCCCGCACCGGTGTATGTCGCACCCGCGCCGGTTTATTACCCCGCGCCGGTGTATTACCCGCCACCCCGGCCGGTCTACTACGCGCCCCCCGTGGTGTATGCGCCGCCGGTTTATGTGGCGCCGCGGCCGGTGATCTACGGCCACTGGCATGGCCACAAGCACAGCCATAAACAATGGCGCGACCATGGCCCGCGTCACGGTCACGGCCAGCGTCACTGGCGTTAACGCGAGCGCACTCACAGCGCGTTAATCCTCCTGGTTTGCCCCTTGTTTGCGCCCGGCGCCCGTCGGGCGTTTTTTTTGAAGGGCGCCAGCACACTGCGCCACGCAACCAATTTTTTTCGAACGCAATGGTGTACGCCGGGCTCGATGAGGGCAACACCAGTGTTTCAAACCCCGCTTCTTCAAACACCGGCGCGAATCGCCCCGCGGTCTTGCCGTTAAAACACACGCGCTTTAAGCCACACGCGATTCGTGTCACCCGCCGAAAATCGTTGTTCACCGCGTTGCGGATGTTGCTGTCGAGCGCGCCGGCGCGTTCGCATTGATGCAGCACGTCCCACAAACCGATGCGGTGCTTTAACAACAGCGGCAGCCGCTCGGCGTAGGCGATCTCATACAAAGGGGCTTCGAGTAACGCGCCCATCAGTTTCCAAAAGTGATTTTGCGGGTGGCCGTAGTATTGTTTTTTCGCGAGTGATGCCGGGCTCGGGAAGCTGCCCAGGATCAGCACGCGAATGTTGGCGTCCAGGACGGGCGGGAAACCTTGGTGTCGCATGCTTGCAGCGGCTAGCCACCTAACACCCCTTCCCTCATCCCCACCCTTCTCCCGGAGGGAGAAGGGCTTAACTTCCCTCTCCCGCCGGGACCAGGGAACACTGGAAGCGGAGCAGAGGGATCGAGGGTGAGGGAAAACGGTCTGGCGGGCACCACGATCAACCATACGCCCTACTTCTTACGCGTCATAAACACCAGGCGCTCGAACAAATGCACATCTTGCTCGTTTTTCAACAGCGCGCCGTGCAGCGGCGGGATGATCTTGTGCTGATCCTGGCTGTGCAGCGTCTCCGGCGAAATATCTTCGGCCACCAAGAGCTTTAACCAGTCGAGCAACTCGGAAGTCGAGGGCTTTTTCTTCAACCCCGGCACGTCGCGCATTTCAAAAAACGCATTCAGCGCCTGCGACAGCAGCATTTTTTTGATGTCAGGAAAATGCACGTTGACGATTTGCGACATCGTGTCGTGATCGGGGAAACGGATGTAATGGAAAAAGCAGCGCCGCAAAAACGCGTCGGGCAATTCTTTTTCGTTGTTACTGGTGATGATCACCAGCGGCCGCGATTTGGCCTTGATCAACTGCTGCGTCTCGTAGACATAAAACTCCATGCGATCGAGCTCGCGCAGCAAGTCGTTGGGGAACTCGATGTCGGCCTTGTCGACCTCGTCGATCAGCAGCACCGATTGCTGTTGCGACTCGAACGCTTTCCACAACATGCCTTGCACGATGTAGTTGGCAATGTCCTTGACCTTTTCGTCGCCCAATTGCGAATCACGCAGCCGCGACACCGCATCGTATTCGTAGAGCCCGTGCTGCGCCTTGGTGGTGGATTTGATGTGCCACTCGAACAGCGGCCGCTTTAACGCCTTGGCCACTTCGAGCGCCAGCATGGTCTTGCCGGTGCCGGGCTCGCCTTTGATCAGCAGCGGCCGCTCCAGGGTAATCGCGGCATTTACCGCCATCATCAGGTCTTGGGTTGCAACGTAACTATCGGTACCTTCGAAACGCATTTGGGATTCCTTGACTGTAACTCTACGAAACCGTTCGGGCTGAATTTACCGGCAATTATAACGACGCAGGAATATCTTCCTGACGATCGATATCAAAAACCACGCCCGCATCCTCCACCTCGATCCAATCAACTTCCGCATGGTGGCGCTTTATCAAGGAACGCGCACCTTCATCGCCCTTTAACGCAACCAATTCGCCGCCAAACGCCGCGCTAAACCCGACCGGCAATCCGCGCTCGCCCTTGAAGCGGGGCGCGGCGATGCGCGCGCCGTTACGCAGCGCCTCGGCAATACGTGCAATCGTCGCGGGCTCGATGCGCGGCATGTCGCCCAACGCCACCACCCAGCCTTGCGCATCGCGTGTCGCGGCGATCGCATGCGCGAGGCTCACACCCATGCCTTGAGCGGCGTTGGCGCATACCGTCACAGTCACGCCCTCGGCGCGCAACAATTGCGCTAACCGCTCACTGCCCGGCCGCACCACCGCCGTAACGGGCAAACCCGCGGCGAGCATGTTGCGCGCCGAGCGCACGCCGATGGCGACACCATCAAGTTCGTGCAGCAGCTTGCCACCAATGGCGTTCGCGCCGCTACCGAAGCGCCTGCCCGCACCTGCGGCAAGCAAAATCCCCATCAACGCCGTTTTCGTATCTGTCATCGTGCCTCGATTATACGAGAGCGCTTGCGCTAAACTAAGGTGCCGAGGACCAGCATACGCGCCACAGCCGTTATTTAAAAATATCAATAAAATCAGATACTTATATAAAACATGAGTTTGCCGCGCGAGCTCTGCCTGCACAGCCGGCGCCAAGCTGATTAAAACCACAAACCGTTCGATTCGACGATGCGCCTGATCCACGACGTATGCACCGACCCTGACGCGCCGCTCGAATTTATCGCGCTGGCGAGCGCGCGCAAAGCATGCCGTAATGGCGCGGCCTACAGCGGCCTTGCCGCCGCGCAGCATCGCCTGCGCTACCCGGACATCAAGCCCGCGATTTTTTCGCAACCGGCGGCCACCGTTTTCAGCGCCGCGCACGCAACCGCGCGTGCGCGGCGATGGCATATCATCGACGCCAATGTGGCCGAGGGCCGCATTGAAGCCACCGCCGAAACGCGCTGGCTGAAATTTAAAGACGACGTCGTCATCCGCGTGCGCGCCGATGGTGATGCAAGCGGCGGCACGCGGCTCGATATGCGCAGCGCATCGCGCGTGGGCCAATCCGATTTCGGCGAAAATGCCCGGCGCATACGCCGCTTTTGGCTCGAAATAAAAAGTTGTTTAAAATCAAATACTTAGAAAATAACTACCATGCCCAAGTTTTGCGCCAACCTGACGCTGCTTTACAACGAACACGATTTTCTCGAACGCTTCGGCGCCGCGGCACGCGCGGGCTTTAAGGGCGTGGAGTATCTGTTTCCGTATGACTACGACAAACATCAACTCGCCGAACTGTTAAACCGCCACAACCTCACGCAAGTGCTGCACAACCTGCCCGCGGGCGATTGGGCCAACGGCGAACGCGGCATCTCCTGCCATCCCAACCGCGTTAATGAATTTCAAGCGAGCGTGGAAAAAGCCATCGACTACGCAACGGCGTTGGGCTGCGCGCAAGTGAATTGCCTGGCGGGCCTGGCACCCGCGAACGTGGCGCCGGAAAAACTGCGCGAGACTTTCGTCGCCAACCTGAAATTCGCCGCACCCAAGTTCAAAGCCGCGGGCATCAAACTATTGATCGAGCCGATCAACAGCATCCGTGACATGCCGGGGTTTTATTTGAACCACACGCAGCAGGCGCTCGACATCATGCGCGACGTGGGTAGTGATAATTTATTCGTGCAATACGACATCTACCACATGCAAATCATGGAAGGCGATCTCGCCGCCACCATCGAAAAAAACCTTGCGATGATTGCGCACATGCAGTTGGCGGACAACCCCGGCCGCCACGAGCCCGGTACCGGCGAAATCAACTATGCGTTTTTGTTCGAGTTTATCGACAAGCTGCGGTACGGCGGATGGATCGGTTGTGAGTATCGGCCGTTGACGACGACGGAAGCGGGCTTGGGGTGGGTGCTTGACCGCCTGGCTCAGGCTTAAACGTTGCGAACCGCCCAAATCATTTAGCGCCGCCTTGAGATCGCAGGCCGCGTAAAACGCCGGCTAAGTCTTGAATCAGTGTGTAAACCCTCCGTGTGTCCAAACTTGATCCGCGCAAATCCACATGCAGCGGATTGAGCACGTAATTAAACTCATTCGGCACGATAGCGCTAGGCACGCACAGCACCGCGGTCTTGGCGCGGCGCACCCAATCCGCGCCTAATGCACGCAGCGCACCGTTCGGAAGCGGCTCGCTCCAACCGGCCAGCAACTTCGACACGGCAACGCGTTCAATCGTCAACGAAGTTGGAAGCTTCGCGGGAATGATGGCGTAACGCGCATGCAGCGGCTCTTCCTGCGCCAGCATTGCAAGCATGGCGAGCGCACGGCTGCTGGCGGTATACACGAAGCGGACGCCTTTGGGATTCCAGCGTCCGCCATAAAGCCGCGCGCCCTCGCCGCTAAATGCATCGGTCGCCCGCCGTTGCGTGACGATACGAAAAACCTCCAGCACCTAGCGTCAGGTGTATACGCCGTGTTCGATGCGCCCCAGGGTATCCGTCACGGCTTCCGCCCCCAGGTCAGTGTCGAGCAGCGACAGCGGCGTCACGTTACCGAGCGAGCGATTGGGGCTTTCAGCCAATGCAGGGCGTTGGCGTGGTTGTCGAACACTCGGTGGCTCGCTGCAAGAAGCGTGCGACACGCAGCAGCTTGGCCGACTCGTCGGTGCTCAAGGTGTCTTGCTTTTTGCGGCGGATGAGCGTGCGTTCGGGGATCGCCAGCGTTGCGGAAAGCTCGCTTTGCATGAGCTCCACCGCCTTGGCCACGGCGCCGAGCGCGCGCGCGGGCAAGCCGTGCCTCACCGTTTCGATCCAGTACGTCGGCGCGGTCTGCTCTACGCGATGGGGCTTGCCGGCTTGGCGCGCACGCCCGCTGCGGGTGGCTCATCAAGCTTTCCAAATCCAACGTGCCCATACTTTGCCTCGCGAACGAACTCTGCCAATTGGCGGCCACAATATCGACATTTGGCAAAACTCACAAGGTGAAACAGCCCGCGGATGAAGGATGAAGGATCAAAACAAGCAGGCCAGCAGCGTGCTGTTGACGGTTTGCATCCTTCCGCCTTCATCCCTCACTTAGAAGCCGCTGCCCGCATCACCGGCGCCAACCGCGCCACTTCCGCATTCATGATTTGCACCAACTCTTCCGGCGTGGAAGGCACGGGATCGATGCCCGCCTTCAGAAACACATCTTTCGCCTGCTGGCTGCGCAGGTAACGCCCGACTTCGGCATTCAAACGGTTGACGATCGCCGGCGGCGTTTTCGCCGGCGCGTACAGGGCGTGCAGCGCCTCCGCTTCATAACCCGGCACGCCCGAGGCAATCGGCGGCAGGTCGGGTGCCAACGGCGAAGGCTTCGAACTGCCCACACCCAAGGCGCGCAGCCGCCCCGAATGCCGGTGCGGCGCCACCGCACCCGCCGAGGAAAACATCACCTGCACTTCGCCCGCGAGCAACGCGACGATCGCCGGCGCATTACCCTTATACGGAATGCGCATCAGGTTCACGTTCGCCATGTGCGCGAACAGCACCGCGGCGACGTAGTTGGAGCTGCCCGGCCCGCCGACCGCGACGTTGATTTCGCCAGGGCGCGCTTTGGCGAGGGCGACGAGTTCCTTCACGCCCTTGACCGGCAGCGACGGGTGCGTCACCAGCACCGAGGGCGCGCGGTCCACCAGCGTCACCGCGGCAAAATCGCGGATCGGATCGTAGTTCACCTTCTCCACCAGCGGGCCGATCCAGTGCGCGCTGCCGGTGAGCAGCAGCGTGTAGCCATCGGGCGGCGCCTTGGCCACGATGTCGGCGATCAACACCGTCGGGCGGTTATCCACCACCACCTGCTGCCCCAGCGGGCCGGTTAGCGCCGCCGCCACCAGGCGCGCGGCGAAATCGTTGCCGCCGCCTATCGGCGACGTGATCAGTCGTATGGGCTTGAGCGGATAGTCCTGCGCTTGAATGGCGCTCGCGCAAGTCACGCTCAGCGCGATCAAGCCAAGTTTAAATCGTGTTTTCATGCTTCTCCTCCTCGCTTTTGGTGTTGCAATGCGGGCGCAAAGGTAACACAGGTGGCATGGAAAATCGCCATGCCGGCACGCGTGTGCTGTGGCAAAATCGCTGCACATCCACACGGGAGAACGGCATGAGCAACGTCGGCTTTATCGGTCTGGGCATCATGGGCAAGCCCATGGCGTTAAATCTCATCAAGGGCGGCCACACACTTTATCTGAACTCGCGCAGCGGCGTGGCGAAAGAACTCACCGACGCCGGCGGCAAGGCTTGCGCCAGCGCGAAAGAAGTCGCGCAAAAGGCCGACATCATTATTCTCATGGTGCCGGATACGCCCGATGTCGACAAAGTGCTGTTTGGCGCCAACGGCGTGGCAGAAGGGCTAAGCAAGGGTAAGACGGTGGTCGACATGAGTTCGATCTCGCCGATCGAAACCAAAGCCTTCGCCAAAAAAATTGCTGAGCTGGGCTGCGATTATGTCGACGCGCCGGTATCGGGTGGCGAAGTCGGCGCCAAGAACGCCGCGCTCACCATCATGTGCGGCGGCAGTGAAGCGGCGTTCGGCAAAGTGAAGCCGCTATTCGAGCTGATGGGCAAAAACATCACGCTGGTGGGCGGCGTGGGTGACGGCCAAACCTGCAAGGTGTGCAACCAGATCATCGTGGCGTTGAACATCGAAGCGGTGAGCGAAGCGCTGGTGTTTGCCTCGAAGGCCGGCGCCGACCCGGCCAAGGTGCGCCAGGCACTGATGGGCGGCTTTGCCGCCTCGCGCATTTTGGAAGTACACGGCGAGCGCATGATCAAGCGCACCTTCGATCCGGGGTTTCGCATCGAACTGCATCAAAAGGATTTGAATCTCGCGTTGCAGGGCGCCCGCGCGATGGGCGTGGCGCTGCCCAATACCGCCACCGCGCAGGAATTGTTCAACACCTGCGCCGCCAACGGCGGTGCGAGGTGGGATCACTCCGGCATGGTGAAGGCGCTGGAGCGCATGGCCAATCACGACGTGGCGAAATAGCGAGGGCTGTCATGCCTGAAATCGTTGCACTGAACGCCGCATTGGGCGCCCGCATCGAAGGGCTCGACCGTTCACGGGCGAACGATCCCGCCGTGGCGGCCTTGCTCGATAAAGCACTGGCCGATCACTTGCTGGTGGTGATCCCCGGCGCGCCGATGAGCCCGGAGCAAACCCGCGATCTTGCGCGCGCGTTCGGCGAGCCGCGCGCGCAGTTGCGGCGCAGCAAACGCGACAATAGCGTGCCCGAAGTGTCGCTGATGGTGAGCACCATCAAAACCGACGGCACCACTGACAAAACGGTGTACCGCGCCGAGGATTGGCACACCGATGACTCGTATTTTGAAATCCCCGCCAAGGCGACACTGTTACACAGCATCGAAATCCCCAGCCGCGGCGGCTCGACCTGGTTTTGCAACATGCATTCGGTGTATGACGCGCTGCCCGATGCCACCAAGCGCCGTATCGACGGCAAGCGCGCGATCCACGGCTACGACACGCCGCGCGCAAAGAACCGCCCCGCGCCGCGCACGCCGCAGGAGTTGGCGGAAACGCCCGATGTCGAGCACCCGCTGGTGCGCACGCATCCGGTCACCGGCCGCAAGGCGGTTTATCTCAATCCGAATCGGCTCGACCGCATCGTCGGCCTGCCGCGAAGTGAGAGCGATGCTTTGCTCGACAAACTCACCGAGGAAGCGCGCAAACCCAAACATCACCACGGCCACGTGTGGAACGTCGGCGATGTGGTGGTGTGGGATAACCGCGCCACGCTGCACCGTGTGGTCAACGATTATCCGGCTGGCGAGCCGCGCATCATGCATCGGGTGTTGTTGCAGGGCGAGCGGCCGGCGTGACCGTTAACACGCTAGCATGCGCATCGCCCACACGGACACTTTTTCAATGCGTGCGCGATGCGCACCCTACGTGACGAACCAGTGAGCTGTCATGCGAAAAAATTTTAAGTATTTGATTTTATTGACTTTTTTTGTAGCTTCTGGTTTGGCCGTGATATCGGCGACAAGCACGCCGACGCACGCGCAAACCAACGCCGCCTGGCCCACCAAACCGGTGCGCCTGATCATCCCCTTCCCGCCCGGTGCCAGCACCAACGACATCATGGGCCGCGCACTCGCGCTGCGCTTGTCCGAGGCGCTGGGCCAGCAATTCGTAGTCGACAATCGCCCCGGCGCCGGCGGCAATCTCGGCTCCGAGATCGGTGCCAAGGCCGTGGCCGACGGCTACACGCTGTTGATCGGCACCAACGGCCCCATCGCCATCAGCCCGCACATTTACAAAACGCTGGGCTACGACCCGCTGCGCGATCTGGCGCCGGTGACGCTTTACGCGATGGTGCCGTACGCGATCGTCGTGCACGCCTCGGTGAAAGCGAATAACTTGAACGAGTTGATCGCGCTCGCCAAAGCGAGCCCCGGCAAGTTGCTCTACGCCTCCTCCGGCAGCGGCGGCACGCCGCATTTATGCATGGAAATGTTCAAATCGCAGTTGGGCATCGACATTACGCACGTGCCGTACAAGGGCGGCGCGCCGGCGACCATCGATTTGCTCGCGGGCCAGGTGCAGGTGTTCTGCCCGGGATTGCCGCCGGTGTTGCCGCACATCAAATCCGGCAAGCTGCGCGCACTCGCCCTCACCATGCCCAAGCGTTCGGCGTTTTTGCCCGATGTGCCCACGGCGACGGAACTGGGCCAGCCCAAGCTTGACGTGAACTCCTGGGTGGGCGTGCTGGCGCCAGCGAAAACACCACCGGCGATCATCGAAAAACTGCACACCGCCATCAGCCGCATCATGGCCCAGCAAGACATGCGCAACTTCGCCGCCAACAACGGCGCGGAAGCGATGGCGATGGGGCCCGCGGAATTCGGCGTGTTTCTGCGCAATGAGTCGGCTAAGTGGGGGCAGGTGGCGAAGGCGGCAAATCTGCGCGTGGAGTAAGTCCGTTTGAAGAGCAATAAAAATCCCCCCCTTATCCCCACCCTTCTGCTCCGCTTCAAGTGTACCCTTGTCCCGCAGGGAGAAGGGCTTAACTTCCCTCGCCCTCCGGAAGAGGGAGGGAGGGTGAGGGAACACGAACTAGCCGTTTCCGTGGGCCTCATTCCTTGCCGCGGGCTAGCGATCACGGCGTTTGCGCTATTCGCCTCTTTTGCTTTTGCACAACCCTACCCCAACAAAATCATCCGCGTCATCAACCCCGCCGCGCCCGGCGGCAATAGCGATATTTTGTTCCGCACCCTCTCCCCGAAGATGGTCGAACAACTCGGCCAGCAACTGGTGATGGATTACCGCCCCGGCGCCGGCGCCACCGTCGGCTCGGAGCTGCTCGCGAAAAGCGCGCCCGACGGCTACACCGTAATGTTCGTCGCGGCCAGCCACGTGATGAACCCCGCCATTGTCAAAAAACTGCCCTACGACACGCTGAAGGATTTCACCACGCTGGGCACAATTGTCGACATCCCCTCGGCGCTGGTGACGCACCCGTCGCTGCCGGCAAAAACGGTGAAAGACTTGATCGCGCTAGGCCGCGCACACCCCGGCGAACTGAATTTCTCATCGGGCGGACGCGGCACGGTGGGCCATTTATCGGGTTCGCTGTTTGGCGCGATGACCAAAACCAAGTACACGTTTGTCGCCTACAAAGGCTCGCATCAAGCGCTGATCGACGTGATGGCGGGCCATATTCAGTTTCAGTTTTCCAGCATCAGCGGGCTGTTGCCGCACGTGCAATCGGGCAGACTCAACATGCTGGCGCAAACCGGCGAGACGCGTTCCGCCAGCGCGCCGCATGTGCCGACGATGCAAGAAGCGGGTGTGCCGGGTTTTGTGGTGCGCAGCCCGTTCAGTTTTGTCGGCCCCGCGCATCTGCCGCGACCCATCGTCGAAAAATTAAACAGCGCGCTGGTGACAGCGCTGCGCGACCCGGCGAATCGTAAAGTGTTGATCGCGCGCGGCTCGGATCCGGTCGGCAACACGCCCGAAGAGCACGCGCGCCTGGTGGCGACCGAAATTGAAAAATGGATTAAGGTGGTGCGTGCGGCGGGTATTGCCGCGGAATAGCGTTGTTACATATGTACTTGATTTAAGGAAGCGCTGAATAAGTCCCCGATTGCTCTGTAAACGCGAATCCCAGTGGTACGTTCTGATTGGGAGGACGTATTCGCGAGCCACGAGGCAAGACATGAAAC
>VGIF01000146.1 GCA_016868015.1 Betaproteobacteria bacterium
ATCTTGAGCCTCACGATGTTCGAGAAAATGCCATTGGATCAACTACTTAACAAAATCGTCGCCGACGAAATTCCGGACATGTCCGCTAACCAATTGAATTTATTCGATTAACGTCCGGACACTACTGGTTGGACTTATGAATTCATTATCGGAAAAAATCGCCATCGCCGGCATCGGCGAATCTAAAGTCGGCAAGGTGCCGGAGAAGAGCGCGCTGCAACTGCAAAGCGACGCCGCGCATGCCGCGCTCGCCGATGCGGGGCTGACGCTCGCCGACATCGATGGTCTCATCACCACGCCGGTGCGGGTGGAGGCGTGGAACATGCCGTGTGGCGTGGTGGCGAGTTTTTTGGGGATTCAGCCTGCCTATCTTTCCACGCTCGATCTTGCCGGGGCATCGGGTTGCGCGATGATTCACCACGCGGCGATGGCGATTGCCTCGGGTCAATGCCACACCGTGCTGTGCGTGGCGGGGCAGAATTCGCTCACCCACAAATCGCGCGCGTCCGCGGTGCAAACCATGGCGGAGTCGGGCGCGGCGCACGCGCAATTCGAAGTGCCGTATGGGCCGCTGGTGGCGTCGAATTATGCGTTGATCGCGCAGCGCCACATGCACGAGTACGGCACCACGCCGGAGCAAATGGCGGAAGTGGCGGTGACCACCCGTAAACACGCGTTGTTAAATCCGAACGCGCACATGGTCAAGCCGATCACGGTGGACGACGTGTTGAACTCGCCGATGATCACCTCGCCGTTGAAACGCCTGGACTGCGCGCTGGTGTCCGATGGCGCCGCGGCGGCCATCGTCACCAGCGCCGAGCGCGCGCGCGATCTCAGACAAAAACCGGTGCGCCTGCTGGGGCAGGGTTATGGTTTGAGCCACAGCTATGTCGGCGAAGCGCCGCGGCTCACCCACAGCGGTGCGATCGAGTCCGGTAAAAAAGCGTTTGCGATGGCGGGTGTCACGCATGCCGACATAGATGTTGCTGAGCTCTACGATTGCTTCACCATCACGGTGATCATTGAACTCGAAGACCTGGGCTTTTGCAAAAAAGGCGAGGGCGGCGCGTTCGTGCAAGGCGGGCGCATCGCGCTTAGCGGCCAATTGCCGGTTACCACGCATGGCGGCCTGCTATCCGCATGTCATCCCGGCTTGGGCGGTGGTTTGTTTCATGTGCTCGAAGCGGTGCGCCAGTTGCGCGGCCAGGCCGGCGCGCGGCAAGTGCCCAACGCGCGCATCGCGCTGGCCCACGGCAATGGCGGTACTATCGCGATTCATTGCACGCTGATCCTTGCGAAATAAAATAATCAATTAAATCACATACTTACGTTTTATGTTTCCCAGGCCCCTACCGTCACCCAATGCACTGACCGCGCCCTATTGGGAGGCGGCGCTAAACGGCGAACTGGAGCTACCGCGTTGCGAGACGTGCGCGGCGTTTCATTTTTATCCGCGCACCACCTGTCCGCACTGCGGCTCGCAAAATCTTGCTTGGCACGCGGTGAGTGGCCGCGGCGAGGTCTATAGTTTTACCGTGGTGCATCGCGCGCCGAGCAAAGGTTTCGAAGCGCTGGTGCCCTACGTGGTAGCGGTGGTGGCGCTCGAGGAAGGGCCGCATTTGATGACGCGCTTAATCGGTGTCGCGCCCGAGGCGGTGCGCATCGGACTTAAAGTGAAAGTCGAATTCAAAAAACAGGACGAGCAAACGCGCTTGCCGGTGTTTCGTGCGCTGGCGTGATGGCAATGCCCTGCTGCCGGCGTTGCTCGCAAAACGCGTTTCGCAGTTTTAGATTGACCAAACTTTTCACCGTTCAGAGCACGTCATGATCACCCCTTACCGATTGCTTGCGCCGCGCGCGGCGCGTGTAGGGTTCGCGCTCATGGCGAGCAATGGCGCGCTCTGCGTGTTCAGCATGTTCAGTGTGTTCAGCGCCTACGCGCAGCAACCCGCGGTGCAAATCCAGGCCGCGCCGCAAGAACAGCCCACGCCGGTGCCGCTTGCGCCGCCGCCGGCGCCGGCGTGGCAACAAGGCCGCCCGCAGGCGATGAAAAACTCGACCCTCGCGCCCCATGCGCCGGGTGTGACTGCCAAGGCGCCCGCGGATATGCGTTTGGATCAAATCAGGCTGCCGCCGGGTTTTCACATCGAATTGTGGGCCGCGGGTCTGCCCAATGCGCGCTCGCTCGCGCTGGGCGCCAAGGGCACGGTATTTGTCGGCACGCGCCTGGCGGGGGCGGTGTACGCGGTGGTGCAGCGCGACGGCAGGCGCGACGTGAAAACCATCTTAAACAACCTGCACCGCCCGAACGGCATCGTGTTTCACAACGGGGATTTGTACGTGGCGGAACTCTCGCGCATTCTGCGTTATCGCGACATCGAGAACAATCTGGATCACCCCGGCCCGCCCACGGTGGTGTTCGACGCGCTGCCCAAGGACGAAGTGCACGGCTGGAAATACATGGTGATGGGCCCCGATGGCTGGCTTTATTTCAACATCGGCGCGCCTTGCAATAGTTGCGTGCCGCCCGACACGCACGCCAGCATCGTGCGCGTCGATCCGCAAAAAGGCGTGATGGAAAACGTGGTGCGCGGCGTGCGCAACAGTGTGGGCATGGCGTTTCATCCGGTGACGCGCGAGCTGTGGTTTACGCACAACGGCCGCGATTGGATGGGCGAGGATGTGCCGCACGACACGTTAAACCGCGTCGTGCGCCGCGGCCAGCACTTCGGGTTTCCGTATTGCCATCAAGGCGACTTGCCCGACCCCGATTGGGGCAAGGGCCGCAGCTGCGGCGAATTCGCGCCGCCTGCGTTGAAACTAGGCGCGCATGTAGCACCACTGGGCATGCGTTTTTACACCGGTACAATGTTTCCGCCCGACTATCAAAACCGCATCATCATTGCCAACCACGGCTCGTGGAACCGCAGCGAAAGAGCCGGATTTAACCTGATGCAAGTCACGCTCGATGCCCAGGGCAAGGCGCTGCGGTACGAACCCTTCGCCGAAGGCTGGGCGCAGGGCAACAGCCATTGGGGCCGCCCGGTCGACGTGCAGGTGATGCCCGATGGCGCGCTGCTGGTGTCGGATGATGAAGCGGGGGCGTTGTTTCGTATCAGTTTTCGGCGCTGAAGTGTGCGGCGTGGGATGCAAGCCGCCAGCCGGCCGGGGCTTGATGGCACAATGGCGCGCGATTCGTCGGGGCTGTAATCAAAAATACCAAGAGGGACAACATGCGTAACTTTGCGCTGCGCTACGCGGTTGCCGCGGCATTGGCGGCGTTTTCGTTAATTGTTTATCGAAGCGCGACAGCGCAAACCGCGGCGCAGGCGCCGGCCGCGAAACCGGCGGTGTTGCCCGAAGTGTCGGTGAGCGCCACGCGCGCGGAACGCGACAGCATGGATTTGCCGGTGTCGATCGACACCATCGACCAGCGCACTATCCGCGAAGCCAATCCGCAGGTGAATCTGTCCGAGTCGTTAAGCCGCGTGCCGGGCATCGCGGTGTTAAACCGCCAGAACTATGCGCAAGATTTGCAGATTTCCTCGCGCGGCTTTGGCGCGCGCTCCACCTTCGGCGTGCGCGGCTTGCGCCTGATCGCGGATGGCATCCCTGCCACCATGCCCGATGGGCAGGGCCAAGCGGCGACGTTTAGTTTGTCCGCCGCGCAAAACATCGAAGTGTTACGCGGGCCGTTCGCGAGCTTGTACGGCAACTCGGCGGGCGGCGTGGTGCAGATTTTTACCGCCGATGGGCCGCAAGCGCCGACGGTGTCCGTGAGCGGCTTTTACGGCAGTTACGGTACCTGGAAAGCGGGGCTGAAGTACGGCGGCCAGCACGGGCCGCTCAATATGCTGATCGATGCCTCGCGTTTTCAAACCGATGGTTACCGCGTGCACAGCGCGGCGCGGCGCGATCACTTGAACGCCAAGTTCAAATACGATCTGGGGCGCGCGGGCACGATGACGCTGGTGGTGAACGTGCTCGATCAGCCGCACACACGGGATCCGTTGGGGCTCACCGCCGCGCAGGCCGCACAAAATCCTCGGCAGGCCGGCGGCAGCGCCGCCATTAATGCGCTCAATTTCAACACGCGCAAAAGCGTCGCGCAGCAGCAAGCGGGGCTTACTTACGATGTTGCGTTGTGGCCGGGCGGGCGCTTGAACGCGCGCGCTTACCTGGGCGAGCGGCAGGTGACGCAGCATTTGGCGATACCGGTGGCCACGCAAAACGCCGCCACCCATTCGGGCGGCGTGGTCGATCTGGATCGCGCTTACGGCGGCGTGGGCTTGCGGCTGAGCCACGAAGTGACAACGCCCGGCGGGCCGTTGCTGTTGAGCGTGGGCTTGGATCACGACCGCATGCAAGAGCGCCGCCGCGGCTTTATCAATAACTTCGGCCTCACCGGTGCATTAAAGCGCGACGAAGACAATGCGGTCGGCAATACCGATTTTTACGCCCAGGCTGACTGGCAGATCAACAGGAATCTGAACCTGCTGTTTGGCGCACGGCACAGCCGCGTGCGTTTTAAGTCGACCGATTATTTCGTCGGCGCGGCCAACCCCGACGACAGCGGCAAAGCCGATTTCGCCAAGACCACGCCGGCGCTCGGCCTGACCTACCGCGTGACGCCGGTGTTGAACGTGTACGCCAACGTCGGGCGCGGTTTTGAAACGCCGACCTTCGCGGAGCTTGCCTACAGGCCGGGCGGCGCGACGGGCTTGAATTTCGCGCTGCGTCCGTCCAATAGTCTGCATCGCGAGTTGGGCGTGAAATCGCTGCTGGGGGACAATGGCCGCTTGAACGTGGCAATGTTTCGCATCGATACCCGGGATGAGATTGTCGTTAACAGCAACGCCGGTGGGCGTTCGGATTTCAAGAACGTGCCGGGCGGCACACGGCGCAAAGGGCTGGAAGTCGGCTGGCAGCATCAGTTTCCTTTCGGCTTCGAAGCGGCGCTGTCTTACACCAAACTCGATGCGAGCTTCAAACAATCTTTTACCACCGTCGCCGGCACGCCGTCGCTGCCGGTGACAGTGCGCGCGGGCAGCAAGCTTCCGGGCATCGCGGATAACATCGCCTACGGCGAGTTGGTGTGGCGCCACGCGCCCTGGGGTTTTCACGCGGGCGCGGCATTTCGCCACAGCGGCAAGGTGTACGTCAACGATCAAAACGCCGCCTTTGCCAGCGCGTACACCATTATCAATTTGCGTGCCGGCCTGCAACAGCGCGGCAAGGGCTGGACACTCACCGAGTATGTGCGCGTGGAAAACCTGCGCGACAAGGCCTACATCGGCTCAGTGATCGTGTCGGAAGCGAACAACCGTTTTTTCGAGCCGGCGCCGGGGCGCAACTACATCGTGGGTATCAACGCCGAGTTTTCGTTTTAACGCGCCGAATTTCAACGGATGATCAAGCGAAAAACCTTTTTGCCACAGATTGACACGGAGTTACACGGATTTTTTCGTGGTTAATCTGCGTGCGTCTGCGTCTAAAGGTTTTTGAAGTTAAACCTTAACATCTTTGACGCAGATTAACGCGGATTTTCGCGGATTTTTTCGTGTTTAATCAGTGTTCATCTGTGTAAATCTGTGGCTAAAGTTTTTGAAGGTTTTTTTAAAACAAGCATCAAATCAAACAGTTATGATGGTTCTGTATTGTGCGGCGGTTTCCCGTCCCAGCGCTTTCCGCTAAAATATAAAGCGGCTTTTCGCAAGTTTTTCATTTCAAGTCAGTTCCCTCAAAGGAGTCACAATGAAAGTTCTGGTCACGGCCAAGCGCGTGATCGACCCTTATGTGAAGGTGCGCGTCAAATCCGACGGCACCGGGGTCGAAACGGCCAACATCAAAATGACGATCAACCCGTTTTGCGAAATCGCGGTGGAGCAAGCCGTGCGCATGAAGGAAGCGGGTAGCGTCACCGAAATCGTGGTGGTGTCGATCGGCGTCACGCAATGCCAGGAGACCATACGCACCGCGATGGCGATGGGCGCCGACCGTGGCATTTTGGTGGAAACCACCGAGGAAATGCAGCCGCTCGCCGTGGCGAAAGTGTTGAAGGCCATCGTCGAAAAAGAAAAGCCCAACCTGGTGATCATGGGCAAGCAAGCGATCGATGATGACTCCAATCAATGTGGGCAAATGCTGGCCGCGTTGCTGAATTGGCCGCAAGCGACGCATATTTCCAACGTAACGGTCAATGGTGACTCGGCCGAAATCACCCGCGAGATCGACGGCGGCTTGGAAAAACTCACCATCAAAGTGCCGGCGGTGGTGACCGCCGACTTGCGCTTGAACGAGCCGCGTTATGTGACGCTGCCCAACATCATGAAGGCGAAGAAAAAGCCGCTGGAAATCGTCAAGCCCGACGCGCTCGGCGTGGATGTTAAGCCTCGGCTTAAAACACTCAAAGTGGCGGAGCCTGCATCGCGCAGCGCGGGCGTCAAGGTGGCCGACGTGGCCGAGCTCGTCGCCAAACTCAAGAATGAAGCGAGGGTGATCTAAATGGCAATTCTGGTTATCGCCGAACACGACGGCAAACAACTTAAACCCGGCACCACCAACACCATAACTGCCGCCGGCAAACTCGGCGGCGATGTCAGTGTGCTGATCGCCGGTCAAGGCTGCGCGGAAGCGGGCGCGGCGGCGGCCAAGGTCAAGGGCGTGGCAAAAGTGCTGGTGGCGGATGCGGCGCACTACGCCGGCGCGCTGGCGGAAAACATGGCGGCGTTGATTCTGGGCATCGCGAAGAGCTATACCCACATCGTCGCGCCGGCCACGGGTTTCGGCAAAAACTTCATGCCGCGCGTGGCGGCGCTGCTCGATGTACAGCAGATTTCCGACATCAGCAGTGTCGAGTCGGCGGATACCTTCGTGCGCCCGACCTACGCCGGTAACGTGATGGCCACCGTGCAATCGTCCGACCCGATCAAAGTGGTTACCGTGCGTGCCACCGCGTTTGATCCCGCGGGCGATGGTGGCTCTGCCGCGATGGAAAACCTCGCTGCGGCAGCGGATGCCGGTCTGTCCAAATTCAACGGCCAGGAACTCACCAAATCGGCGCGTCCGGAATTGACCGCGGCGCGCATCATCGTCTCCGGCGGCCGCGGCATGGGCAGCGCCGAGAACTTCAAAATCCTCGATCCGCTGGCCGACAAACTCGGCGCCGCGGTCGGCGCCTCGCGCGCGGCGGTGGATTCGGGCTTTGTGCCGAACGATTATCAAGTCGGCCAAACCGGAAAGATTGTTGCGCCGGAGCTGTACGTCGCCGTCGGCATTTCCGGCGCGATTCAGCACTTGGCCGGCATGAAAGACAGCAAGGTCATCGTGGCCATCAACAAAGACGCCGAAGCGCCGATTTTTTCGGTGGCGAGTTATTGGCTGGTCGATGATTTGTTTAAGGCGGTGCCGGAGATGGTGAAGGAACTGAGCTAAGGAGTTCGCTTGGCTTTTACTGCACGGGGCGCAGTCCGCATGGTCTGCGCCTTTTTGTTTTTTGTGGTACCGATGGCTTTGGCGCAAACGTATCCGACCAAGCCGCTGCGCCTCATCGTCCCCAACACCCCCGGCGGCGGCACCGACACCGTCGCGCGATTGATCGCGGATAGGGTTGCGCCCGCGCTGGGCCATCAAATCATCGTCGAAAACCGCGGCGGCGCGGGCGGGGCGATCGCGGCAGAGATGGTGGCGCGCGCGCCCAAGGATGGTTACACGTTGTTGTTAGGCAGTGGCGCGTCGCTGATCACCGGGCCGGCGCTGGTCACCCACCGCAAGTACGATCCGGTGAAAGATTTCGCGCCGATCACGCTCGCGGGCACCACCGCCTATATGCTGGTGACGCACCCGTCGTTGCCAGTGGTGTCGGTACGCGATTTGATCAACCTTGCGCGGGCTTCGCCCGCAACCTTGACCTTTGCCTCGACGGGGCAAGGCAGCCCGTCGCACTTGGCGATGGAGCTCTTGCAGGCGCTGGCTCAAGTCAAAATGATACACGTGCCGTACAAGGGCGGCGCGCCGGCGATGTTGTCGCTGCTGCAGGGTGAAACCTACGTCATGGTGGCGAATTTTTTGACCGCGCTGCCGCAGGCGCGCGAGAAGCGCGTGCGCGCGCTGGGTGTTACCAGTTTGAAGCGCAGCGAGCTGGCGAACGATATTCCCACCATCGATGAGTCGGGCCTGCGCGGGTTTGAGGTCGAACAATTTTATTCGGTGGTGGCGCCCGCGGGCACGCCCGCTGAAATTGTCAGCCGTTTGCACCGCGAGATCACCCAGCGTTACGCCGTGGCCGATGTACGGCAGCGCCTGGCGCACGAAGGGATCGAGCTACGCACGTCTACACCCGCCGAGCTCGGCAAATTGAACGCCGAGCAATTCGAGAAGTGGCTTAAGTTGATTCAACAAGCCGGCATCCAGCGCGCGGGTTGATGCACCGCGTAAGCAAACCGCGGCCCGCCCGACTGACGATGATATAGTTACCGCTGTCGGCAATACACCGGAGGCCAGCCATGTCGTCTTACATCGCGCCGTTGAAGGACATGACGTTCGTGATCAACGAATTCGCCGATTTGGATGCGGTGTCCAAGCTCCCCGGCTGTGAGGAAGTGAACGCCGAACTGGTCGATGCCGTGCTCGGCGAGGCGGCCAAATTCGCGCAAGAAGTGTTGGAGCCGTTAAATCGCAGCGGTGACCAAGAGGGCGCGAAGCTCGCCAATCACGTGGTGACTTCGCCCGGCGGTTTCAAACAAGCCTATCAACAATTTCGCGAGGCGGGTTGGAACGGTTTGGCGGGCGCCGCCGCTCACGGCGGGCAAGGCCTGCCGCACATTATCGCCAACCCGGTGCAAGAGATGTGGAATTCGAGCAACATGGCGTTTTGCCTGTGCCCGATGCTGACTTCCGGCGTGATGGAGGCGATGGCGCATCACGCTGGCGCCGAGCAAGCTGCGCGTTATTTGCCCAAATTGATCAGCGGCGAGTGGTGCGGCACCATGAATTTGACCGAACCGCAAGCGGGCTCCGATCTCGCCGCGGTGCGCACCAAGGCGGTACCCAGTGGTACCAATGGCGATCATTACAAAATTTCCGGCACCAAAATCTTCATCACCTGGGGCGAGCACGACATGGCGCAGAACATCGTGCATCTGGTGCTCGCGCGCTTGCCTGACGCGCCGGAGGGTGTGAAGGGGATTTCGCTTTTCATCGTGCCCAAGTTTTTGGTCAACGTCGATGGCACGCTCGGCGCGCGCAACGATGTGAAGTGTGTTTCCATCGAACACAAGCTCGGCATACACGCCAGCCCCACCTGCGTCATGCAGTATGGGGACGCCGGCGGCGCCGTGGGGTATCTGGTGGGCGAGCCCAATCGCGGCCTCGAATACATGTTCACCATGATGAACCACGCGCGGCTCGGTGTCGGGCTCGAAGGCGTGGCGATCGCGGAGCGGGCGTATCAGCACGCGCTCGAATACGCGAAGACGCGCGTGCAAGGGCGCGAAGTCGGCCAGCGCGGCGGCGACCGCGTGACGATTATTCATCACCCCGACGTGCGGCGCATGCTGCTCGAGATGAAAGCGCAAATCGAAGCAATGCGCGCGCTGGCATATTTTTCAGCCGCAACGCTGGATAAAGCCAAGCGCCATCCCGACGCCGGCGAAAAACGCCGCAATCAGGCGTTGCTCGATTTGTTGACCCCTATCGTCAAGGCGTGGTGTACCGAGCAGTGCGTGGAAATCGCTTCCACGGGCGTGCAAATTCATGGCGGCATGGGTTTTGTCGAGGAGACGGGGGCGGCGCAGTATTTGCGCGATGCGCGCATCACGACGATTTACGAAGGCACCACCGGCATACAGGCCAACGATCTGGTGGGCCGCAAAGTGGGTTACGAAAAAGGCGCTTCCGCGTTCGCGGTGATCGCTGAGATGCGCAAAACGGCGGCCGCGATTAACGCGCTGGGCGGCGATCTCGCGAGCATCGCTAAATCGCTTGCCGCCGCGATCGACGTGCTCGACGAAGCCACGCGCTGGATCGTTGACTCCTTTCCCAAGAATCCGAACGCCGTGCTGGCGGTGGCGGTACCGTATCTCAAACTGTTCGGTACCGTGGGCGGCGGCTGGATGATGGCGCGCGCGGCAGTGGTGGCGCGGAAAAAGCGCGCCGAGCCGGGCGCCGACGCCGCGTTTTACGAAGCCAAGCTGGTCACCGCGCGTTTTTATGCCGAACATGTGTTGCCCAAGGCCGCCGCTTATGCGCAAACCGTGGTGGGCGGCGCGGACAGCGTGCTGGCGCTTGCCGTGGACCGGTTTTAACGCAACGTTTGCAGTTCGGTTGTGCCGCTGCGGCATAATGCCGTCTTGATCGACTCTGCCGGGAGCACGCCATCATGACGACGCTGGTCAATCCGTTGTTAAACCGTCTCAAAAGCGGCGATTTGGGTCTTGCGCTGATGATCCGCCATGCGCGCACGGTGGATATCGCGCTCGCCGCCAAGGCCTGCGGCTTTGACGCGCTGTATTTCGATTTGCAGCACAGCCCGCTGCCGGAAAACGATGTCGCGCAAATGTGCGTGGCGGCGCTAAACGTGGGCGTCACGCCGCTGGTGCGCATCCCGGAAAAAGATTACGGCATGGCGTTAAGGGTGCTGGATGCCGGCGCGCTGGGCATCGTGGTGCCCGACGTGGCGAACGCGGATGACGTGCGCGCGGCGGTGGATGCGTGCAAGTATTCGCCGCTGGGCCATCGCTCCAACGCCGGCAGTATGCCGCATTTCGGGTATCAGCCGATTCCCGCGGCGCAAGCGCGCAAGGTGTTGAACGACAACACGCTGTTGATTTGCATGATCGAAAGCCAGGGCGCGCTGGATAACGTCGAAGCCATTGCCGCGGTGCCGGGGGTGGATGTGCTGCACATCGGCAGCAGCGATTTGTCCGCTGATCTTGGCGTGCCGGGCGAAACCACGCACCCTCAAGTCAAAGCCGCGTTCGAGCGCATCGTTGCGGCGTGCCGCAAGCACGGCAAGATTCCCGGTATCGGCGGGCTGGCCGGTGGTGGCACCGCGAATTACGAATACGCCATCAAACTCGGTGCGCGGTTTATGTCGGCTGCCAACGAATGGGCGCTGATGATCGCGGCCGGCAAGGAACGCGTGCAGGCGATACGCAGCCTAAAATCCGGGTAACCGTAAGTGCTGGTAAAACTTAAGTATCTGATTTTATTGAATATTTTTCAAGAATAACAACAAGGGGCTTTTGATGCAAACGCTGCTTTATGCCGGCGCGTTTATCGCGGTGATGTGGGCGCTGGCGTATTTTCGCGCGGTGGCAATGGTGTGG
>VGIF01000147.1 GCA_016868015.1 Betaproteobacteria bacterium
TGAGTGGCTGTCGAAATGCACGCGCGCGTCGCTCTGGCTCAACAGGGTAATTTCGATGGTGCTGTTACCGTTGATCACGATCGGCCGGTTCGACAGGGTGTGCGGCGACACCGGCACCAGCGAAATCACCGTCAGCGACGGGTGCACGATCGGCCCGCCCGCCGACAGCGCGTAGGCGGTGGAGCCGGTGGGCGTGGCGATAATCAAGCCATCGGAGCGCTGGTTGCAAATAAATTCGCCGTCGATGCGAATTTCGATTTCGACCATGTTGCCTTCGCCACCCTTGGACACCACTACGTCGTTAAACGCAAGGATGTCCATGCTGCGCTCGGCGCGATGAATTTCGCCTTCGAGCAGCATGCGCTTTTCGGTGACGCTCTTCCCGTCAAGCAGCGCGGCGATGGTCTCGTACATGGTGTCAAGCGATATGTCGGTCAAAAAACCCAGGCGCCCCTGATTAACCCCCACCAGCGGCACGTTAAACGGCGCCAATGTCCGCGCGATGTTCAGCATGGTGCCGTCGCCCCCCATGACGATGGCTAGCCCGGCTTCGTGCCCCAACTCCTCCAGCTCGCGGACCGGGTACGGTGAATCGCGGATGTGCGTGCCAGTCAACTTGTCAATCAGCACGGTGACGCCGCGGCGCGACAAAAAATCGGCCAGTTGCAGTAGGGGTTCGGCGATTTCCGGCGTTTTATACTTACCGATCAAGGCTATGGTTTGGAAGGCGTTTTTCATGCGAGCATTTAACCATAACCGGCCTCGCCTATGCGCGAGATGACCGTGCGCCCCGCCGTTTTGCTCACGCTTCACCGTTTTGCGCGCACTAGGTAGAATATTCACATGAGCACACCCCTGAACGACCGCGCGCAACTGCTGTTGAAAACCCTGGTCGAGCGTTACATCGCCGAAGGCCAACCGGTGGGTTCGCGCGCCTTGTCAAAATTCGCCGGGCTGGATTTATCCCCGGCGAGTATCCGTAACGTCATGGCCGACCTGGAGGAAATGGGCTTTATCGCTAGCCCTCACACCTCCGCCGGGCGCGTGCCGACCGCGCGCGGCTACCGCTTTTTTGTCGATACGCTGCTCACCATCAAACCACTGGACCGCGTGGAAATCAACCAGCTCGAAGGCCATTTACACCCGGACAACACCCAGCGGCTGGTGTCCTCCGCCTCGCAAATGCTCTCCGACCTGACGCGTTTTGCCGGCGTGGTGGTGACGCCGCGGCGCAGCGCGGGCTTTCGCCACATTGAATTCTTGCGGCTTTCGGATAAGCGCATCCTGCTGATCATCGTCACGCCCGAAGGCGATGTGCAGAATCGCATCATCATCACCGAAAAATCCTACAGCCCGGCGGAGCTGATCGAGGCCGCGAACTTTATCAACCAAAACTACGCCGGTCTCACCTTCGCCGAAATCCGCATGCGCATCCAGGAAGAATTGCGCGCGCTGCGCGAAGACATGACGCGGCTGATGACGGTGGCGCTCGAAGCCGGCAGCCAGGTGGAATCAGAAGCCGAAACGGAAGTGGTAATCTCCGGCGAAAATAAACTGCTGGATGTCGAAGACCTGTCGTCGAACATGGCGCGGCTGCGCAAGCTGTTTGAATTGTTCGAGCGCAAAACCGGCTTGCTGCAACTGCTCGATAGCTCAAGCCGCGCCCATGGCGTGCAATTGTTTATCGGCGGCGAAGCGGGTCTGTCGCCGCTCGACGAATGCAGCGTGGTCACCGCGCCGTACGAAGTCGACGGCAAAGTCGTCGGCACCGTCGGCGTGATCGGCCCCACGCGCATGGCGTACGAGCGCGTGATCCCGATTGTCGATATCACAGCCAAGCTGTTGTCGAGCGCGTTGTCGCAACATTAACCCACTTTGATAAACGTGAAGCCTTGACCGCGTGACGGTGTTACACGCTTCACGCCTCACTCATGCCCTCAGGCGTAATGCTAATCAACCTCGGCACCCCCGCCGAGCCCACGCCTTTGGCGGTGCGAAAATACTTGAAGGAATTTTTGTCCGACCCCTACGTGGTGGAAATTCCGCGGCCGATTTGGTGGATCATTCTCAATCTTTTTATTCTGCCCAAGCGCGGCAAAGACGCCGCCGAACGTTACGCTTCGATCTGGACCAAAGAAGGCTCACCACTGCGTGTGCACACCATCGCACAAAGCAAATTCGTGCGCGGCTATCTCGGCGAGCGCGGCCGCGGTGACATTCACGTCGCCTATGCCATGCGTTACGGTGAACCTTCGATAAAATCACAACTACTTGATTTTAAAAAGAAAAATATTGACCGACTGTTACTATTACCGCTCTATCCGCAATATGCGCGCAGCAGCACCGCCACCGCCATCGATGGCGCCCAAGCGGCGCTGGCCGAACTTGACTATCACCCGCAAGTGCGCACGGTCGAACAGTTTCACGATCGCGCCGATTACATCGCCGCGCTCGCGCAAAGCGTGGTGGAATTTCGCACGCGCAGCGCGGGCCGCCCCGACAAACTGGTGATGAGCTTTCACGGCGTGCCGCAATACACCGTCGCGCGCGGCGAGCCCTATCAACAACAGTGCATCACGACGGGCAAGCTGCTCGCGCAAGCGCTGAACCTCGGCGAATCGCAATATCAAATTTGTTTTCAATCGCGCTTCGGCCGCGCCGAGTGGATCAAACCCTACACCGCCGAGGTGCTCACCGAGTTGGGCAAACAAAAGCTGGGCCGCATCGATGTCATCTGCCCCGGTTTTGTGAGCGACTGCCTCGAAACCCTGGAAGAAATCGCCATCGAAGGCAGAACGATTTTTCAAAACGCCGGCGGCGGCGAATACCACTACATTACGTGCCTGAACGAGCGCCACGACTGGTTAATCGCATTGACCGAAATGACGCTGGAAGGGCTCGACAAACCATGATGCGATTAGTGTTGGTGTGGATGATCAACGCCGCCGCGTTGTTCGCGCTGCCGTATATTTTCAAGTCAATTCAAATCGACAGCTTCACCACCGCGCTGATCGTCGCGCTGATCTTGAGCATCCTCAACACCATCGTGAGGCCGATTTTGTTTTTGCTGACGCTGCCCATCACCATACTCACGCTCGGCCTGTTTATTTTTGTGTTGAACGGCTTGATGCTGTGGTTCGCCGCCTCGTTTATTGACGGCTTTTTCATCGCCGGTTTTTGGCCCGCGGTGTTTGGCGCAATCGTTTACAGCGTGATCAGTTGGGCGGCGGCGTCGTTTATTTTGGGCGATAAGAAAAAGTCGTCGTAGTGGCGTTTTATAAGTATTTGATTTTATTTAATATTTTAATTTCGTCCCGCCACCCGATGCGGATCTAAAATCATCCGCGCCAGTAATATCAACGGTATCAACCCCACCGCCACGATCGTTAGCGCCGCCGTAGACGCCTCCGCCAGCCGTTCATCGGAGGCAAGGTTATAAGCCTGCACCGCCAGCATATCGAAGTTAAATGGCCGCATCACAAAGGTCGCGGGCAACTCCTTCATCACATCGACAAACACCAGTAAGCCCGCGGCGAGCGCGCTGCGCCATAACAACGGCGCATGCACGCGCGAAAGCGTCGCGGCGGGCCCCAGGCCGAGGGAGCGCGCGGCGCTGTCCATATTGGGGGTGATTTTGGACAGGCCCGCATCCACCGCTTGCAGCGACACCGCAAAAAAGCGCACCAGATAGGCGTAGATCAACGCCGCCACGCCGCCGGTCAGCAACAAGCCCGGATGCGTGCCGGTAAACGATTGCACCATACCCGCCAACGCGTGATCGAGCCGGGTGATGGGAATCAATACCCCCACCGCGATCACCGCGCCGGGCACCGCGTAGCCCAAGCCCGCGATGCGATTAGCCGCGCGCACCACGCGGCTGCCCGAACGCGCAGCATACCCCACGGCGAGCGCCAACAACACCGCGAGCACAGCGGTCAATAACGCGAGCGTCACGGTGTTAAACGTGAGTTGCACGTAACGCGCGCCGAATTGCGCATCGCCTGAGGTCAACGCCATGTTGAGCATGACGCCCACCGGCAGCAAAAAACCGAACACGACCGGAATCGCGCAAAATACGAACGCAAGCGGCGTCCACACCCCGCGCAACTGATACACGTGGCGCAATTGCTTGCGCGACGAGACACTGTGAAAGCCCGCGCGTGCGCGCGTCACGCGCTCAAGCAACAGCACCAAAAACACAAAACCCAACAGCGCCGCCGAGAGTTGCGCCGCCGCGACGTGGTCCCCCAGCGAAAACCACGCACGATAAATCCCGGTGGTGAAGGTCGGCACGCCGAAATACGCCACCGTGCCGAAATCGGCTAGCGTTTCCATCAGCGCCAGTGCCGTGCCCGCTACGATGCCGGGGCGCGCCAACGGCAGCGCCACATGCAAAAACGTGCCCCACGGGCTGTAACCGGACACGCGCGCCATTTCCAGCATGCTGTCGGATTGTTCGAGAAACGCCGCGCGCGCGAGCAAATACACATACGGGTACAACACCAGCGAAAACATGAATACCGCGCCACCCAGCGATCGCACGTCAGGAAACCAATATTGCCCCGCGCGCCACCCCATCCACTCGCGCAGCGCCGATTGCACCGGGCCGGCGAATTGCAGCAAATCGGTGTAAGCGTAGGCCATCACGTACGCGGGCATCGCCATCGGCAGCAACAATGCCCACTCGAACACGCGTCGCCCCGGAAAGCGGCACATGGTGGTGATCCACGCGGTCAACACGCCGCCGAAAATCACCCCCACCGCCACGCCCGCCATCAACCCCAGGGAGTTGATGACGTAATCGGCGAGCACCGTTTGCAGCAAGTGCCGCCAGGTGCCGTGCGAGGGCACAAAAATATTTTGCAGCACCACCAGCACCGGCAGCGCGATCAACGCCGCGACCACCACGGCGAGCACTGTCAATAGTGGCGGGCGCTTGCCGCGCAGCATGGCGAGCCGCGCCGGCGTAATGCGCGCCGCAGTATGCGCTAATCCCATAAAGCGCTTTTTATCACAATAACAATAATTTAATCATGGACTTAGCGTAATTCCTAAGTATCAGATTATGAACGATAAATTAGTGTAACAAGAATCATTATTAATAACAATCAGCTATAATTTACGCATTCGATACGCATCTTTATGTCCGGCACTCTCGAACTGCGGCAGGTCAGCCAACGTTACGGCAAGCGGCTGGTGTTAGACGACATCAGCCTGACCCTCAATGACGGTGGCATCGCATGCCTGCTCGGCGCGAGCGGCTGCGGCAAAACCACGCTACTGCGTTGCATCGCCGGCTTTGAAGACATCGTCGCCGGCGACATCTTGTTGAATGGCCAAATCGTCACCCGGCCCGGCTACGTGATGCCGCCGGAGTCGCGCCGCATCGGCATGGTGTTTCAGGATTACGCGCTGTTTCCGCACTTAAGCGTCGCGCGCAATGTGGCGTTTGGTCTGCATGGCGCCGGTGACGCGGCACGCAACGCGCGCGTCGACGAGTTGCTCGCCATTGTCGGTCTCGAGGGCGTCGCGCAACGTTATCCGCACGAGCTTTCGGGCGGGCAACAGCAGCGCGTGGCCCTCGCGCGCGCGCTCGCGCCCCGCCCCGCGCTGATGCTGCTGGATGAACCCTTTTCTAATCTCGACGTGGAAATGCGCGAGCGGCTGTCGATTGAAGTGCGCGACATTCTCAAAAGCCAGCACACCACCACCATCCTGGTCACGCACGATCAAAACGAAGCATTCACCTTCGCTGATGAGATTGGCATCATGATGGCGGGCCGCATCGCGCAATGGGCCACGCCCTACCTGCTGTATCACGAACCGGCCACGCGCGAGATCGCCGAATTCATCGGCCACGGCGTGTTTCTGCCCGGCGTGATGCTCGAGGGCAACCGCGTGCGCATGGAACTGGGCGAGTTGCTGGGCGACACACCGATCGCCGCCGCGCCCGGCGCCACCGTTGATGTGTTACTGCGCCCCGATGATATTTTGCACGACGACACCAGCGCCATGCGCGCCACCGTCATCACCAAGGCATTTCGCGGCGCTCAGTTTATTTACACGCTCGAACTGCCCGGCGGCGGGCGCGTGCTGTCCTTCGTGCCCAGCCACCACAACCATGCCATCGGCGAAAAAATCGGCATTCGCCTCGAAATCGACCATCTGGTCGCGTTTACACGTGGTTAACAATTGCCCCAATCCGACAGGCGCGAGTGAGCAAGCGCATGCGGAACCGCAAGCGGCCCGCGTGGGTCACAGCCTAGTTGGGCGCTCAGCAGGAGCGTCACCAGGGTACGCCAGTGGATATACCCAAGACCAGGCGCAGGTGTTCACCCACACAATTTCACGTTCACTAAGGAGATCAACATGAAACCTCGTGTCGCATTCTCGATACTCACCATGGCACTGGCGGCGGGTGGCCTGGCCGGCTGCGCAAATATGACGGAAACCCAAAGGGGCACCGCCACCGGCGCCGGCGTCGGCGCCGCAACCGGTGCGGTGATCGGCGCGGTCAGCGGCGGCAATCGCGGCGCGCGCGCGGCCACCGGCGCGGCGGTCGGCGGCGCCATCGGCGCGGGCGCGGGCTATATATGGTCGCAACGCATGCAACAACAACGGGCGGCGATGGAGCAAGCCACCAAAGGCACCGGTGTCGCCGTCACCCAAACGCCCGACAATCAACTTAAACTCGAAATCCCCAGCGACATTTCGTTTGCCACCGGGCGATCCGACATTCAACCTAATCTCGCGCCGATCCTCGACCGCTTTGCCGCGAGCTTGCGCGATCACCAGGCCACCACGGTGAATATCGTCGGCCACACCGACAGCACCGGCACCGACGCGATAAACGATCCGCTGTCGGTCAACCGCGCCGCCAGCACGCGCGATTACCTCACCGCGCGTGGCATCGCCGGCAACCGCGTGACGGTCAGCGGCATGGGCTCGCGCCAACCGATCGCCGAAAACACCACGGAACAAGGCCGCGCAAAAAACCGCCGCGTGGAAATTTATGTAGGGGAAGTGGCGCCGGTTGCCTCCACCGTCCCGGCGCCCGCGTCGGCGCCGTCGGCCAAGCCTTACTGAGCAATGAGAACAAAACCGTAGGATGGGTGGAGCGCAGCGCAACCCATCGATTTCAATATTGTCGTGCGCGTGATGGGTTACGCTTTGCTCCACCCATCCTACAGCTCTTGTGGCGCCCTACGCCTCATCCGGCTGAGGATCTTCCGTCGCCATCGCCGCGCGCAAGCGCTCAATAGCTCCCGCCGGCGCTTGCGCCGCGACACGCGGTGTTTCCGTCACCACATCGGCATTCTGCGCGCGGTGGCGCAACGCGTGATCCATCAACGTTAACGCCATCATTGCCTCGCAAATCGGCGTGGCGCGGATGCCCACGCACGGGTCGTGACGGCCATGCGTTTCAATCGTCACCGCGTTGCCGCGCTGGTCGATAGTGTGGCGGCTTAAGCGAATGCTCGACGTCGGCTTCACCGCGACGTTCACCACCACATCCTGCCCGGTGCTGATACCGCCCAAAATGCCACCGGCGTTGTTGGTGACAAACCCTTCCGGTGCCATTTGATCAGAGTGCTCGGTGCCGCGCTGCGACACCGCGGCGAAGCCGGCGCCGATTTCGACACCCTTCACCGCGTTGATGTTCATCATGTTGTAGGCAAGGTCGGCGTCGAGCTTGTCGTACACCGGCTCGCCCCAGCCCACCGGCACACCACAGGCCATCGTGGTGATTTGCGCACCGACCGAATCGCCGGATTTACGCAGCTTGTCCATGAACGCCTCAAGCTGCGGCACGATCGCGGGGTCAGGCGAAAAAAACGGATTGTCGTAAACGCCGTCCCACGACTTGAATTCGATTTTGATCGGCCCCAGTTGCGACATGTAGCCGCGTATCACCACGCCGTATTTTTCGCGTAACCACTTGCGCGCAATCGCGCCCGCCGCCACGCGCACAGCCGTCTCGCGCGCCGATTGCCGCCCGCCACCGCGATAGTCGCGTATGCCGTACTTTTGCCAATAGGTGTAATCGGCGTGGCCGGGGCGGAATTTTTCCGCGATCTTGGAATAATCACGGCTGCGCTGATCGGTATTGCGAATCAGCAGTCCAATCGGCGTACCGGTGGTCTTGCCTTCGAACACGCCGGAGAGAATTTCGACCTTGTCTTCCTCGCGCCGCTGCGTCACATGGCGCGAGGTGCCCGGGCGCCTGCGATCCAGGTCGATTTGAATATCGGCCTCGGTGAGCGCCATCCCCGGCGGACAACCATCGACCACGCAGCCGATCGCCGGGCCGTGGCTTTCGCCGAACGAAGTGACGCAGAATAAGGTGCCGAGGGTGCTGCCGGACATGGTGTGAGTTTCTCAATGAAATCCGCTATCAGTCTAACACACGCGTGCGTTGCGCCCGTGGTACATCGGTCAAAGGAGAAGGATAAAAACAACCTTGCCCGCGGCGTGCTGTTGCTTGTTGTCATCTTTCATCTCTCATCCTTCATCCTTGCGCCTTCAGTAGCGCCCAACTGCTTCATCAACCGAAATGCCATTACGCCGAGAATCATTACCCCAAGCCCCAACACGCCCCACAGCGTCCAACGCTTCCAATCGACTTGTTCCTTGAGCCGCACCACGCCGCCCAAATCTTTTTGCCCCTGCGCGGCGGCGGCTTGCACGTTGAGCGTCGGCGCCGCACTGGCCTTCGCGGCAGGCACGGTGCTGATCGTATCCTCGCGATAACCGGGTATCAACGACGCGATCGGCAACGCGCCAGGTTGCACTTGGCGATTGCCGTAGGCGAGCGTAAACGGTGCCGCGCCGCGCGCGGCGAACACCAGTTGGTGCGGCACCCAGCCCGCGTTCAATGTGGGCATACCACTACCGATGCCACCGCCGCGTTGATCGACGCGGATCATCCACCAGCGTTCGGACGCGGCGCCGACTTGAATTTCGGGGCTCACCACCTCGCCACCGGGGCGATTCAAACGATACGCCACGCCACGCGTGACACTGCGCCACGGCTGCTCCGCTTGGTCGCGCACGAGCACTTCGATTTGTGCGATGGTGTTTGCATCGGGCAATTCCAGGCGCAACCGATCCACAGGAAACAACCCTTTTAAATCAAAAATATACTCACCCGCTTTTGCGCCTTTTGCGGCGGCGAATTGTTGCCACTCGCGCGCCGCCTCGACCATTTTGGCGGCAAGTTCGCCGCTCGCCGCAGTGAGCTCGGCCCGCGCGTTTTTATCGTCGCTCACCCATGCCAAGCGCAGGTATTTCGCTTTCACTTGCGGCAACTCGATGCGCTTTTGCTGCAAACGCTGGCCGCCGACTTCGAGATTCAACAACGGCGCCGCGGCCACCAGCGTGCGCCACATCGACAAATCATCGCTCGCATCCACCCGCAGCCTGCCGCTGAAACCCGCCAGCGCCGTCCACTCGAGCTCGATTGCACGCAGCGCGCGTTCCTGCGCGGAAAGATCGATCAGGTAGCCCACCACGTCCTGAGCGGGGGCTTGCGCGCCCGGCGATTTCACATCGACGCTCACTGCGCCACTCACGCCGCGCCGCACGTTGATCGACAAGCCATCGAGGTTCGCGCCGGCCGCGGCCTTCAACGCAAACAAGGTCAACGCCACCTGTGCACCCGCATCGGCTTTATCCGTGCGGCGCGCACGTAACGCATGCGGCACCACTTCGCCCGCGCCGTTAAACACGCGCACATCACCAAGATCACGGCGCGTCACACCTTGATACACCGTGGCAGGCAACGTGACTTCATACAACGCCTCGGTGCCGCTTGCTTCAAGCGGCAAACCAAACGCGTAATCGGCGGGTTTTTCCGCTGCAAACGCAAACCCTGATATCAAAAAAAGTATAATTAAATCAAATACTTGCCTCATGCCGCCTCCACCGGCAAGGTTTTATTTTTTGCCGCGGGCGGCAGCGGCGCGAAATAACCGATCACCACACAGAAAATCCCCACGCCGATAAACGACACGATGCGCGCCACCGTGCCGGTGTTGGACAAATCGACCAACGCGAGCTTGGCGATCACCACCGCCAGCAACGCGGCGCCGACGAACCACAGCGCCCGTAACGCCCGTTTGTTGGCGAAAAACATCGCCGCCAGCGCCAGCAGACTCCAGAACAAGGAGAACGACGCTTGCACCACGGTCGAGGCCAACATGCGATCCAAACGAAACGGCACATCGGCGTAATGATGCAGCGTGCGCAGCAACACACCGTTTAACGCAATGAACAACACCAGACCCAGCAGCGTGAGCGCGGTCGTAGACGAGGGCAAGCTTACCCGCGGCAACGCCAATGCCTGCAGCCGCGCATACCAAATCGCCAGCGCCAGCAGCGCGCCGAACTGCGCGATGTCAAGCGGGTTGATGATGGGCACATAAGGCAGCGGTGACGGATCGCCGTTGCTGCGGAAATTAACGAACACGATCCACAGCAATAGATACACCGCCACTGGTAACGCGCCCAGATACAAATAGCCACGCTGCTCCACCCCGACCGGCCAGCCCATGCGGCTGCCACGCGCGGCGAACAACGCGATCAACACCCCTGGCACCAGCGCCCAGGCGATCAGCGACCAGACACGCTGGCCGTCGACCACGTGGTTGATTTGCCAACCCACTTCCCACGAGGCCACGATGGCGAGCAGCCAAAAACCCGCGGCGTGCCACCATTCGATCCATCCGCCTCGTGCAAGCGAGGCGGTCGAATCTCCCTTCTCGCCCTGGGCATAGGCTCCGGGATGAGGGAATTGCGCATCGTGCATTTTGAGCACCCACAGGTGCACCGCAAACGCCGCGAGCCAGGCGATCCACCCATAGTTCTCGAACGGATGTTTAACGCCGCGCCCGAACAAACTCATGAAAGCCATGACCAACAGCACCAACAGCATCAGTAGCGGCATCAACAACGCCGCCCATCGCGCCGGCCGCCAATCGAGGCGCTTGCACAACACCCCCATGGCGGCACATGAGCCGGCGAAGAACAGCAGCGCCCACACCCACTGCGATCGGACGGGCACGACGCGCTCCATTTCCATCAATCCCGCGCCCAACCACCACACGAGGCCCCACACAAACAGCACGCGCGACACCGGCACTTCCCACTCGCGCACCGCATCACGATGACGTTCGATATAGGCGTTGATAAAAAACGCCGCCAGCGCCACCATCACGCAGCCCAAATAAACGCTGTTTAACACGGGCGGCAGTTCGCTTAAGCCGGCCAAGCGGCCGAGCCA
>VGIF01000148.1 GCA_016868015.1 Betaproteobacteria bacterium
CAGGAACGCCGCCTTGCGCGTGGCGCGGCTGTGCTTTTCAAATCCGCTCACTGCTGCCAGCGTCATTTGTTTCATGTCTTGCCTCGTGGCTCGCGAATACGTCCTCCCAATCAGAACGTACCACTGGAATTCGCGTTTACAGAGCAATCGGGGACTTATTCAGCGCTTCCTTAATATTGCTTTTTCAACTCAGTTGCAATCATAGCAACGCTCCCAGGATGCCCATGTTTTTGCTTAACGCCCGCGCCATGGTTGTGGCGCTTACGATTGCGCTCACTTTCGCGCTCACCTCGATTGCCCACTCCCACGGCATTTGGTTCGCGCAGCGTTCGGGCGAGCTCGCACTGATCTACGGCCACGGCGCGGACGATCTCGATATGATCAGGCGCTACGACAAGGTCACTAACCTTTCCGCCTTCGATGCCGCGGGCGCGCCGGTCAAAACCGCGCTGCGCAAAACCGATCATCTGGCGCTGGTCGACCTGAGCGCCAAGCCCGCCATCGTCACCGCGGTGCTCGACAACGGTTACTGGAGCAAGGGGCCCGATGACAAATGGGTCAACAAGGGCAAAGACGAAGTGCCCGGCGCCAAGGAAAGCGGCCGTTACATCAAATACAGCGTGTTTCTTAGGGAGCAGCCGGCGAAACCGCTGGGCGCGCTGCCGGGCCAGGTGCTGCAAATTGTGCCGGTGGCGGCGAAGCTGCCGCAGCACATCAACGACAGCATGACGGTGCGCGTGCTGTTTAACGGCAAGCCCGCGGTGGGCGCGAAAGTGATTCGCGATTACGTCACCGACCCCGATCAGAAACCGCAGATCGCCGGCAAGGACGGCACGGTGACGCTGCGTGTGCGCAACCAGGGGTTGAACGTCATCGCCGCGAGTTTCGATGCGCCGCCGGAGGATGCCGCCAAAGCCACCAAGAACGGCCTGCACGCGACGCTGGCGTTTGTGTTGAAACACGCGCCGGAATAAGCAGCTCGGGTTGCCGCGTCATCGTTTTTTCGTTTTTTCTTCCACTCGAGTGTAACCATGTCCCTGCGTTTTTTATGGCTGGCCGCTGCTGCGGCCGGCATGCTGATGCCTCATGTTGCGATGGCCCAAACCCCCACCGCCAACCCCACGGCGTAGCTGCCCGCGGTCGAAGTCGTCGGCCGCCGCCAATCCGGTGCGTATCACGCCGATGAGGCGAGCGGCACCAAGAGCGAGCTGCCGCTGCGCGAGTTGCCGCAAGCGGTGCGCGTGATGTCGCGGCAAACATTGGACGACTTAGGTGCGACGCGTGTCGACGATTCGTTCGATTACGTCGGCGGCGTGTCGCGGCAAAATCATTTCGGCGGGCTGTGGGACAACATCGCCATTCGCGGGCTCGCCGGGGACATCAACAACGGCATGCCGCTGTTGCGCAACGGTTTTTCCGGCAACCGCGGTTTTAACGCGTCGCGCGACACCGCCAACGTGGAGCGCATCGAATTTCTCAAGGGGCCGGCCGCCGCGCTCTATGGCACCAGCGAGCCGGGCGGCACGTTGAACATTGTCACCAAGCGCCCGCTGTGGCAGGCAGGTCATTCGCTCGAGGCGTATATCGGCAGCTACGATTTTTACCGCTTCACCGTCGATACCACCGGGCCGATCACCCAAAACGTCGCGTATCGGCTGAACATGGCGTTCGAAGACCGCGGCAGCGTGCGCGATTTCATCGACTCGCGGCGCTTGCTGATCGCGCCCGCGCTCACCTGGCGCATTTCCGGCGTGACGCGGCTGGATTATTCGGGCGAGTGGCTGCGTCATCAAACGCCACTGGATCGCGGCATCGTCGCCGTGAACAACCGCTTGGGCGCGGTGCCGCGTAACCGCTTTTTGGGCGAGCCCGCGGATGGCGATGTCAAAGTCGAAAACCACACGCACCAGATCGCGCTCGAGCATGACTTTAACGCCAACTGGACGGGCAGACTGGGCCTCACCTACAAGCACGGCACGTTGAACGGCTTTTCCACCGAGGCGCAGCCAAGTTTGCAGGCCGACAATCGCACACTGCGCCGCCAGCGGCGTTTTCGCGATTACGAGTCCGATGACATCACGTTGCAGGGCGAGCTCACCGGCAAATTCAAGACCGGCGCCATCGAGCACGATCTGTTGCTGGGCGCCGAAGGGTATCGCTTCAACATCGATCAATTGATGCTGCGCGTGAATCCGAGCGCGGGCGCGCCGTACGCGATCGATGTGTTCGAGCCGGTTTACGGCCAGCCGCAGCCCACGCCGCTGCCCAACACCAACACGCGCGAAGAACAAACCAACCACGCGGTTTACCTGCAAGACACCCTGAAGCTCGGTGCGCATTGGCGCTTGTTGCTGGGCGTGCGCCACGATCGCTACGACCAGGAGCTGTTTAACCGCCGCACCAACGTCACCACCACGCAATCGCCCAACGCCACCTCGCCGCGCATCGGCATCAGTTTTTTGCCCGACGCGAATCTGTCGGTGTTCGCCAACGCCGGCAAATCGTTCCGGCCTAATTCCGGCGCCAGCGCGGCGGGCACGGCCTTCGATCCGGAGTCCGGTAAGGCGCTCGAGGCCGGGGTGAAGTTCGAGTCCGCCGGGCGCGCCATCGGCGGCACACTGGCCTTCTTCGATATCCGCAAAAAAAACGTGTTGACCGCCGACCCGGCCAACGCGGGTTTTTCGATTACCACGGGTGAAGTCAAAAGCCGCGGCGTCGATTTCGATTTGTCGGGGCAACTCACGCGCGCGCTGCGCGTGAACGCGAGCTTCACCTACAACGACACCGCGGTGCTAAAAGACAACACGCTCGAAATCGGCAGCCGCCTGCTCAACGTGCCGCGGGTGAACGGCAGCGTGCTGATGGTCTACGAGGGCGCCGCGGGCGCGAACGGTCGCTATGGTATCGGCGGCGGCGTCACCCACACCGGCCGCCGCCTGGGCGAAGCGCGCACGCAAGCACAGGCCAACGCCGGCACGCCGGCATTCGATTTGCCCGGATACACGGTGGCGAAACTCGTCGGCTATTGGCGTGTGAATCGCACGCTTCGCTTGTCGCTAGACGTCGACAACCTGTTCGACAAAACCTACTACACCAATTCCTTCCAGCGCACATAGGTCGCGGTGGGTGCGCCGCGCACTGTTACGCTGGGCGCGCAGTTGAAGTTTTGATGTTTTTTAAGCATTTGATTTAATTGAATATTTTTTTGATCGACGGTCAAGGCATCAAACGCTTGCAAAAGCCTGCGCGGGGCAACGTATGCAGCGCGGCCGCGGCTTCCCGCAACCTGAGTGCGCAATAATGCGCCCGGCGCAGGGGGTGCTCGCCCGAATCGCCGTGGTCATCGCGCTGCATGCCGCGCTGCTCTATGCGTTGGTGCAGATCAATCCCGATTTAAAAAAGCAAATCGCGCCGATCGTCGTGAGCCTGATTACGCCACCCCAGCCGCTGCCACAGGCGCCGCCGCCGTCTTCGCCACCGCCGCCCAAGCCGCAGCCGCGACAACCGGCGCAAACCGTGGCCGTGGCCAAGCCAGCCGTGCCGCCGGCGACCCCGCCCGCCAATGCGATTAGCGTTGAAGCGCCCGCGGCGCCGGCCAGAACTGCCGCCGAACCGCCTGCCGCCGAACCACCCGCCGCCACCGCGGCAGTGCCGGCGCCGGCACCACCCGCCGCAGCGCCACCACCGGCGCCGGCAGAGCCGCCATCGGTGGTAGCGCCGCGCTTTGACGCCGCCTATCTGAACAATCCAGCGCCGGTTTATCCGGCCGCGGCGCGCCGGCGCGGCGAGCACGGGCGCGTGCAATTGCGGGTCTATGTCTCGGCTGCGGGTGCTGCCGAGAAGGTGGAACTGTTTCGTACCAGCGGCTCCGGCGCGCTCGATGCCGCGGCGCGCGAGGCGGTCGAACGCTGGCGTTTTGTTCCCGCGCGGCAGGGCGAGCGGCCCGTCGGCGCCTGGGTGATTGTTCCTATCGTGTTTACGTTTGAGGGGTAGTGCCGTGGAGAGTCTTGCGACAACCGGGATTTTGGGCGTGCTGTTGCAGGCCGATGCCGTGCAAAAAAGCGTTGCATTGTTGCTGTTGGCGATGTCGATTGCCACCTGGTATTTGATACTGGCGAAAGGCTGGCGGATCTTTCGTATCCGGCGCGGCGGCTGGCGCGCGATCGAGGCGATCTGGCGCTCGCCGCGCGGCGGCGACGCGTTAGAACAGTTGGCGCGCGGCAGTGCGGACGATCCCTTTTTCGCCGCGGCGCGCGTGGCCTGTGAATTAGCGCAACGGCGCGAAGCCGCGCGCGAAGCTGACAACGGCGCCGCCTCTGCGGCGGATGAAGCCGAGTACGCCACGCGCGCGCTGCGCCGTTCAATACGCCACTCGCTGGCGCGGCTGGACGGCGGACTTACCGTGCTGGCCTCGGTCGGCGCGACCGCGCCCTTTATCGGCCTGTTTGGCACGGTGTGGGGTATCTACCATGCGTTGATCGCGATCGGCTTCACCGGGCAGGCCACCATCGACAAGGTGGCGGGCCCGGTGGGGGAAGCACTCATCATGACTGCGTTCGGTCTGGCGGTGGCGATTCCCGCGGTCGTTGCCTATAACCTGTGCGTGCGCACGAATCGGGCCGTGGCCGCCGAGTTGGATGGTTTTGCGCATGACGCGCATGCCATCGTAATGAGCGCAACGGCAACGCCTGCAGCTGCGCCGGCACCCGTTACGGGGAATCGCTAAATGGCCTTCGGCGGATTATCCGGCGGCGACGATCAGCCGCTGATGAGTGAGATCAACACCACGCCGATGGTGGACGTGATGCTGGTGCTGCCGATTATTTTCATGGTCACCGCGCCGCTGTTTACGCATGCGGTGAAGATTGATTTGCCGCAAGCGCAAAGCCAGTTGAATCCGGAAAAGCCCGACACCATCGCGCTCACCATCGATGCCCACGGCGCGCTGTTCTGGAACAACGAAGTGGTGCGCGATGACGACCTTGCCCCGCGCTTTGCCGAAGCCGCGGCGAAAAAGCGGCAGCCGGAACTGCATTTGCGCGCCGATCGCGACACGCGTTATCAAAAAGTGGCGCAGGTGATGGCGGCGGCGCAGACCGCGGGGCTGCAGAAAATCGGATTCGTCACCGATCCGGTTTTGCACAAACCGGGCGCACGCTAGAGGAGCGGGACTGTAACGTTCATTATTATTGCAACTTTATTGCAATAATGGGGGAAGTGTGCTCCAATGGCCATGACGTGCGCTGCGAGGTGGTGTGTCTGTTGCAACGTGCGTCACGCTCCCTTTACAGCCGGGCTTCGGCCCGGTTGTTTTTTCAAGCGCCGACGAACGATATCGTAAGTATTTGATTTAATTGAAGATTTTTTTAGGGCATTTGGTGCGTTCCGGATCGCTGTGGTTTAATTGCGCCCCAGCCGAGGAATCCGCTATGTCGCAAAGCGCAAATAGCCCGCAGCCCAACATCGATCAAGCCGAAGACGCGGTGCGCGCCACCGGCGCACGCATGACGCGCCCGCGCGTGATGGTGCTGGCGGTGCTGCTCGAGGCCGAGCGTGCGTTGACCCACACCGAAGTCGAGGCGCGGCTGCCGCGCGCGGCCGAGGTCGACCGCGTCACCATTTACCGCGTGCTCGAATGGCTCACCGCGCGCGGGCTCGCCCACAAAATCGCCGGCGACGACCGCGTGTGGCGCTTTAACGCCGCGGCGCACGCCCACGCCGGGCCGCATGCGCATTTTCAATGCAGCGATTGCGGCGAGGTGATTTGCCTTCAGGAAGCGCCGGCGCGCCCTGCGTTGAAACTACCCGCGGGCTACCAGCCGCAGCGGGTTGAACTCACCGTCAAGGGCCTGTGCGCCCACTGCGTGCCGGCGAAGCCGCGCGCGCGCGCCGCGGCGCGCCACTCGCACTGATTGACATGAAGTCTCTGGCGGCGGTGTCATGGGTCGTTCAATGCAACTTACTTGCTTTAGGTGAAGCATCGAAACGACCCTGATATGGATCATCGGCGCCACGCTCGCCGGCGGGGTGTTGAGCATGCTGGGCGCCGCGGCGGTGGCGTTTGGGGTGGGCGCGCACTGGGTGCCACGTATGGTCGGCTTCGCGGTGGGTGCGATGCTGGGCGCGGTGTTTTTGCACATGCTGCCGGAGGCGATGAGCCAGGCCGACAGCATCGAGGCCTTGAGCGCGACCGCGCTCGCCGGGCTCGCCGGGTTTTTCCTGCTGGAAAAAGCCACGCTGTGGCGCCATCGGCACGACACCCATGCGAACGGCTCCAGCGCGCGGCACGCCGGGCCGCTGATTTTGCTGGGCGATGGCTTTCACAACTTCGTCGACGGCATTTTGATCGCGGCGGCGTTTTTGATCGACACCACGCTGGGCATGACTACCGCGGCGGCGATCGTCGCGCACGAGATTCCGCAGGAGGTGGGCGATTTCATGGTGTTGCTGCAGGCGGGTTACAGCCGCGCCAAGGCCTTTTGGTTCAATCTGGGGTCGAGTCTGGCCTCGGTCGCCGGCGGCATCGTCGGCTACTTCGCGCTCGATAGCGCGCGAGCCGCGCTGCCTTATGTGTTGATGCTGGCGGCGGCGAGTTTTATCTACATCGCCATCGCCGATCTGATACCGGAGTTAAATCGCCGTAACGACACCGCCAATGTCGCCTGGCAAGTCGGCCTGGTGGGCGCGGGGATAGCGTTGATCGGCGTGATTCATCTCACCATGCATTCCCATTAATAGGAGGCTACATGGCTCAAGCGCAAATCCCCGTGACCATACTGACCGGTTTTCTCGGCAGCGGCAAAACCACCTTGCTCAATCGCATCCTGCAAGAACAGCATGGCCAGAAAATCGCGGTGATCGAAAATGAGTTCGGCGAAGCCGGCATCGACAACGAAATCCTGGTGCAAGACCGCGACGAACAAATCGTCGAAATGAACAACGGCTGCATCTGCTGCACCGTGCGCGGCGATCTGGTGCGCATCTTGGGCACGCTCGCCGACAAACGCAAAGCCGGGCGCTTTTCCTTCGACCGCGTGGTGATCGAAACCACCGGGCTGGCCGACCCGGCGCCGGTGGCGCAGACGTTTTTTGTCGAAGACGACGTGGCCAAGGCCTATCGCATCGACGCCATCCTCACCGTGGTCGATGCCAAACACGCGCTGCAGCAGCTCGACGCGCACCACGAGGCGCAGGAGCAAGTTGGCTTCGCCGACCGTATTTTGCTGTCCAAAACCGATTTGGTGAGTCAAACGGAAACCGACGAACTGATCGCACGCCTAAAGCGCATGAACCCGCGCGCGCCGGTGAAGCGCGTGCATTTCGGCAAGACCGACATTGCCGACATACTCGATATCAACGGTTTTGACCTCGACGCGATACTCGCCATCGAGCCCGATTTTTTGCGGGACGTCACCCACGAGCACGACGATGACGTCGGCTCCTTCGTCTACCGCGGCGAGCAGCCGTTCGATCTGCCCAAACTCGAGCAGTTCTTCAACCTGCTGCTTAAAACCTACGGCACGGAACTGTTGCGTTACAAGGGCGTACTCAATATCGCCGGCAACCCGCGGCGGGTGATTTTTCAGGGTGTGCACATGCTGTTTTCCGCGGACGACGCGAAGCTCTGGGGCAAAAACGAAAAGCGCGAAAGCGTGATGGTGTTTATCGGCGTCAAACTGCCGCGGCCTGTGTTCGAAGAGGGGCTCGCGTTGTGCATTGCCGGCGCAGACCAGAAAACTGGCGCCTAATCGCAAACTGCCATTAGAATGCGCGAACTTTTACACCCCGACGCCAGGATATCGCTTTCATGTTTGCCTTGCGCGACGTGCACCATGCCTATGACGGGAAAACCGTGCTCAGCGTGCCGCAATGGCAGGCCGAGCAGGGCGCGCAATGGCTGATGTTGGGGCCCTCCGGCAGCGGCAAGACGACGTTGCTGCACGTACTGGCGGGCATTTTGCGGCCGAGTTCGGGGCAGGTGTCGGTGGCGGGGCAGGACTTGGGCGCGCTGTCGGCTTCGGCCTTGGATCATTTTCGCGGCAAGCACATCGGCATCGTGTTGCAGCGGCTGCATTTGATTGACAGTTTGTCGGTGATAAAAAACCTGCTGCTCGCGCAATACCTGGCGGGCCAATCGCAAGATGCGGGCCGCGTGCGCGAGGTGTTGGCGAGTCTGGATCTGGCGGATAAAGCCAACGCGCGTCCGCATGAATTGTCATTCGGCCAGGCGCAGCGCGTGGCGGTGGCGCGCGCGGTGGTGAATAAGCCCAAGCTGCTGCTGGCGGATGAGCCGACTTCAAATCTGGACGATGCGCGCTGCATGCAGGTGCTCGATTTGCTGCTGACGCAGGCTAAGGCGTGCGGCGCGACCCTGGTGATCGCCACGCATGATCAGCGGATCAAGGCGCGCGTTCCGAATCAGTTTGAGTTGGGTGCGGCGAGAGTATGAAAAAACCTAGTTTGTCGTTCCCGCTGTTTACGCAAATGAGGCGGGAACCCATAACACAGCGCTACTTGCGGCACCCTATGGGTTCCCGCCTCATTTGCGTAAACAGCGGGAACGACAGCGTCGGTGTCGATGGTTTTCTATACTGCGTAAATGATGGCGATAAAGTAGCAACATGAACCTCGCCACTATCAGCCTGGCCTACCTAAAAGCGCGCAGCCTGAACACGCTGCTCAACATCGTCCTGCTCGCGCTGGGGGTGGCCACCATCGTGTTTTTGCTGCTTGCCACCGCGCAGCTCGATCAGCGCATGCGCCGCGACGCGCAGGGCATCGATCTGGTGGTGGGCGCCAAGGGCAGCCCGATGCAGGTGATTTTGTCGAGCATCTATCACCTCGATGTGCCGACCGGCAACATTCCCTACAAACAAGCGCTGGAAATTGCCAAGCATCGCGCGGTGAAAAAAATGATTCCGCTGGCGCTGGGCGACAGCTACAAGGGCGCGCGCATTGTCGGCACCACGCATGCTTATCTCGATCACTACGGCGCGAAAATGGCTGCCGGCAAGCGCTGGGAAAACGTGCTCGACGCGGTGATCGGCGCCGACCTCGCCAAGCGCATGAACTTGAAGCTCGGCGACAAGTTCCACGGCGCGCACGGCTTGGGTGAAACGGGCGAGGTGCACGAGGAACACCCGTACACGGTGGTCGGCATTCTCGAGCACAGCGGCACGGTGCTCGACCGGCTGGTGCTGTGCAGCTACGAGACGGTGTGGGCGATGCACGCCTCGCACCACGATATCAAGGACATCAACGATATCGCCAACCAGTTAAATGAAGAAGAAAAAGAATTTACCGCGCTGCTGATCCAATACGCTTCACCCATCGCCGCGGCGATTCTGCCGCGTTACATCAACAACAATACCGACATGCAGGCCGCTTCGCCCGCGTATGAAACGGCGCGGCTTTTCAGCATCATCGGCGTGGGGGTGGACGTGTTGCGCGGCTTCGCGCTGGTGCTGGTGTTCAGTGCCGGGCTGTCGGTGTTTATCGCGCTCTACAACGCGTTAAACGAGCGGCGCTACGATCTGGCGGTGATGCGCACGCTGGGCACGCGGCCGCGCACGCTGATGTTGTTGCTGTTGTTCGAGGGCTTGCTGCTGGCGCTGATCGGCGGCGCGCTCGGCATAGTCTTGGGCCACGTGTTTACCGAGGTGTTGGGCCACGCGCTACGCATGGCGCAGCAGGTGTCGGTGACGGGTTGGACGTGGGTGAGCGCCGAGTGGTGGGTGCTGGCGCTGGCGGTCGGCGTGGGCGTGATTGCTGCGTTAATTCCAGCGTGGCGCGCTTATCGCACCGATATCGCCGGCACGCTGGCGCGTGGTTAAAACGAAACGAGGAGAAGGCTATGAAAACGTTATTGGCAGTGGTGATGAGTGTGTTCGTGATGTCGGGTTTTGCCCATGCGCAAGACAAAGCTAAAAAAGGCCAAAAAGACGAGGGTGGCCACACCGCCGCGCACATTCAACAGGATATCGGCAATCATCGCGCCATGGCTGATGCACATTTGACCGCGGCGAAGTGTTTGGAAGAAGGCAAGGGCACCAAGGTGTGCCACGGCCAGCTCGCCAAGGATTGCAAGGGGCTGGCCATCGGCACGCTCTGCGGCATGCGCCATAAGCATTAAAAGTATCAATTAAATCAATATTTTACGTATAATAGGCGGGTTGGCGTAACATACCCGTCGGGTGCGAAGGCATACACGATTGGTGGAGGCTGCGATGAAATTATTGATGCTGGTGTTTGCGTTGCTGATCGGCGCCCATGTGGTGTTGGCGCAGCAAAAAGGCCCGCCGGGAGCGCGCGAGCCGCTGGCCGAAAAGCCGCTGGTGCCGCCGCTTTTTGTCGACAAACCGCTGCCGGAGTTAAAGGGCGTGGTGTCGTGGAAGACGCTCGCCGAGGTCAAACCGGTCAAGCAAAAAGATAAATTCGTACCGGAGTTTGCCAGGTCGGTGCTCGCGCTGGACAAAAAAGAAGTGAAGCTGCAGGGCTTCATGTTGCCGCTGGACATGGGCGATAAACAAACGCGCTTCATCCTCACGGCGATGCCGCCCACTTGCGCGTTTTGCTTGCCGGGTGGGCCCGAGCAATTGGTCGAAGTGCAGACCAAGACCGCGGTCAGGTACGGTTTTGAGCCGATTATTTTGAGCGGCCGGCTCGCCGTGCTGAAAGACGATCCGATGAGGCTTTATTACCGGCTTACCGACGCGGTGTTGACCGTCGCCCGTTAAGCTTCGACGCGCCCACGCCTGTTGCGCCGTGCCGCGCCTTGCTGATTTGCGCGCGTAGCCGCTGGCTTCGGCCGCGTCGCCGCAACAGGATTGATTTTCGCCACGCCAACGATAATCACCTGCGTGCGCGCATCGCCGCATGCGGTGGTTATGCGTAAGTATTTGATTTAATTGGCATTTTTATATCGATGATGGTGACGCCTGCGCCGCCCCGGCTGCGGCTGCATGACAACAAGCTGGCCTGGTGGATCGTCGCCAGCTTGCTCGCGCACATGCTGCTGGTGAAGATCTTGCCGGGGTGGCAGGCGGCGCATCGTACGCCGCTGCCGCCGTTGCAAGTCGAGCTGCGCGAGAAGCCGCCGCCGCAAATTATTCCCGCGGAGCCGCTGCCGTTGGAACCCGAGCCGCGGCCCAAACCCGCGCTCAAGCCCGCGCCGGTGAAAGCGCCGCCGTTAGCAGCCGCGCCGCGAGAAGAACGCTTGGCCGAGCCGCCCCGCGCGGCCGCGGAGCCGCCCGCGCCGCCCGAAG
>VGIF01000149.1 GCA_016868015.1 Betaproteobacteria bacterium
AGAAAATGCCATTGGATCAACTACTTAACAAAATCGTCGCCGACGAAATTCCGGACATGTCCGCTAACCAATTGAATTTATTCGATTAACGTCCGGACACTACTGATGCACAATCAATAGGAATTTCATGGCACGCACCATGTGTTACTTTTTCGCGTTCCGCGCCGCTTGCTCGCGCTGCCGATCTTCCTGCGCTTTGAGTTCGGGCGTCATCGCGTCTCCAAAATCCTCGGCCTCGAAGATCGGCCGGATTTCCACCTCGGTCACTTCGTCGTGCGGATTAGGGCATTTTTTCAGCCACGCCACTGCTTCATCCATCGACGCGCATTTCCAAATCCAGTATCCCGCGATGAGTTCCTTGGTTTCCGCAAACTGCCCATCGATCACCGTGCGTTGCTGGCCCGCGAAACGCACGCGCTTGCCTTTGGCACTGGGGTGCAAGCCCTCGCCCGCGAGCATCACGCCCGCCTTCACCGGCTCGTCGTTGTAGTTGCCCATCGCCGCCAGCAGTTCGTGGCTGGGCATTTCGCCGGCTTCGGAGGCCTTACTGGCTTTTACGATCACCATCAATTTCATTTCTCTATCTCTCTGATTTTATTTATTTTTTTATTTCCTCAAACGCGTTGATGATTGCTGTTACTGAATAGTCGAACGGCCCAACGCCATTTCGACAACGCCCAAAATTATTTCTTAAGCGCGGAAAGGCGCCGTTCGATAAAGCGCCGCTCCAGCTGCGATAGTGTGAGCTGCAAGGTCCGCTCATACGCCGTACGCGCGTCGGCATCGCGGCCCAAGCGCCGGCACAAATCGGCGCGCGCAGCATGCGCCAAGTGGTAATCGTCGAGTTCGCCGCGCGCGAGCAGCGCATCGATTAATGCAAGCCCCGCGGCCGGGCCGTCGCGCATCGCCACCGCCACCGCGCGATTCAATTCCACCACCGGCGAAGGCTCGCGCGCGAGCAATACGTCGTACAAGCCGACGATCTCGCGCCAATCGGTGGCCGCGGCGGTGGCGGCATCCGCGTGCACCGCGGAGATCGCCGCTTGAATGGTATACACGCCGGCGCGCGGCGAAGCGAGCGCGCGCTCGATCAGGGCCGTGCCCTCGGCGATCAACGCGCGATCCCATTGAGTGCGATCTTGATCTTCCAGCAAAACCACATCACCCGTATCAGACACACGCGCCACGCGCCGCGATTCATGCAGCAGCATCAACGCCAGCAATCCCTGCGCTTCCGGTTCCGGCAATAACTGCACGAGTAAGCGCGTGAGCCGTATCGCCTCGCCCGATAAATCGTGGCGCGTCAGCGTATCGCCGCTTGATGCCGAGTAGCCTTCGTTAAACACCAGATAAATCACGCGCAGCACGCTTTGCAGCCGCTCGGGCAATTGCTCCGGCGCCGGCGTTTCATAGGGAATTTTTGCATCGCGAATTTTGGCTTTGGCCCGCACGATGCGTTGCGCCAGCGTCGGCGCGGGGATGAGAAACGCGAGAGCGATTTCTTCCGTGGTCAGCCCGCACACCTCGCGCAACGTCAGCGCCACTTGCGCATCGGCGTTTAGCGCCGGGTGGCAGCAGGTTAAAATCAAGCGCAAGCGGTCGTCTTCGATATCTTCGGCTTCAGGTGCATCCGGCGCGACGATGTTTTCCGTGGCTTCGCCGTCGAGCGCGGCAAAAAGCGCATCGCGCCTTAGCTTATCGATGGCCTTGAAACGCCCGGTGGATACCAGCCACGCGCGCGGATTCGCCGGCATGCCTTCGACCGGCCATTGTTCGAGCGCCGCGCGAAACGCCTCGTGCATCGCCTCCTCGGCCAAATCGAAATCGCCGAGCAAGCGGATCAACGTGGCGAGCACCCGCCGCGATTCGCTGCGATACAGCTGGTTAAAATCTGTTGTGGTGCTCATCGACAAACCTTCGCCACGACGTATTATTATTTTGCGATCATTGTCTGCCGCTCATTCATGCACGTCAATTCATGTGCGCTTGCGAATTCACTAGCGAATAGTGGTAGTTCGGATTACAGTTTGACCCACAAAAACCGGTAAGGATTAATCGATGGCAACACCCACTAACTGCGCCGACGGCATACTGGTTTTCGTGCCCGTCGGCAAGGAAACCGCGGCTAAAACCTCGAACGCCCCCGCGACATTGCAGCAACGCGCCAAGGACGCGCCGTTCGTGATCGGTCTGCTCGACAACCACAAACACAACTCCGATGCCGTGCTGGCGCGCCTGCAACAACAGCTCGCTGCAAAAATCGAGGGAGCACAATTTGTGCATGCGAAAAAGCCCGAAGCCGGCAAAGGCGCGCCGAAAGCGATGCTGGATGATCTCGCCGCGCGCTGCGACGCGGTGGTCAACGGCATCGGCGATTGAGGCTCGTGCACGTCGTGGAGTGTCCACGACAGTGTTGAGTTGGAAAAGCGCGGCGTGGCGACGGCGACCATCGTCACCGCCGGTTTTGTGACGGCGACGCAAACGCACCGGCGTTTGCTTAAGCAGCCGGCGTTGGCGTATTCGGTGGTGCCGCATCCGATTGTGTCGATGTCGGCGGATGAGTTAAATCGGAGCGCCGATGCCATCGTCGATCAAATCGCCGCCGCGGTTTCGCGCCCGGTCAAGGGCGCGTAACAGAATGAATCTTGATTCATTCGACTTTCGTGTGCGTACGTCAATACCAACACCGTCATTCCCGCGCAGGCTGGTATCCCCTTCCCCCGGGGAAGGTAGGTTGGGGGCCGTTCAGCATAGGCCACAGGGGTATGGGTTCCCGCCTGCGCGGGAACGACAGTAGCGGGATGGCATCGACACGAAAGCACACATGAACGCCCCCAAAATCTTCACCACCGACCAACTGCGCGTGCTCGACTCGGTGCGCGAGATCAACAACCTGTTTCACGAGCGGGGTTGGACCGACGGCCTGCCGATCATTCCGCCCACCGAAGACGCGCTCGGCGAGATGCTGCGTTACACCGACTATGCGGCCAGTGACGTGTTGTGCGAACTGCCGCCGCGCGGCGCCGAGGCCACCATCGAGTTGCTTGCGATCAATTGCGTGATGGCGGGCTGTTTGCCCAAATATTTCCCCGTGGTGATAACAGCAGTCAAAGCCGCGATGGTGGAAAAGTACAACCTCTACGGCCGCCAAACCACCACCAACCCGGCGGCGCACCTGGTGCTGATCAACGGCCCCATCCGCAAGGAACTCGATGTGAATTGCGCCGGCCAATGCTTCGGCCCCGGCTGGCGCGCGAACGCCACGATTGGCCGCGCGGTGCGCCTCATTTTTCGCAATATCGGCGGGGCCATTCCGCAAGTGACCGACATGTCCACCCACGGCATGCCGGCGCGCTACACTTATTGCATCGGCGAATTGGAGGAAGAAAGCCCGTGGGAACCGCTGCACGTCGAACTCGGACACGCGCGCGACGTAAGCACGGTGACGATATTCCCCGGCCAATGCCCCGTGAATTCGTTCGAGCACGTGGCGAAAACGCCGCATCGCTATTTAGGCACTATCGCCTCCACCATGGCGCACCTGGGTACCAACGGCATTTACCGCCCCGGTGAAAGCATGATCGTGTTCGCGCCCGAGGGCGCCAAGTTCATCGCCGACTTTGGCTGGAGCAAGCTGGACATCAAACAAGCCCTATTCGAATACGCGCGGCAAAAAGTCAAAGACGCGCGCGATCGCGGCGGCTGGTTTCACGCCACCGAGCCGAAGGTGTGGATCGACATTTCGAACGACGACGCGACGATGCCGGTGGTGAAATCGCCCGAAAGTATTTTTATCGTGGTCGCTGGCGGGCCGGGGCGGCATAACCTGGTGATTCCCACTACCGGCGATTTGACCGAGTGCGTGACGTTGCCGATTACGTTTAAGGATGGGCGACCGATACGGTCAGTGCGTGATTTCGTGAACTAACGCGCGCGAGCGTTACTCGAACACCTCCCAGCGTTTATTACGCCACGCATACATCAACCGCGACACACCACGCTCGCCCGCATCCTTGTGCGCACGCTCGGTGTTCTCGCGCAAGTTGCGCACGTTGTCCAAAGGCTTGGCGCCGGTAAACCACAACACATCGCGCACCGGCACGCCGACGACGAGTTCTCCACCAGCGTACAACGGGCGTGATTTCTCTTTTTCCCAGAAATCCGCGTCGAGCATCAAGCTCAATTCCAAATCGCCGCCGTTAACGATGCGCCCGACAAACGGCACCGGGCGTTCGATGGCAAGCTTGGGGTAACGCCGGCGAAAATTCGCCACCGCCAGCGCCAGCAACTCGCCGCGCGCGAGTTTTAGCCGCTTCAAATCTTGCACGTTGAGATAACGAAAGCCCTGCTCGCTATCGAAGGCGTAACGGATATCCAAATCGCCGACAAAAGTGTCGATCAGCGGCGCGAGCTCGGCCGCGCCCTGCACTTGCACTTCGGCGACGGGTTTGATGTCTTGCACCTTGCGGATGGTGCCTCTGAACGAACGCACCAACGGCACGATTTCATCGCGCCCGCCGGCGGGCGGCGCATCGGGTGGCGGCTTGCCTTGCTGTGCACGCGCGCCAAACGTGGCGGCGCCAGCAAGTAAGCCGAGCGCCACACGGCGGCGTGCCGGTTGCATCTTCATAACACGATTACCCACGCCAATTATCCGCCGCGCCATTTTTATCGATCTGTGCCTCCACCGCGGCGGTGGATTTCACACCGGCGTAGCGCGCATGCCGCGTAATCGCCAGCGAGTACGCCGCGCCGCGCGGGATTTGCACCACATCGCCTTCGAGGACGTGCTTTTTTTCGCCAGCGATTTCGGCATCCATCTCGCCTTGAATCACGTAAAAAAAGAATTCGTGCGGCGCGGCACTCACGCTTTGACTGTAGCCTTGCGGCGACTCGATAAAACCAAATGACAGATTCGTGCCCTCCACCCATTGCTCGTGATGGCCCGACGATGGCGGCGCATCGAGCGCATCGATCATCGGGTAATAACAGCGGCCCAGGCCATCGAGTATCGCTTGCGATTGGCCGGCATCTTTTTCACGGCCCGGATATTTGCCCGCGGCGAAATCGCGCGCGACCTCGGTGGCGGAACGCGCTTGATCGGGCAGCGCTTCGTCTTGCGCCGAGCCGATCAGCGTCCACGTGCGATCCTTGATATAGAGATACTGCAAATCGCCGTCCTCACACGCCACAAAACCATGGCGCGCGTACGGCGGCATGTGCACGAAGGTGCCGGGCTTGACGATGCGCCGCTCGCGCCCGACCACCGCGTTGATCTTGCCTGAGAGCGGAAATGCCATGAGCTCGTTCGGGTGGTAATGCAGCGCCGAGCCGGTACCGGCTTTTTTGGTGACGATGCGAAAGTACATGTATTGCCCTTCGATCACCGGCCCTTCGCCGCTCGACAGATGCGGGTTGAAGTGATGCACCTTCAGATTTTCAAAACGATGAAACAGCATGAGAGTTCCTTCGCAACGTCGCACAAAAGTTCGCGCATCTTAGCGGCGGCGCGGCAAAGCGCAAGTCGAGTGCGACGGCAGCGCGATGAGCGAAATTACATAAGTATTTGATTTTATTATGTTTTTTTACTTTACCTCGGAAGAGCGCCAGAACGCCTATGTTATGCTCGCGCCCTGCAATTTTTTGTGAAGTTCGCTCCCATGACCCCCGATAACAGCGGCGCGCCGCCGTGCGCGCCACCGGATTTTAATCCGCGCAAACCGAAAATCACGCTGCCCAAACTCGCTTGCGACACCCATGCGCATATCTTAGGGCCAATCGCAAAATATGCTTACTCGCCGGCGCGGGTTTACACGCCGCCCGATTGTTTGCTCGGCGATTATCAGAAAATGCTCGCCACACTCGGCGTCGAGCGCGCGGTGCTGGTGCAGCCCAGCGTCTACGGCAGCGACAACACGGTGATGCTCGCGGCAATGCGCGAAGCGGGCAGCAAGTTTCGCGGCGTGGCGGTGGTGGAAGACAACATCAGCGACGCCGAACTCAAAACACTCAACGCCGCCGGCGTGCGCGGCGTGCGCGTGAACATCGTCGATGTCAAAGACCGCAAACCCGGCACGCTGCCGATGACGGAATTGACTGCGCTTGCCAAACGCATCGCGAAATTGGACGGGGGCTGGCACATGGAATTTCTGATGCACTGCGATGAATTCCCCGACATGGATCGCACGTTTGCCGATTTTCCAGTGGATATCGTGCTCGGCCACTTGGGCTACATGAAAACCAGCCTGGGTGTGAACAACAGCGGCTTTCAAGCGCTGCTGCGTTTGATGAAAGCCGGCAAAGCGTGGGTGAAGTTCACCGGGCCGTATCGCATCTCCGGCGAGCCACTGCCGCACGCCGACACCAACGCCTTTGCGCACGCGCTGATCGCCGCCAACAAAGAACGCGTGTTGTGGGGTACGGATTGGCCGCATGTGATGGTGAAAAACGCCATGCCGAATGACGGCGATTTGTGTGACTTGCTGTCGAGCTGGATACCGGATGCGGCGACACGCGAGCAGGTGCTGGTTCGAAATCCGGCGACGTTGTATGGATTTTAAAAACCTTTTTCGCCACAGATTTCACAGATTTACACAGATTATTATCACTGTCGTTCCCGCGCGGGTGCGAACCCATAACGTAGCAGCCCTTGAGACACCCTATAGATTCCCGCCTGCGCGGGAATGACAACGGTGGTGTTTTTAATCTGTGTTCATTTGTGAAATCTGTGGCAAATGATTTTGACTTTCAATAACGAACACAACCATGACCACCAACATCAACACCCAACACGACGGCGCCGCCGTCATCACCGAATACCTGATTGCCGAAAAAGTCCCCTACGTCTTCGGCGTCTGCGGCCACGGCAACATCGGCTTTCTCGATGCGCTGCACGCGCGGCAGGATCAGATCAAAACCATCTCAGTGCATCACGAATCCGTCGCCGGCTTCATGGCCGATGTGTATTACCGCGTGTCGGGCCAGCCCACGGCCACGTTTACCTCGTGCGGCCCCGGCTCGGCCAATCTGCCGATCAGTCTGGGCAATGCGTTTTTCGACTCGGTGCCGTTCTACGCGGTGACCGGCAACGTGCCCACCAGCCAGTTCGGCCGCGGCGCGTTTCAGGAAACCTATCGCCACTATCAGGCGGATTTCCCCTCGACCGTGCGCGCGTATTGCAAGCGCGTGTTCCAGCCGACCACTGCGGCGCAACTGCCGGTGATGGTACGGCAGGCGTGGAAAACCATGGTAACGGGGCGGCCGGGACCAGTGGTGCTCGACGTGCCGTTCGACATGTTCAACGAGCCGATTAACGAACCCACGCCGCGCCCGGAAGACTGGGACGCCAACATCAGTTGCCGCTGCGGCGCCGATCCGGAAGGCGTGCGCAAGGCCGCCGACATGCTGATGTCGGCCAAGCGCCCGGTGCTGTTCTGCGGTCAGGGCGTACGCTACGGCGGTGCCACGAAAGAGTTGCTCGAACTCGCCGAAAAGCTGCGCATCCCGGTGGCGATGTCAGCCAGCGGCATCGGCGCCATCGACACCGCGCATCCGCTGGCGCTCGGCCTCGTCGCGCGCAACGGCCCGTATCAGGCCAATCATGCCGCGCGTCAGGCCGACGTGATGCTGGCGCTGGGCGTACGTTTTGATGACCGCACCTCAAGCTCGTGGATACCCGGCTTCTCGTTCACTATTCCGCCGACGAAACTGATTCACGTCGACATCGACCCCGACGAAATCGCGCGCAACTACCCGGTGGCATTGGGCCTGATGGCGGACGTGCGCACCTTCCTGCGCCAGTTGCTCGCTGAGATCGACACCCGCATGGGCAAAGGCGAGATGCCCGCCGAACGCAGCCAGTGGCTCGACGCCATCGCCGGCTATCGCAAGGAATGGGAAGCCTTCATCGCCCCCGGCTACAAGGCCGACACCACGCCGATTGCCCCGCAGCGCGCCACCTGCGAAATCGACAACGCGCTGACCGAAGACACCATCCTCGTCTCCGACATCGGCGTACATCACAACTGGCTTATTCAATTCACCAAGCCACGCCGCCCCGATTCGCTGATCGGCTGCATGGGCTTCGGCGCCATGGGCTTTGGCGTCGCCGGCGCGCTGGGCGCCAAACTCGCGGCACCCCATCGCCCGTGCGTGGCGGTAGTCGGCGACGGCGCGTTTTTGATGCATGCCAATGTCATAGCCACCGCCTACGAATACAACATCCCGGTGGTCTACGTGGTGTGGAACAACTACGCCTACGGCTCCATCCGCGGCCTGCAGCGCGGCTACCTCAACAAGCGCGAACTCGCCACCGACTTCCGCCACCCCGACACCAAAAAACCCTACAACCCCGACTTCGCCGCGATGGCGCGCGCTGCGGGCATCGGCGGCGTGAGCGTGGATCGTGCGGCGGATTTGCACACGGCGATCAAAGAAGCTATCGCCGCCAACAAGCCTTGTGTGATTGATGCCAACATCGACGGCGATCTAAATCCTTCGGGGGCGGGCATTTGGGAGTTGCCGGGGATTGGGCGGAGTTCGCCGGGGATTGGGAAGCAGTATGTGCCGGAGTGAGCATTAGTCTGGCGGCGCACGGTGCAACCGTAACTATCGTTTATTGCGTTCGATTCAAGCTACGCTTTACCCACACCTCCGCCAATGCCCAAGCGATCAAATGACTTTCAGCGGCTTGTTTATCTGGTTCGCCTAAACCTTGCCGAGGGGGCCACGGTCACCGAGTCAAAGATGATGCGGGACAGGCTCACAAAGGCGTTTCGCGAGGTTGATGTTGTCATCAAAGGTATGGTCGGCTCGCAGCCTGTCCTTGTTTGCGTCGAGTGCCGCGATCATAAGCGAGTGGCCGATGTAGGATGGATCGACGCCATGAAGGCCAAGCACGATAGGCTCGAGACCAACGTGCTTCTCCTTGCGTCCTCCGCCGGCTTCACGAAGGAAGCAATCGAGCTGCATTGCGCGCACGGTTATTTGCTGCACCAGTTTTTGTCGCCGTTAAGCAACAGGCGCGAAGACGCCTACGGCGGCACATTGCACAACCGCATGCGCTTCCCGCTCGAAGTGTTCGACGCCGTGCGCGGCGCGTGGCCCGCCGACAAGCCGCTGGGCGTGCGCATTTCCGCCACCGATTGGGTCGACGGCGGGTGGGACTTGGCGCAATCCGTCGCCTTTGCACAAGCGCTGGATGCGCGCGGCTGCGATTTCATCGATGTCTCCAGCGGCGGCCTTTCCACCGAACAAAAAATTGTCGTCGGCCCGGCCTATCAAACGCCGTTTGCCGCCGCGATCAAAGCGGCGGTCAACATGAAAGTAATTGCCGTGGGCTTGATCAACGATGCGCATCAGGCCGAAGCCATCTTGCGCGCAGGCAAAGCCGATATGATCGGGCTTGCGCGCGCCATGCTCTACGATCCGCATTGGCCGTGGCATGCCGCGCACGCGCTGGGCGTCGCGCTCGATTACCCGCGCCAGTACGAACGCGCGCATCCGTCGCGCGCCGCCACGGCCGGCATCAACGCGCCGGGCAACAAAACACCCACGAAAAATATGTCAATTAAATCAAGTACTTAGAGGAGGATGCCATGTACGCTATGTTCACCCCAGTGGCGCTCGCGCTAGCCGCCGCGCTCGCGCTGCCCGCCGCCGCACAGCAATTTCCCGCCAAGCCCGCGCGTATCGTGGTGCCGTTCCCGCCGGGCGGCACCTCGGACGCCACCGCGCGCATGCTCGCCGAGCGGCTCACACAACGCTGGGGCCACAACGTGCTGGTGGATAACCGCGGCGGCGCGGGCGGCACCATCGCGGCGGAACATGTGGCGCGCGCCGCGCCCGACGGCTACACCCTGTTCATGGGCAGCCACGGCACGCAAGCCATCAACGTGAGCCTGTTCGACAAACTCACGTACGATCCGGTGCGCGACTTCACGCCGATCACGCTGGCGCTGACCGTGCCGAATCTTTTTTTGGTGCATCCGTCGCTGCCGGCGCGCTCGTTAAAGCAATTGATCGCGCTCGCCAAGGCGCGCCCCGGTGAAATCAACATGGCCTCGGCGGGCTACGGCACCATGCCGCACATGGCGGGCGAACTGCTTAACCTGATGGCCGGTGTGAAAATGGTGCCTATCCTCTACAAAGGCACCGGGCCCGCGATGATCGACCTACTCGCGGGGCAAGTGCCGGTGATGACCGAATCCATGCTGATTTCGCTGCCGCACATGCAAGCGGGCAAGCTGCACGCGCTGGCCATCACAAGCGCCGAGCGCAATCCAGTGGTGGCGAATATTCCCACGGTGGCGGAGTCGGGTTACCCCGGTTACGTGGCGATCACCTGGGTCGGCATCGTGGTGCCAAGCGCCACGCCGGCGCCTATCGTCACGCGGCTGCACAGCGACATTGCCGGCATCCTGCAATCGCCGGAAATGAAAGAGCGCTTGACCAAGATGGGCGCCACCGCGGGCGGCGGCAGCGCGCAGGAATTTGCTGCGTTCATCAAAGCAGAAACCGAAAAATGGGCGCGCGTGGTCAAAGCCGCTGGATTAAAAGCACAGTAACATCGGACCGCTTAACTTTCTCAGGAGTAACTTGCATGACTCAGGCGGCATTCATCGGCATCGGCGCCATGGGCGAACCCATGGTCGCGAATTTACTCAAAAAGGGGTTCGCGGTAACGATGGTAAAACATCGCCGCGCGGAACCCGCGGCGCGCTTGCAAGGCGCGGGCGCGAAAGTCGCAGATAACGCGGCGGCGGCGATGAGCAACGCTCAGTACGCGGTGCTGTGTTTGCCGACTTCGGCCGAGGTCGAACAAGCGGTCAACGGCGAACAAGGTTTGCTTAAGGATACGCTGATCAAGTAGGTAAAAGGTGCGCCCGAGGAAAGCGATGATGCCGATTATGCGAAATGAATGCTGATTTCATCAGGCCGAAGGCGCTTTCGATGTTTAATTCGGT
>VGIF01000150.1 GCA_016868015.1 Betaproteobacteria bacterium
AGTAGCTCTTGTCCGTGGCCCCAGCCTCGCGGCAAGCTGTGAGAACGTCCTTACCTTGACCAATCTTGACCTCGATCTCGCGCAACTTGGCCACGATTTGCTCGGGCTTTAATCGAACACCTTTTGGCATAACTTAATCCTTTCGAATGATAAAAACACTCAGTTTCTCTCACTCATACTGGATCAGTTTTTAAGCGCAGGTCAAGGCGTTCATTGGCAATCTGTATGAATCCGAGCGAGAACGTTATTTTGATGCTTATGCGAAAGCACTTTCCATTTTTTCTAGTGTTAGACTGACAACCGCACTTGAATCTACAGTCTCATTTGCAAGTAAAAACTACCCAAAATTTGTTGTGGCGTAACAGCTTACACACTTTTCTACACACTAAGATTTTTAATATGTAAGTTGTTGATTTAATTGAGGATTATTCGGACGAATGCTCTCATAATCCGTTGGTCGTTGGTTCAAGTCCAACAGGGCCCACCATCCCTTCGGCGCGCGTGTTTTGAGCCTGCATTCTTATGGGGCGGCCCGTACGGAAGCTGCACAACCTTTTTCCACGAATACACCGCGGCACGAAGGTAGGTGAACCGGTCGAGCTTATCGGCGAAATCCGACCCGGATCGCTGTTCCCCACCCCCGCTATTTCGTGACCCATATCACGCTTGTTGCACTTGCAACGATTAGCCTGTGAAAAGGTTGTGTACCGCGTGAATTTGCCACTGCAAGCTACTGATTTTTCGTCATAATTGTAGTTCGGTCGCAGTTTGCCCAGCGGTTGGGTTTTACGCGCCGTGCATTACAGAAAACGACGATGACAAACAGGGTGGGTTCAACAGCGGTTTTGTGCGCGCGTATCGTTCCCGCGCGGGTCGCTTTGACTGTTTTTCGTGAAGGTCTGCAACGCGCGTTCATGACGGTGTTGGTGATCGCCGCGCTGTGCTGTGCCGCGCGTGGCGCTTACGCGTTGGGCACTGCGGCGGGCACTCAAATCGACAACGTCGCGCAAGTCACCTTCACCCAAGGCGGCGCGTCTGTCACGGCAACCTCCAACACGGCGTCGTTTCGCATCGATGAGATCATCAACGTGCGCGTGACCGCGCCGGTCGGCCCGACCACCGTGCTCTCGCCCGAGCAAAACAAGGCGATTTTGTTTTTGCTCACCAACACCGGCAACGGGCCAGAGTCGTTTAACCGCGTGGTGTTGGGCGGCGCATAGCGTGCGGTTCGCGCGCTAGGGTATCGGTGCGCGGTGAGCGCGCGTTGGTATCCGCGCGCCACGGTTTTATATAAAATGCACGGCAACTGTTCGACGCGCTCGGCGCCGACCTGATGCTGCATAAAATATTAAATAAAATCAAGGAGTTATAAAATGCCCTTCGCGATACGTGTGCATCAAACGGGTGGCCCCGAAGTGTTGCAGTGGGAGGCGGTCGAGGTCGGCGATCCGGGGCCGGGCCAAGTGCGCGTGCGCAACACCGCAGTGGGGCTTAACTACATCGATACCTATCAGCGCTCCGGTTTATATCCGCTGCCGATGCCGTTTACGTTGGGCTCCGAAGGCGCGGGCGTGGTTGAAGCCGTCGGCCCGAAAGTCAAAGGCTTGAAGAAGGGCGATCGCGTCGCCTACGCCGGCCCTATCGGCGCGTATGCGCAAGTGGTACTGCGCCCCGCCGACCGGCTGGTGAAAATCCCCGCGGGGGTGAGCGATCGCGATGCCGCGGCGATGATGTTAAAGGGCATGACCGCGTGGTACTTACTGCGCCGCACGTATAAAGTGAAAAAGGGTGATTTCATCCTCGCGCACGCGGCGGCCGGCGGTGTGGGGTTGATCTTATGCCAATGGGCCAAGCATCTGGGCGCCACGGTGATCGGTACCGTCGGCAGCGATGAAAAAGTGGCTGTCGCGAAAAAGGCAGGCTGCAAGCATGTGATCGTCGGCAGCCGCGAAAAAATTTCCGAGCGCGTGCGCGAAATCACCAAGGGCAAGGGCGTGCCGGTGGTGTATGACGGCATCGGCAAGGACACCTTCATGGATTCGCTCGATTGCCTGGCGCCGTTGGGCGTGATGGCGAGTTATGGCAACGCCTCGGGCGCGGTGCCGCCGGTGAATATCGGCATCCTCGCGCAAAAAGGTTCGTTGTTCCTCACGCGGCCGACCTTGAACACCTACACCGCGGCGCGCGCCGATTTGGAGGCGGCGGCGCGCGACCTTTTCGCCGTGGTGAAAAAGGGCGCGGTCAAAATTTCCATCAACCAAACCTATCCGTTGTCGGAAGCGGCGCAAGCGCATCGCGATCTCGAAGGGCGCCGCACCACCGGCTCAACGGTGCTGCTGCCGTGATGCGTGGCGCGTGTGTGACGGTTGTGGCGTGCGCGTTCGCGTTGTCGGCGGTACATGCGCAAACCTCGGCGGGCAAATCCGCGCCGGGGGAGGAGCGTGCCACGGGCGTTGCGCCTACGCCGCACGCGCAGCAAGTTCGCGCCACCATGGCTTATCGCGATGTGCAGCAAGCCGCGTTCGAATCCAAGCTCGCCGAACAGGATGTGTTGAACACGCAAGAGGCCTACAACATCACGCGTGCGCGCGCCGATGCGCTGAAAATCGAACTGGAAAAGGCGATCAAGGCGCGCGACGCGGCCAAGGCCAGGGAAGCCGCCGCGCGCAAGCGCTACGATGAGGTGTTGCAGCAAGCGCCGCGTTGAACCACGCTTTTTTTGACCGTGCCGAATGGATGGGCCACTGGCGGTTTCGGTTATTCCTTCACCCTCGCTCGCGCCCCCGGCGGGATAGGGAAGAACCCACCCTTCTCCCCCCTGGGGAGAAGGGACGGGGATGAGGGAGAACGTTCCTCCGATACATTAGCTTTTATTGGTTTGCAAAAATTCCGTGCTGCCTCTCGAAAAATTGCCGCCACCGTCGCCGGGCGTGCCGCTCGCGCTGCTTAAAGGCATCACCGTACTCGATCTCACCACCTCGATCGCCGGCCCCTACGCGGCTATGTTGCTGGGCGACATGGGTGCGCATGTGATCAAAATCGAGCGCCCCGGCAAGGGCGACGATTGCCGCGCGTGGGGCCCGCCGTTTCTCGACGGCGAATCGCTGTGGTTCATGAGTTGTAATCGCAACAAGCAAAGCGTCACGCTCGATTACACCGGCGATGCCGGCCGCGCGGTGCTGCACGATTTGGTGCGCAAAAGCGACGTGGTGATCGTTAATCTCACCGACCGCGTGCAAAAAAAACTCGGCGTGGATCACGCGGCGTTGTCGGCGGTGCGCGCGGACATCGTGCATTTGTCGTTATCGGGCTTCGGTTTAAAAGGCGCGCGCAAGGATTTCCCGTGTTACGACTTGATCGCCGAGGGCTACAGCAGCGTGATGGATTTGACCGGCGAAGCCGAAAGCCCGCCGCAAAAAATCGGCACGCCCGCGGCGGATTTGATCGCGGGCATGGATTCAGCCTATGCAATTCTGGCGGCGCTGTTTGACCGGCAACGCACGGGCAACGGCCACAAACTCGACGTGAGCATGATCGACAGCATGACGCGCTTCATGGCGCCGCGGATTGTGCCCTATCTTGGCGGCGGCCCGCTGCCCAAACGTACGGGTGCCAAGGACAGCGTGATTTCAGTGTATCAAGTGTTCGACACGCAAGATAGGCCGATCACGCTGGGCTTGGGCAACGACGGCATTTTTAAGCGCTTTTGGCAGGCGGTGGGCGAGCCCGCGGTCGCCGATGATCCGCGTTACGCCACCAACGCGCAACGCAACGCGGTGCGTGCGGAAATCGTCGACAAAATTCAGAGCGTGTTACGCACGCAAACGCGCGAGCATTGGCTGAAATTGTTCGTGCAGCACAACGTGCCGGCGGGGCCGGTGAACAACGCGCAAGAAGTGGCGAGCGACCCGGAGTTAATCGCGCGCGGGTTGTTCTATACCGCCGTCGAAGGTTCGCGCAAAATCCCGCAAGTGGGTTTGGGCATCGCGGTGGACGACAACAACGCGAGTTATCGTAGCGCGCCGCCCAAGCTGGGTGAGCACAACGATGCGGTGTTGAGCGGTTTGTTGGGTTACGATGCCGCGCACATCGCGCAACTCAAGGCGGCGAAGGTTGTGTAAAAATCGAAAAACCTTAGACGCAGATTTTCGCAGATTGACATGCGGTCGATCGGATTTAATCTGCGAAAATCTGCGTTAATCTGCGTCAAAGCATTTAGGGGTAAAAATGTCCTTTCAAACCATCCTGTATGAAGAAGACGGCCCGATCGGCTGGCTGACGCTAAACCGCCCCGACGACGGCAACATGTTCACGCCGCAGATGTGCCACGACATCCGCGACTGCATCAACGATATTCGCCGCGAAACGCGCACGCGCGTGATCGTGATCACCGGCGCGGGCGATAAATTCTTTTGCATCGGCGGGCGCAAGGAGGGCATGGAAGACAGCACGCTGTACGCCGGTATGCTGCCCACGCTGGAAATTTACGAGTCCATCGAAAAACTGCAAAAACCGGTGATCGCCATGGTCAACGGCTACGCGGTGGGCGGCGGCCAAGTGCTGCAAGTGATGTGCGACATCACGGTGGCGAAAGAAAGCGCGGTGTTTCGCCAAGTCGGCCCGATGATGGGCAGCTTCGACGCGGGGTATGGCACCTGGTACCTCGAAGACTTGGTCGGTAAGAAAAAAGCCAAGGAAATGTGGTTTGCCAACCCACGGCTGTCGGCTAAAGAGGCGTTGTCGATAGGCTTGATCAACAAGGTGGTGCCCGACGATAAGTTGAGAGACGAAACGCGCAAAATGGCGCTGGAGATCGCCGATCGCGGCGCGTTTGCGCTGGCCTCACTCAAGGCAGCATTCACCGCGCGGCACACAGGCGTGACGGGGCTGGCGCGCGTGTCGCATGATTTGTTGCTGCGACTATATTTGGATTCGGATGAGTCGAAAGAGTTGGGCGAGTCGTTCCGTGGCAAGCGCCAGCCGGATGCGGATAAGTTTGGGCATTAAGTAGTGAATATGTCTCGTTCAATAGCTTTGTTACCCAGCCCCATACGATAGAAACGAAAAACTTCCCATCTCATTCCCGCGAAGGCGGGAATCCATACGATGTGCCCTATGGTGCGGTGTTATGGGTTCCCGCCTTCGCGGGAACGACAGTGGGAGGGATCTCGAATTGCCACGCGATGTCGACACTACTCACCCTCCACAACCCCCGCACCGCCCGCCGCTACTACGACGCCGGCTGGTGGCGCGATGAAACCATGTACGGCTTGCTGGCGCATCACGCCCGCGCGCGCCCGCAAGCGTACGCGTTGCGCGACAGCCGCCATCGCCTGACTTGGGCGCAACTGCAGCAGTGGGTCGATGCGCTCGCCGCCGAGATGCACACTGCCGGCATCAAGCGCGGCCAGCGCGTCTCGGTGTGGCTGCCTAATCGCGTCGAAGCGGTGATCGTGTTTCTCGCTTGCTCGCGCAATGGCTATGTGTGCAACCCGTCGCTGCACCAGAACTACACCGTGGGCGAAATCGTCGCGCTGATGGAGCGCATACAAACCGCGACGTTGTTCACGCAAGCCGGTTACGGCGCGGATGCGAATAAGGTTGACGTGTTCGAGGCGGCGAAGTCGTTGCCCGCGTTAAAGCGCGTGTACCGCATGGATGACGGCAACTTCCCCGCACTAGACACCAAGCCGCAAAGCTTGCCCGAACCCGATAACGACCCCGACAAAATCGTCTACCTCGCCTTCACCTCCGGCACCACCGGCATACCCAAGGGCGTGCTGCACTCGGATAACACCTTGCTCGCCAACGGCCGCGCGATGGTGCACGACTGGCATCACGACGACAAAACGATTTTGTATTCGATGAGTCCGCTGTCGCATCACATCGCCACGGTGGCGATCGCGCAAAGCCTTGCCGCGGGGTTCGAGCTGGTGGTGAACGATTTAATGCCCGGCATGAAGCCGCTCGAGGGCTTGCTCGAAACCAACGCCACCTACGTGATGGGCGTGCCCACGCACGCCATTGACATTCTCGCCGATGCCAAGGCGCGCGGGCGTAAGGATCTAGGCAAGGTGAATTTGTTTTACATGGCCGGCTCGGTCATTCCGCCCGAGACCGCGCGCGCGTTTCTCGACATGGGCATTAAGCCGCAAAACATTTACGGCATGACCGAAAACGGCTCGCATCAATACACCATGCCCGACGATTCCGTCGAAATCATCACCACGACGTGCGGACGCGCCTGCCACGGCTACGAAACGCGGCTGTGGGATCAGGAGAACGCGGATATCGAAGTCACCCAGCCCGGGGACATCGGTGAGATCGGCACGCGCGGCGCGCTGCTGATGCTGGGTTATTTTAACAACCAAAACGCCACCGAAAACTCGTTTAACGCCGGCGGCTGGTTCATGAGCGGCGATCTGGGACGGGTGGATGCGCAGGGCAATCTGCAAATCGTCGGCCGCAAAAAAGATTTGATCATCCGCGGCGGGCATAACATCCACCCCTCGCGCATCGAAAACCTGGCAATCAAACATCCGGCGGTGTTGAAGGCCGCGGCGTTTTCCGTGGCCGATCAGCGCTTGGGCGAGCGCGTGTGTTTGGCGATTATTCAGCGCGAGGGTGTGGCGGTGGAAGGCGATGCGCTGCTCGCGCACTTAAACGATGAAGGCTTGTCCAAATACGACATGCCGGAATTTTTTATACGCATGGAGGCGTTTCCGCTCACCGCCAGCGGCAAGATTTTGAAGCGCGAGCTGGTGGAGTGGGCGAAGGCAGGGAAAATTGTTCCGTCTGGAGTGAGGTGGAAGGGGTGAGGCGTAAGGAGTGGTGGTATGGCAAATGAATTGACTCGGGTTGAAGAATTTGCGGTGATTACGCTTAATCGACCGGATGCGTTGAATGCGTTGTCGTTTTCGCTGATTTGCGATTTGCACGCAAAATTCGACGAGGTCGCAAAGTCTGACGCCCGCGCGCTGATCATCACCGGCGCGGGCGACAAGGCATTTTGCGCCGGTGCGGACATCAAGGAGTTGTTCGGCCGCACGCTAATGCAGCAAAAACAAGGCGGCGATTACGGGCAAGCGACGTTCGCAAAACTCGACACGCTGCCGATGCCGTCGGTGGCGGTGATCAACGGCTACGCCTTCGGTGGCGGCATGGAGCTGGCATTGGCATGCACGTTTAGGCTTGCCACCAAAAACGCCAAAATGGGCACGCCGGAAATCAAGTTGGGCCTCATCCCCGGCTACGGCGGCACGCAGCGCCTGCCGCGCGTGGTAGGCGAGGCGCGCGCGCTGGAAATGGTGATGACGGGGCGCACGGTGGATGCGGAGGAAGCGTATCGCATCGGTTTGGTGAACCGTATTATCGACGGTGATGCGCTCGCGGGCGGCGTGGCGTTTGCGCGTGAGTTCACGTGTTACAGCCTGCCGGTGTTGCAGTTCGCGCGCGACGCGGTGAAGCGAGCGGGCGACACGCCGATCAATGAGGGGCTAAAAATCGAAACCGACCTCGCGACGTTGGCGTTTCAAACCGAGGACGCGCACGAGGGCATGACGGCGTTTGCCAATAAACGCAAGCCGGCTTTTAAGGACAAGTGAGGCGTGAGGGGTGAGGGGCGATGAGCGGTAAGAAAACGATTGTGGTTACCGGCGCGAGCCGCGGCATCGGCGCGGTAATCGCGCTCGAACTTGCGCGGCGCGGCTTCACCGTCGGTTGTTTAACCCGCAAAGGTGCGGGGCCGGAAACGGCAGTGCCTGCCGAACTCGCGCCGCGCCTCGTAAACACCAAATGCGACGTGACGGATGAAGCGAGCGTCAAACACGCGCTCGCTACCGTCGCCGCAAAAACTGGTGCAATTCACGGCATCGTCAATAACGCCGGCATTCATTTGGATGCGCCGAGCGACAAACTAACGCTCGACGTCTACAACCAGGTGATGAGCACCAACGCCACGGCAGTATTCACCGCGTGCCGCGAGGTGTATCCGCATCTCGTCAAGGCGGGCGGCGGCATTATCGTCAACATCGGCTCTTACTTCGACAAGATTGGCGTCAAGCGCAACGTCGCCTATTGCACCTCGAAAGCAGCGGTGGGCGCGATTACGCGTTGTTTGGCGGTGGAGTGGGCGTCGAAAAATATCCGCGTGCTTGATGTGGCGCCGGGTTACATCGAAACCGATTTAAATCGTGAAGCCTTCAAGGGGCCGCTGCGTGAGTTTTTGGCGAAGCGCATTCCCGGCAACAAACCGGGAACGCCGGAAGACATTGCCAAGCTCACCGCCGCGATATTTTGCGAAGACCTGTCGTTCCTCACCGGTGAGACGCTGTATATCGATGGCGCGCAGGGCATCGCGCACTGAGTATTCCCCGCCAGGTAACATGAGCGCACAACAATTCAATTGGTCATTCCCGCGCAGGCGGGAATCCATACGGTGTTGCCAGTGGCACCTGTGTCATGGGTTCCCGCCTGCGCGGGAACGACAGCCTGTTGGGGCCGTGCGTCGCGCACGCAATGATGTCATAAGTATCTGATTTTATTATATTTTTTATGAAAGTGTTTGACCACATCGATAGCAGCGTCGCGTTCTTCGACGAAGAGCGCATGCTGATCGACGCGGTGCGCACGCTGGCGCGCGACAAAATCGCGCCGCGCGCCGCCGCATACGACAAGAGCGGCGAATTCCCGTGGGACAACGTCAAAGCGATCAACGCGCTAGGGTTGAACGCCATGTTCGTGCCCGATGCTTTCGGTGGCGCGCCACTCTCGTACGCGGCGTATCTCGAGTGCGTGCGTGAAATCAGCAAGGCGTGCGCGTCGACCGGCGTCATTTGGGCGACCAATTTTCACGCGATAAAACCGCTGATCGATTTCGGCGATGACGAACAAAAAGCGCGCCTGCTGCCTAGGGTGGCGCAGGGCGCGCTGGCGTCACTGGTGATCACCGAGCCCACCGCCGGGTCGGATGCGACCGGCATGCAAACGTCGTTCAAGCCGGCGGGTGACCATATCATCGTCAACGGCTCGAAGACCTTTATCACCAACGGCGCGCATGCTGATTTGCTGCTGGTGTTCGGCAAGTGGAGCGAGATTGCAGACGGCAAGGCGTCGATCTCGGTGTTGATCATTGAAAAAGGCACGCCGGGGCTCACCGTGGTGCGCGAGGAAGACAAAATGGGTTTGCGCGCTTCCAGCACGGCGACGCTCGCCTTCGACAACTGCCGCGTGCCGCGCGCCAATTTGCTGCGCAAACCCGGCGATGGGCTGAAGATTTTGTTGGCGTCGCTCAACAAATCGCGCCCTAGTGTGGCGGCGCACGCGCTGGGCATTGCGCGCGGCGCGTTCGAAGACGCGGTGGCCTACATCAATGAACGCAAACAATCGTGCCGCAAAATCGTCGAGTTTCAGGGCATCCAGTTCATGCTCGCCGACATGGCGACTGATCTCGCGCAATGCGAGGCGTGGCTGTGGCATGTCTCGCGCATGATCGACGGCGGCGCCAGCGACTTCGGCGTGGAATCATCGATGCTCAAAATGCGCGCCTCTGACATCGCCATGCGCATCACCACCGACGCGGTGCAGTTGCACGGCGGCTACGGCTACATCAAGGATTTGCGCGTGGAGCGGCTGATGCGCGACGCGAAGATTACGCAGATCTGGGAAGGCACCAACCAGATTCATCGGCAGTTGATTGGGCGGAGTTTTTTAAAAAAGTGAAGGGTGAAGCGTGACGGGTGAAGGGAAAATCCAACCGCTGGCGGGGATCAAGGTTCTCGACTTCAGCACGCTGCTGCCCGGTCCGCTGGCGACGTTGATCCTCGCCGAAGCCGGCGCGGATGTAATCAAAACCGAGCGGCCGGGGCGCGGCGATGAAATGCGCTCGTACGAGCCCAAGTTCGGCACCGACAGCGTCAACTTCGCGATGTTAAATCGCGGCAAAAAAAGCCTTGCGGTCGATCTGAAAGACGCGAAGGTGCGCGAGCAACTGGTGCCGTTGATTCGTGAGGCTGATGTGGTGGTGGAGCAGTTTCGCCCCGGCGTGATGGATCGTTTGGGCTTGGGCTACGACGCGCTGCGCAAGATCAATCCGCGCATTATTTATTGCGCGATCACCGGTTACGGCCAAACCGGCCCGCGCGCGCAAGTTGCGGCGCACGACATCAACTATGTCGCCGAAGCGGGCATGATGTCGTTGACCGCCGACGGCACGGGTGCGCCGACCTTACCGCCGGCGCTGATCGCCGATATCGGCGGTGGCGCCTATCCGGCGGTGATCAACATTTTGCTCGCGTTGCGCGCGCGTGATGTCACCGGCAAAGGCTGCAAGCTCGACGTAGCGATGGGCGACAACCTGTTCACGTTCATGTATTGGGCGATGGGCAACGGTTTGGCCGCGGGCGAGTGGCCCAAACCCGGCGGTGAAAAAGTCACCGGCGGCAGCCCGCGCTTTAATATTTACCGCACCAAAGACAACCGCTTTATTTCCGCAGCGCCGCTGGAACAAAAATTCTGGGAGAATTTTTGCGAGGCGATCGCGCTCGCGCCACAATATCGCGACGACGACAATGACCCCGCCGCCACGCAGCGCGCGGTGGCGCAAGCGATCGCCGACAAAACCGCCGATGAGTGGCAAAAAATTTTCGACGGCAAGGATTTGTGCTGCAGCGTGGTGGCGAGCTTGCAAGACGCACTCAACGATGCGCATTTCCAATCGCGCGGCATTTTCAATCGCCGCTTGCACGCCGATGGCAAAACCATCGTTGCCTTGCCGGTGCCGGTGGATGAGGCGTTTCGTTCCGATGCCGTCGAAGCCGGTTATCCGGCGCTTGGCGATGCCAACGACATGCTAAAAAATAGTCAATAAAATCCAGTAGTGTCCGGACGTTGAGTGCCCGAAACGTGCTAATTGGTTGATTGTAAATAAATAACAGATGATTTTTTCTGGTCTCGATTTGAAC
>VGIF01000151.1 GCA_016868015.1 Betaproteobacteria bacterium
CCATCCGATAACGCCAGCACGGTGGCCTCGATCGGCACTTCGCGCCCGTGCGCATCCGCGCGGCCCTGGTTTAACGTGAGCGACAGCGTCGCACCCACGCCCGCGGCGTGACAGCGCGCGGCCGCCGCAGCATCGACAAAGTTGCCCAGCAATGCGCGCTCCACTTTCGCGGCGAGCAAAGCTTCCAGCACATCGGTGGTGTTGCCGCGCCCGCCGCCGCCGGGGTTATCCGCCACGTCGGCAATGCAGATCGCGGTGCGTTCGCCTTTTTCGCCCGCCGCCTTGGCGCGCGCCACCGCATCATCGATCGAAGTGAGCTGCACGCGAAAACGCTCGCGTTCGGCCCACGCGAATTCGGCGAGCTGGCGTGCCAAGCGTTTGGGTTTGTCGCCATGACCGTAGGTGAGAATGGCGATACCGCACTCGCGCGAATCGCTGAAGGTAAAGCTGCCCACGATCGACACCACCGGCAGGTCGGGGCCGATGTGGCGCTGGCCTTCCTTAATCATGTCGGCATAAGCGCCGCGCGCGGTCAACAGCGTCACCGAGGGCGGCGTAATCGGCATGCGGATAAAGGTTTTTTCCCAGCGCTCGCCGGCGAGCAAGCGGCGCATCAGTGCCGCGGCTTCGCAGCCGCGCTCGCGCCGGTCAACATGCGGGTTGGTGCGATACGACACAATGCAATCGACGCTATCGACCATGCGCCGCGAAATATTCGCGTGCAAATCGACGGTAGCGAGCACCGGCACGTTCGCGCCCGCAATCTCGCGGCACAGCGCATACAACGCGCCGTCGGGGTCGTCGCTCGCCGAAGCCGTCATTGCGCCGTGATTGCAGATATAAATCGCATCGAGCGGCGCTGCGGCGCTGAGCATCGCGCGCATGCGCGAGAGCGTGGCATCGACGAAACGTTGTTCCGCCGGGCCGCCGGGCTCGGTGGCGGTGATGATGATCGGCAGCGGCTCCCACGCGCCGCTCGCGTTCATCACCTCGATAAAACCCGGAATCTCGGCGGGCATCGCGGGTGCTGCCTTGGCGGCTTCGGCGAGCATCGCAGCGCCCTCGAAATAACACGACTTGCGAAAATCTTCCTCGGTGGAAATCGGCGCAAAGGCGTTGCTCTCGAGATGCATGCCGAGAATGGCGACGCGCGGGCGTGTGGCGCTCATGATGGAGTCTCTATGAAAACGATTGCATCAGTATAGAATGATTCAAGCGCGCGCCTAGCCGATGCGCGCACGCTCGTGGCAAAATGATCCTACGCTAAAAATGGAGGCCATTATGAAATCGCTCGTCGCCGGCTGCGCCATCGTTCTGCTGCTATCGGGCAGCGCGTTTGCTCAAATGCAAGAAGAAAAACCGCGCGTCGCCGACACCGCGCCGCGCGACATCGCCATCGCCATCGCCATCGCCAACCCAGCCAAGCACGCGCGCGAAGCCGATGCGCGCCATTGTTTGTCGCTTAACAGCGATCGCGCCGTGATGCGTTGCGCGGAGCCGTATCGCTACCGCTACGGCGGGGCGCGCGGGCGCTAAACCGAAAAAATAAAAACTCAATTAACTCAAATACTTACGTAAATATCGGCTTGCGCCTGCGTTATCGCAGCAGGCGGCTTAAATCGAGCTTGCCGCGCTTCACCGGCGGGCACCAATAATAGTCGCCGGTCAACGGCTGGGTGAATCGAAACAGCGCATCGGTGACGCCGTCGTCGATGCCGGCCATGCGCCGCATCTGCGCTTCGAACGCATTGAACGACGCGCCGAACGCGACGAACATCAGCCCCGCGCGCGCGCCGTCGATCCACGGCATCGAGCGCCGCAGCACGAAGGCTTCGGGATCAAAATCCTCTTGCGCCGTGCGTTTGACGTGGGCGGATGCCGGCGCGTGTTCCAGCTCGACGTTGTCGCGCTTGCGCCGGCCGATGGCGTTGTCTTGTTCGCGTGCGCTCATCGCCTCGAACTTCGCAAAATGGTGCAGCCACTGCTGAACCGCGACAAAGCTCGCCCCATCGAGCCCCGCGCCCTGGCCCGTCACGAACGCGGTGCGCTGCGCTTTCGCGCCCTTGGGGTTTTCCGTGCCGTCGATGTAGCCGGTGAGGTCGCGCCCTTCGTGGTAACGGCAGCCGTCGACCACGAGACGCGGCTTAAACGCACCGTCGAGCACGGTGTCGATGGCGCGCGCGCGATGCAAAATGTCGCCGCGATCGTCGTTGCGGATCCAGCACCACAGCGCCGATGAATTCGCCGGCACGTCGACCTTGGCGCCGGTCAAGCGCGGAAACGGCCGCAAGCCGGCGATGCTCGCGTTAAGTTGCCGCGCGAGCGCGGCGCCGACACCGACCACCACTTCGTCGCCATCGGCGAGCGCCGCCAGCGCCGCCAGCGCCGGCTTCACGCGGCGCGGCTCACCCACCGCATACGCGACGTAACGCGCCGCGCGCGGCACTGCGGCGAGTATGCCGGGCTGAAAGTTGTTGGTGTCACGAGACATAGGCAGTTTTTCCCTTAGTCAACGCTCTAGCAGCTATTATAAAAATATCAGTAAAATTAAATACTTATGTAACAATGTCGAAACCCCTACGGCGTCATACCCAGTGCCTTGGCATCGCGCGCCCAACGCGCAAGCTGCTGCCGCAGATGAGCGCGGCTCGCTTCGCGCGTGTTGGTAAACGTTTCGATATCGAGATCGAGCATGCGCTGGCGAAACTCGGGCTGGCCCACCACGGCGGACAAATCTTTATGCAAGCGCGCTTCGATGGCTTCGGGTATGCGCGCGGGCCCGACCAGCATCCACCACTCGCTGTGATCGAAACCCGCCACGCCCGCTTCCGCGAGTGTGGGCACTTCGGGCAAGCTTTGATAGCGCTTGACGCTGGTGACCGCGATCGCGCGCAAGCGCCCGCTCAGAATATGCGGCTTAAACGCGGTGGGTGTCGCCATCAGCATGGCGATCTGCCCGCCGAGTAAATCCGTCACCGCGGGCACCGCGCCTTTGTAGGGCAAGTGGGTAATCTGCAATCCCATCGCACGTTTTAACGCTTCCATCGAACGATGGCCATTGGTGCTGACGCCAGGGCTGGCGTAGGCGTACTTACCGGGGCTCGCCTTCACCACCGCGAAAAATTCCGCCGGCGTTTTGGCTGGGAAATCGGCGCGCGTGGTCAACACCGCCGGTGCCGAGCCCAAGTAAAGTAGCGGCGCGATATCGCGGGCGGTGTCGTATCGAAGATCGTTGCGCACGGCCGGGTTGGTGGCGAGCGTGCTGCCGAGCAACCCCAGCGTGTGGCCGTCGGCGTTGGCGCGCGCGATGACTTCCGTAGCGATCACCGCGCCGCCGCCGGGACGGTTTTCCACCAGCACGTTTTGTTTCCACTGCGGCGTCAAGCGCTCGGCGATCAAACGCGCCATGGTGTCGGAGGCGCCGCCGGCGGCAGTGGAAAGGATGATGCGTACGGGTTTGGTGGGGAAAGCGTCTTGTGCTTGCGCGGGAACTACCACGAGCGCACAAGCACCAAGAATTGCCCGTAACCCTCTATGAACGCGAGCGTATCGTTCTCCACCACCGTGTCGTTCCCGGTGTGCACTCAAATAAGGCGGGAACCCATAACGCAGTTGCACTTGAGACACCCTATGGGCTCCCGACTGCGCGGGAGCGACAGTGTGGGTTATGTCAGCGCTTGCTTTCCGTGACAACGCCGCGGTCACTTCCCCTCCAAAGACTTCGCCAGCTCCGGTGCAAACTTGCCGTCAATCAAAATAAACGCGATATCGCACGGCGCGTTCGAGCGATTGCTCCATGCGTGATTGGTACCGCACTGAATCATGGTGTCGCCCGCCTTCAACAACACCTCGGTGTCGTCCAACACGCAATAAATCTCGCCCGACAAAATCAACACGTAGTCGATGGTCTGCGTGCGATGCATCAGCGGGTGGCGCTTGTTTTTATGAAACGTCGAGGCGGTTTCGTTACCGAGTGCGGCGAACAATTTTTTCGACTGCTCCGGCGTCATGTCGGTGATTTCGCTGGTCTCCGGCATCACGCGGTTGATGCGAAACACCGTGCCGTTGGGCTCGGGCATTTGGCGGCGCGGGCCGAGCGTGGGCTCTTCATGTTGGGCCACCATCGGCGTGGGCGTGGCGTTGGTGCGCCAGATGTCGGTGGACACATAACCCGGCCGCGCCGGATTGGTCATCACAAACGGCGCATCGCCGTCGGATAAAACAATGGCCTTGCCGTTTTGGTCGTGGCCGGTGACTACGCGTCGAACCATGGGTTGCTCCTTCGCTTCGTGGAGCCTGCATTATCGTCGAACCCGTGCGCTTGCGCATAGTAGCACTCCGCGGTTACCGTTCGAACGCTTGCCCACTGGGGGAAAATTAATTGAACAAGATGCGCTGGTGTCCTGAGTCAGAAGTTCGTAGCAAAATTTTAGAGTAGAAAGACCGTGTTCGCGAATTCTCTTGCCTGCGCGTTACGGCGCGAAGCGCGACGAGACAGGCTTGGGCACCCTGTGAGGAGCGCGACAAAGCCGTGGCGCGCAGGCAAAAGAATTCTGCTGCGAACTTCTGACTCGGGATACTAGCCGTTACGCATGGCGATCGTGCGCTTAAGCACCATCGGCGGTAAATGCAGACAACCGCGCTTTTCTCCGGAACCCGCAAAACCCGCCGACCTCTACGGCGCAAGCACCGTCACTTGCGAAGCCGCGAGCCAACGCTTAAACCCCTTGTCGAAAGTGACCAGGTGTTCGCTGTAATGCATGACCGCTGCCGCGAGCCACGCATCCGGAATGTCGTTCGCTGCAAGCGCTCTTTCCTTGTACAACTCGCGCAGCTTGGGCCATTCGCGCCCCAAGCTTGGGGTTTCAACACCGGGCGAGACCATCAGTGCGTCGAGAAACGCCAGTGCATCGGCTGTCGGCGTGGGCCGCGGGAAAATACGCACGTGCGTCACCAGCCGCAAAAAACTCGCGCTGACCATGGGCATGAGTTTCAGACTGGCGCCGCCCTCGCACGCGCGCAGCGCTTTATCCAACCAGTTTCGCGCCGTTACATGATGCGGGTGATCGCCGCGGGAAGCCGCGACCAGCACGTTCACATCAGGCGTCATCCGCCGCGTCCAGCATGCTGCGGTTGCTGAGTGGGTCTACCCCCGGCGCGAGACCACCGCGCCCTTTGTAAACGGGGATCGCACGGCGGCGCTGGCCACTGCGGCCCGGGCGAGCACGCAACCGCAACTGCAAACCCTCCTCGATCAGGCGCGTCAAGGTAATGCGCTGACGCGCCGCCAACGCTTTGGCGTCGGCCAGCAGTGTGTCGTTGATATCGAGCGTGGTTTTCATGCGAGTAATGATACAGATTTCTGTATTTTTTTCAAGCCACGCCGAATTTATTGCTTAAACACCACCGGCGCCAGCGTCAGCTGATCGATCATCACATCGATCAACGCAGGCTTGCCGCTCGCTAGCCCACGCTCGATCGCGCCTTGCAACTTGGTTGGATCGGTCACACGCTCGCCATAACCGCCGAACACTTTGGCGAGATCGCCGAAGTTGGGATTTTTGTAGTCACACGCGAAAAAGCGTCCGCCAAAATGCTCGTTCTGGAACGCGCGTTCGTTACCGAGACCCTCGTCGTTGAAGATCACGTGCACCACGGGGATGTTTTCGCGCAGCGCGGTTTCCATTTCGCCGATGTTGCACATGATGCCCATGTCGCCGGAAGCGGCGATCACCGGACGGTCGGGACAGGCGAGCTTCGCGCCCAGCGCGATCGGGAACGAGCCGCCGACCGAAGCCCAATCGTCGATGCACTGAAAGGTGAACGGCTCGTAGCTCTTGAAGTAGCTGCGCACATGCTTGCCGCCGTTGCCGGCATCGACCACGCAGATGCCGTTTTTCGGCAGCGCCTTGCGGATGCAATGCGCGACCCACTGCGATTGAATCGGCGTCGCGTTGGGTTTTAGCACGCTGTTCAATTCGGCCTCGAAATCGGCGCGTGCTTGGGCCACATCGACCCACGGTTTACGCGTGCTGGATTTACCGGCGCGCTCGGCGAGCCCCTTGATGAAGCTCGCGGTCGACCCGGCCACGCCCATTTCCACCGGGAACACGATGCCGATCTGCCCCGGCGCGCTGGTGTGGTGAATGATCTTCGCGTCCTTGCTGATCACGCCATACTTGTACATGGTGGAGAACACATCGAAGTGCGCGCCGAACGCCACCACCACATCGGCCTTGGGCGCGTTTTTGTTCGCACTCGAAAAGCCGTTGCGCCCCAGCGGGCCCAGCGCCAGCGGGTGGGTGGAGGGAAACGCATCGGGGCAATACTGCAACACCGCGACGGGGATGCCGGTGGCCGTGGCGAGCGCTTCCATTTGCGCGCCAACTTTTTCTTTCATCACACCGCGCCCGACGACAAAGAGCGGCCGCTGCGCCTTGCTGATCATCGCCCACGCCGCATCGAGCTGCGCCGAATCGCACACCGCGGGCACCGTCGCGCGATAGGCCTGAGGTGCAATCGCCTCCGCATGCACTGGCTGCAACATCACTTCATTCGGCGCTTCGAGATGCGTGGGCCCTTGCGGCTCGGTCAGCGCCACGCGAAACGCCTTTCTCACCATTTCCTGGATACGCTCGGGATACGGAATGCTGTAGGCCCACTTGGTAATCGGCTTCATGAACGGAATCTGATCGAGATCCTGCGTCGCATCGCGCTCGCGCATTTCACTCTCTTGCACGCCGCAGATGCTAATCAGCGGCACGTTGCCTTTGTTGGCCGCGGCGATTGCGGTGACCAAGTTGGTCAAGCCCGGCCCTTCGGTGGCAGTCACCACCGCCGGCGCATTGCGCGCGCGCGCAAAACCGTACGCCATGAAAGCCGCGCCCTGCTCGTGGCGCGTCAGCACAAACCGAATTTGCGGCGTGCTGCGCAGCGCATCTAGAAACGCGAGGTTCTGCGTGCCCGGTATGCCGAACACGTGATCGATGCCTTCGCGCAGCAGCGCGTCGACCAGCGCGCGTGAGCCGGTGATGGTGCCGACTTTGTTTTCCGTGGTGTCCATAGCCAAAAAACTTCCTCAAAAAATATTCAATAAAATCAGATACTTACAATAATAAAGCGTTTAGCGCAAATGCTTGTTGAAAAACCCCACCGTGCGCTCCCACGACAACTTCGCCGCGGCTTCATCAAAGCGCGGGGTGGTGTCGTTGTGAAAGCCGTGTTGCGTGTTCGGGTAGCTGAAATGTTCGAAGCGCACTTTGTTGGCCTTCATCGCTTCTTCGTACGCGGGGTGCCCGTCGTTGATGCGCGCATCGTCGGAGGCGTTGTGGATCATGATCGCCGCTTTGATGTTGGGCACGGCGCTCGCCGCCGGTTGCACGCCGTAATACGCGACACCGGCCGCCATGTCGGGGAAACGCGTGGCGAACAAATTGACGATGCCGCCACCGAAACAAAAATCGACCGAGCCCCATTTGCCGCTGAACTCGGGCCGCGCTTTTAACACCGCCACGCCCGCCGCCAAATCCTCAATGCGTTTTTTGGTGTCTTGTTTGGCAAACAGCGCGCGGCCTTTGTCTTCGTCGCCGGGGTAGCCGCCGACGGGGAACAACGCGTCCGGTGCGAACGCGATGAAATTCAACACCGCGAGCCGCCGCGCCACGTCTTCGATATACGGATTGAGCCCGCGGTTTTCGTGAATCACGATCACCCCCGGCAGCTTGCCCGCGGCTTTGGCGGGCAGCGCCAAAAGCCCGCGCATTTTGCCGTGGCCTTGCGGCGAATCGTATTCGACGTTTTCGGTTTTGATGCGCGGGTCGTCCTTTTTCACCTGCTGCGCCCAGGCAAAATTCGGTTGTAACGCTTGCAGCATCGCCGCCGCGGTGAAGCTGCCGGTGGCGAATTTCGCAGCGCCATCGAGAAACTCGCGGCGCGTTTTGGTGCCGTGCACGAAGCCGTCGAACAAACGCAACACTTCGGGCGGAAAATCGTTGGCTGTTAGGCGATCCTTGCGATCCATGATGAGCTCCTGGTGTTGTTCAAAGCGGGTTTAACCGATCGAGCTTCCATTAGCGGCGCCGCGGCGTCAAGCGCATTACTCGGGTTTCATGCCGGCCGCTTGCGCCATCTTGCGATACAGCGCGATTTCACGGGGCAGAAAATCCGCCAGCTGCGTCACACTCATCAGCGAGGCGGCAGCGCCTTCGCGCTCGAGCAGTTGTTTCATCTCGGCGCTCGCCAGCACTTTGTTGACCGTGGCGTTGATGCTGTTGACCACGCCCGGCGGTGTTTTCGCCGGCACCGCGAGCCCCCACCAGTTTTCATACGCATAACCCGGCAACCCGGACTGCGCGATCGCCGGCAAGCCGGGGATGAGCGGCGTCGGCTCCGCACTCGTCACCGCCAGCGCGCGCGCCTTGCCGGCTTTCACTTGCGTCATCACGCCGGGCGAACTCGCAATGATCGAGTCGACACTACCGCCGATGAGGCCGATCACCGCCGGTGCGATACCCTTGTACGGGATGTGCAGCATTTTCACGCCCGCCAGTTGCGCGAAGAGTTCCGTGGCAAAGTGATTGCTGCCGCCCGCGCCCGATGAGCCGTAGGTCAACGAGCGTTGTTTGGCCACCGCGATGAATTCCTTCACCGTTTTCGCCGGCACCGATGGATGCACCGCCAGCACCATCGGTGCGCGCGCGATAATCGCAACCGGCGTCAACGCATGGGCCGGATCGAACGGCAGCTTTAAACGCGTGGCGACGGCGCCCGGGTAGGATGAGGTCAGATGCAGCCAGCGATAGCCATCGGGCTCCGAGTTCGCCACCAATTCCGCGCCGATCATGCTGGCCGCCCCCGGCCGGTTATCGACGACGATGGCGCGGCCCGGCCACTGCTCGGTCAGCCCGCGCGCGAGCGCGCGCGTCAACAGATCCGCCGAGCCACCGGGTGCGAAGGGCACGACGATGGTGACGTTTTTTACCGGGAAAGGTGGCTCGGCGGCGTGGGCTTGCACAAACCCGCACATCATCCCGGCCGCGCTCACTGCTTTTAAGGCCCTTCGATTTGATTTCATATTGGAGACCATACTTTGCAGCGTTAGCGGTCCGTAGGGTGCGCCCCCCTACGGAACCGAGTTAATGACTCTTCGGCGCCGCCAAATTTTTCGAATGAAACACTTTGCTTTGATCCCACGGGTGCGCGCGCGCCACTTCCTCGACGATGGCCGTGCCCCAGCCCGGCCGCTTGGGCACAATCATGTGGCCATCGACGATCTGCGGCGGGTGCGTCACCAGCTCATCTTTCCACGGCACATCGTCGATATCGATTTCCATGATGCGCACGTTACCGAGGGTCGCACACAACGCCGCGCTCATGTGAGTGGAAAGATGGCTGTAGTGGTTGTGCGGCGCCACGTTCACCTGAAACATCGCCGCCAGATCGCCGACTTTTTTGCCCTGCACCACGCCGTTCCAAGGCACATCGAGCATGTAAACATCCGCCGCGTTGCGCATGAAAAACGGCAAATACTCTTTCATGTGAACCAGCGTTTCACCGGTGCAAATGCGCGTGCTGGTCGCCTGCTTGATCTGCGCCAGGGCATCGGGGTTGGTAGTGTCGATTTCGAGCCAATGCAGGTTATACGGCTCCAACACCTTGGCGATGCGCATGCACGCCTCGGGCTTGAAGTGCCAGTTCAAATCGAGGTTGATATCGACATTGGGCCCGACGGCTTCGCGCAGGGTAGCGATGTGTTTCTCAAGGTGCGTGAGCAGCGCGTTGGAAACCCATTCGTCGTTGGGCCCCATGGTCAGACCAAACGCCGTGCCTTCCTTGCCAAAGCCGCTAAACCAGGTACCGCCCTGGCCCGGCATCACCACATTGGTTTTTAACGCGGTGAATCCGCGCGCCACCACTTCCTTGCCCAGCGCCGTGACATCGGCCCAGGTGTTGATCGGCGGCGCGCCCACCATGTCGTGATGGCGCACGCGCGTGGTGCCGCAATGCGACCAGTAAAGCCGAATACGCTCGCGCGTCGGCCCGCCCAGCAACTCGGTGACCGAAACGCCGCGCGCCTGCGCCGCGATGTCGAGCAGCGCGCATTCGATGCCCGCCATGCCGCGCGCCGCGACGCCGCCGGAACTGGAACGCGTCAAGCGCAACATGTCGAGCGTGCGCGCTTCATACGCGCGTGGGTCCTGCCCGATGAGAATCGCCGCGAAATCGCGCACCATGCCGCAGGTTGCGTACGGCACGCGCGTGTCGGAGCATTCGCCCCAGCCGGTCAGGCCCTCGTCGGTTTGAACTTTCACGTACGTCCACGCGCGCCAGCCGCCGTCGACGACTAAGGTATCGATATTGGTGATTTTCATTTGGGTCTCCGCAAGCGTTCAATGAAACAACTGACCATCGCAAAGAAAAGAAATGGCGCCTAACCGAACTCGTCATTCCAGCGAAAGCTGGAATGACGGTCTTGATAGGGCCATTCCTCTGAGCTACATCACCGATCGCACCAACCCGCCATCCACGCGGATCGTAGTCCCGGTGATGTAACTCGACTTCCCCGAAGCCAAAAACGCCACCAAATTCGCCAGCTCACGCGGCTCACCAATACGTCCCACCGCCGTTTCCTTGGCGCGTTCTTCGAGCATTTTCTCCACCGAAATCCCCAACTCTTTCGCGCGCGCGGTGACGTTGCTCAACATGCGCTCGGACAACAGCGACCCCGGCGCGACGTTATTCACCAAAATGCCGTCGCGCCCCGCTTCGTCCGCGAGGCTTTTGGCAAACGCCACCACGCCCATGCGCGTCGCGCCCGAGAGCGCGAGATTCGGAATCGGCTGGTACACCGTGCTCGCCAGAATATTGATAAGGATACGCTGATCAAGTAGGTAAAAGGTGCGCCCGAGGAAAGCGATGATGCCGATTAGGCGAAATGAATGCTGATTTCA